>NZ_KI914618.1:109502-120880 GCF_000520475.1 Arthrobacter sp. 35/47
GTTTCCTTGAGCAGGACGAGGGGCTGATTGGACGGTAGTTCGATGCGAACGCCTACTACATCCATCTCGATCATGGCTGCCTCCTAGTTTTCCATCCGTGCGATCTGGCCCTGGACGAGGGCGCTGTGCAGGTTGAGGCAGAGCTCGCTGATCTCCCGGGCGGTCTCCGCCGCGCGGGCCTTGGAGGCGACGTCGCGGCGGGAGGCGACCGGCGCGACGACGCGCTCAACGAGACCGAGTTCACGATCTGCCGCAGCGCGGAACGGGCGGAGGTGCCGCGGCTCGATCCCGTGGGATTCCAGCTGGACGCAGGCTCGGGTCACCTTCAGGGCATGCTCGTCGAACCGGCCCTCGACTTCGGCGATCAGGCCGAAGGACATGAGGTCGCGGATCAGTTCCGGGCGAGCGCCGGCCTCGGCGGCGAGGGTTTCCCTGGTCAGGCGGCGTGCGTGCGATCCCAGCTCACGGGCCAGCTGGTCGGACACCATCCGCGGCCCGAGTGTGACGCCGCCCGGCAGGTTTTCGGGACGCTCTCCCCGGTCGATCGCGTCAAGGTAGTCCTTGATGACTTTCAGCGGAAGGTACTGGTCCCGCTGGAGGGCGAGGACAAAACGCAGCCGTTCGACGTCGACCGGTGTGTATTTCCGGTAACCGGCGCGGGTGCGCTGCGGGGTGATGAGCCCTTTTTCCTCGAGGAACCGGATTTTGGACGCACTGATCTGCGGGAAGTCCCCCGTCAGTTCGGTGAGGACCTCCCCGATATTCAGGACGTTCCCGCTGACGCGCTCGGGGGCTAGGCCCACGGGTCGCCGGGACGGCTGGGAGGAGGGCATGGAGGAGCCTAGGCCTGGCCCTGCGGCTGCGACACGCTCCCGGCGGCGTAGAAGGTGAGGCGGAACTTGCCGATCTGCACTTCGTGGCCGTTGCGCAGTACCACGGCGTCTACCCGGTCATTGTTCACATAGGTTCCGTTGAGGCTGCGCGAGTCGACCACCTGGAAGCCCTCCGGGCCGCGGCGGAATTCGGCATGCTTGCGCGAAACGGTCACGTCATCGAGGAAAATATCCGCATTGGGGTGCCGCCCGGCCGTGGTGACGTCCTCATCCAGGAGGAAGCGTGCACCGGCGTTGGGGCCGGAATGCGCGATGAGCAGCGCCGATCCTGCCGGAAGCGCTGCAACCGCGGCGAGTTCCTCGCGGGTCAGGCGAGGCTCAACGGAGGTTGAAGCGGTCTGGGGAGGCAGCCCGATGGTGGTTGTCTCAGGCGAGGGCACATGGGATCCCGAAGCGTCCTGTGCGGCTGCGTTGTTCTCGCCTACCATTATGAAAATCCTTCCCCAAAAACATGTGGCCAACCGGTTCCCCGGCTGGCCACCATTGGTTTGCCTGAGCCGGTGACTCTAGCCTACCTGCTGTGAGTATTCCGAAGAACTGAGAAGCTCCTCGACCACCGAGTTGTCCTCGACCTTGATTTCGAACAGCCAGCCATCACCGTACGGATCCGAGTTGATGAGGGCGGGGTCGCCGTCGAGCGCTTCATTCCGGGTGACCACCTCGCCGGTGAGGGGTGCGTAAATATCGCTGACGCTCTTGGTTGACTCCACCTCACCGACGACGTCGGAAGCGCCCACCTTGGAACCGGACTCCGGCATCTGGACGTACACGACGTCGCCAAGCGCGTCCTGGGCGAAATCAGTGATGCCGACACGGACAACACCGTTGTTGTCGGGCGCGGTGACCCATTCGTGTTCGGCGGTGTAGTAAAGGTCTTCGGGAATGTTGCTCATTGTCGGCCTTTCGTGGGCACCGGACGGATTGACTCTCACAAAGCGGTTGAACAAAGCGCGGCCCCTTCTCTTCCGATCGGGGGCCTCACGAACGAGTATAGGCACAGAGCCGGTGCCATGCGTCACCCTTTTCCGAAGGCTTTCCTGATGCTGTTCCCTGACGCCCGGGTGTGGCGTCCGTAGCCAATCGGCGGTTGATGAGACAGGATCAACGTATGAGCGACCTGCCGTTCCCCCTCCAGCCCATGCTCGCAAAAGCGGTCAGTGAAGTGCCCGCCGCGGACAGTGTGCCCGGCGGACTGCTCTACGAACCGAAATGGGACGGCTTCCGCGCCGTGATCCATGTTGAGGACGGCAAATGCGAGATCGGGAGCCGGGGCTCGAAGACGCTCACCAGGTACTTTCCGGAGCTGGTGGAGGCGCTGCTGGAGCACCTGCCCGAGCGGTGCGTGGTTGACGGTGAAATTGTGGTCCGTCGGGGAGAACCTGGTGCCGAACGCCTCGACTGGGAGGCCCTCTCGCAGCGCATCCACCCGGCCGACAGCAGGGTGAGGATGCTCGCCGGTCAGACACCGGCGTCGTTCATTGCCTTTGACCTGCTCGGGATCGATGACCACAACCTCCTGGAAGTGCCGTTCGCGGAACGGAGGAAGGCCCTGGAGGGCATCGCGGAAACGTTCTCGGAGCCGGTGCATCTTTCGCAGGTGACGGACGACGTCGAACTGGCGCGGCGGTGGCTCGTCGAGTTTGAAGGCGCCGGGCTGGATGGTGTGGTGGCGAAACCGCTGGCTGCCGCGTATGAGCCGAACAAGAGGCTGATGCTCAAGGTCAAGCACAAGCGCACCGCTGACGCAGTGGTGCTGGGATACCGCGTGCACAAGAGCGGTCAGGGCGTCGGCTCGCTGCTGCTTGGCATGTATGACGACGGCGGGGAGCTGCGGAACGTCGGTGGGGCCTCAGCGTTCTCCGACAAGCGCAGGCTGGAACTCGTGGATGAGCTGGAACCTGACGTCATGCGGGACGAATCCGGTGAGATTGTCCGTGGGGAGACGGACCGGAGCCGTTTCGCGTCCGCGAAGGATGTGTCCTATGTCCGGCTGCATCCGCGACGGGTGGTCGAGGTGCGGTATGACCAGATGGAGGGCGACCGGTTCCGGCACACCGTGCAGTTTGAGCGGTGGCGGCCGGACCGTGAACCGCGCTCCTGCACCTTCGAACAGCTCGAGATTCCTGTGGCCTACGACCTCAGCAGGGTCCTCGCCTAGCTTCATTACGAGGGGGTGTGGATAACCCCTGGCGTGTTACCCGACTCTGGTTAGGATGGTTGGCAGCTCACACGTAGTCGTAGGCTCTATTCGGTCGGGGAATTCATGATTCAGTCTCGCGTGGTGTGCGCCCTTGCCGGCGCCGCCCTTTCAGCTCTTGTGCTCGGCGGGTGCGCCGGTGGTGATCCCGGGGTGGCTCAGACGCCCGCGCCGTCAGTCCCGGCGTCTGCGACGGCTTCAGCGTTACCCTCTGCTGAGCCGACACCCACTCCCTCCCCTGCCTCAGCCGCAGGACCGGCCGTGAACATTCCGGTTCCGGAGAAGCCCGCGTTGGCGGACGAGAATTCGGTCGAGGGGCTTGAGGCGTTTACGGAGTGGTGGTTTGAGCTGCTGAATTACGCGCAGGCTACAAACGATTTCGAACCGCTTTGGGCGGTGACTGGATCGGAATGTGACACCTGTCGAAACGTCGAAGCGTCTACCGCGGATTCCTACGCTCACGAGGGTTGGATGCAGGGCGGTGACGTGACTATGAAGACATTCGACTCGAAGTTCGAAAAAACCACAAAGGGGACCTTTGAGTCTTACGTTACGACAACGCAGTCAGCGATTGTCGTCTACGACTCGGCTGGCAAAGTAATCGATGAAGTCGCAGCGTACTCAGAACCTGCAGTGAATCTCGCCATCGCGATATACGCGGACGGCGCGTGGGAAATGACAGACGTCGGATCTATCGAGGTGAATTGATGGGGGTCAAACGCACCTTTCTCAATGTCTCCTTTAGCCTATGCGTACTCCTTAGTGCGTTAGTCGTCTCAGTTGCGACCTCTATGGATGCAATAGCCGACAATTCGAGTGAGCGCGGATTTCGAGGCGGCACCGTCGTTTCGGACAGTCACAAGTCGGACCGTATTGCCTCGGACCAGCCCGGAAATCCGGTGAGCCATGTAGAACGCGCTCCCGCAAATTCCGGAGTGCGGGACTCAATCACCTACACATACGAACGAGTTTGCACCCAAGGTCGGCTGAACAACCTGGACCCTGCCGTATGCGTAACCCTGAACGCCGCGTGCGACGCTGAACCCGACGGCCAACTGGTCGAGTGGATTGCCATCGACAGCTCAACCAGTCCACCGTCGGAAACGCGGACCGGTGACAGATCCTGCCTCTACCCGGGCTCCCCCACGCCGGAGCCGCCGAACGGCGGAGAAGCTGCGGAGCCCGCCGTCGTCATCACACTGGAGGATTTCCAGAGCCAGCCGATCATCGCGGCGGCCGTCATCTCGGAGCCCAACAATTTCGGGCTCCTCGGCGGACACAACAATTTCTGGGCCGACGTGGAAGAGCAGGAGTTCGCTTTCGATACCCTCGGCGACCAGGTCCGCATCCGGGCATGGCCCGTGGCATACGACTGGAACTATGGCGACGGCGCCACAAAAACCACGCAAACCGCGGGGAACCCGGTTCCGGAAGTCGACTGGCTCCTGGTGGAAACACCCACCAGCCATGTCTACGGCGCGACAGGCGACTACAACCTCGTTCTCACCACACGTTTCAACGGTGATTACTCCGTCAATGGCGGGCCCTGGATTCCAATTGCCGGGCAAGCCGCGGTCCAGTCAGAACCTCACCTCGTGAGTATCTGGCGATCCGATAACCGGCTCGTCGACGGCACCTGCGCGGAGAACCCGTCCGCATGGGGCTGCTAGGAAAAGGAAACTACTTGTCCTTCTTCGCGCGGCTCGGCTGGACGCGGGGCGGCTCCCCGGGCATCTTCGGGTAGTCGGGCGGGAAGGGCAGCTCCCCCAAACCGGAATCCAGGTCGCGCTGCCACCAGCCGAGCAGGGTGTCGATGGTCCCCGGCTTCTCATGGAAAGCTGCCCACGGGTCCCCCACTGTCCGCAGCCGCCCCGGCACGGTCAGGATCGTGAAGTCTTTCGGATGCACCTTCTCCAATTCGTCCCAGGTGATCGGACACGAAACCGGCGCGTGTGCCAGCGCGCGCGGGCTGTAGGCTCCGGCAATGGTGCGGTCGCGATTCGCCTGGTTGAAGTCGACAAACACCCGCTCCCCGCGCTCCTCCTTCCACCAGGACGTGGTGACCTTGTCCGGCATGCGGCGCTCAAGTTCACGTGCAGCAGCGATCACGGCATGCCGGACATCGAGGAACTCGCGCACCGGCTCGATCGGTGCATATACGTGGATACCCCGGTTACCCGAGGTCTTGAGGAAGGCGTTGAGGCCGGCTTCCTCAAGCACTTTCCGAAGCTCGATTGCGGCCGGAACAGCGTCGTCGAAGTCGGTGCCGGGCTGGGGGTCCAGGTCGATCCGCAACTGATCGGGGTTATCCGAATTCTCAGCCCTGGAAGGCCACGGGTGGAACACCACGGTGTTCATCTGCGCCGCCCAGACGGCAGCGGCAGGCTCATCGATCACCAGTTGCGGGTGCGACCGTGCGCTGGGGTATTCAACCTTCACGGAGCGGATGTAGTCCGGCGCTCCTTTGGGAGGATTCTTGGAGAAGAACTGCTCGCCGTCGATGTTGTCGCCGAAGCGCTGCAGCGCAAGCGGCCGGTCACCATTGGCGGCAATGAACGCCTCACCGACGTCGATCAGGTACTTCGCCAGATCAAGCTTCGTCAACCCAAGCTCAGGCCACATGACGCGGCGTGGACTTGAAATACGTACTTCACGGGTGCCGTGCGGCCCATCAACGGATAAGACTGTCGCCTCGGATGCCATGGGTCCAACATACTCTGCAGGACCGCGCACGCACCCTGCGCGCCGCGCCGCCGTCCGTCGGGTCAGGCAGGAAGAACCTGACCGATCGGTTCACGCTTCTCGGCCTGGAATCTGTCTTCAGTGCGGCCGGCGGCCCAGTAGCCGGAGAGGGACAGCTGGTCCTTGCCCAGGCCCCGCTCCTTCAGAAAAACGTCGCGCAAGGCCTTCATCGATTCCCGCTCGCCGTGTGCAAACACCTGCACGCGTCCGCTTGGCCACCGGTAGTCCCTAACCGCGGCAGCGAGCAGCGCCCTCGTTGTGTCATCTCGAACCTCCCGGCGAATCCACCTGACCTCAACCCCAAACGGTTTCACCAGATCGACCCTGTCATCGGGACCTCCGCATTCCAGAAACGCCACACCGGCCGCATCTTCCGGCAGCGCTTCGAGGGCAGCGCTGATCGCAGGCAATGCGGATTCGTCGCCCGCAAACAGGTGCCAGTCGGCGGTCGGATCAGGAGAGTAGGCACCGTTGGGGCCCATCAGGGCGATCCGGTCGCCCGGTTTCGCCTGGGCAGCCCATGGTCCGGCAAGGCCCTCATCGCCGTGAACAACAAAGTCGACGTCGATGGTGCGGTCCGCCTGATTAATCCGTCTCACGGTGTAGGTACGGGTGACCGGGACGTCTTCCGCTGGAAGCTTCTCGCGCAGCGCGGCGAGATCATAGGGCGGCTCAAGCCCGAGCTCCGGTTTGGCGAAGAGGATCTTCACGTAGCTGTCGGTGACGTCCTTGGGCTGGAACTGCTCAAACCCGGGGCCGCCCAGCGTCACGCGGACCATGTGCGGCGTCACCCAGGAGGTACCCAACACATCAAAGACAAGTTGCGGTCTAGGGGGCTTTGTCTTCTGCTGAGCTGTGTTCATTCAACAAATTTCGCATGCCAAGGGAAGTTAACAGAATTGCTGTGGCGTGGCAGTGTCCGGAGAAACCAAAAAGGCCCCCGAAACCGAAGTTTCCGGGACCTTACGGTCGGGATGACAGGATTTGAACCTGCGACCCCTTGACCCCCAGTCAAGTGCGCTACCAAGCTGCGCCACATCCCGATCGGCACGGACCATTCCGTCCGAACCACCTAAAGAATCCTATCCTATCGCCCGCCCAACGACGAACTCGGCCCCGCCGGGCGAACAGGCAGAAACATCACCGTACCGGATCCCCCAGTTACCGGCGTCAGGAACCCCGGAAAGGCCTGAACACGCCGGTGAAGCGGCCAGAACGCGGGGAATCCGGCGCAGCAAACGAGGACCGGCTACTTCTTGCGCCCGCGCTTCTCGCGGACCCGCATGCTGACCTCGATCGGTGTCCCCTCGAAGCCGAACGTCTCACGGAGGCGACGTGTAATGAATCTGCGGTATCCCGGGTCCAGGAAGCCGGTGGTGAAGAGCACAAACCGCGGCGGACGGGATGACGCCTGCGTCCCGAACAGGATCCTCGGCTGCTTCCCGCCACGCAGCGGGTGCGGGTGCGCCGCAACAAGCTCTCCGAGGAAGGCGTTCAGCTTGCCGGTGGGGATGCGCTTGTCCCATGACTCGAGAGCGCGGTCCAGCGCGGGGACCAGGCGGTCCTTGTGCCAGCCAGTCTTCGCCGAGATGTTGACCCGCGGAGCCCATTCCACATGTGCGAGGTCCTGCTCGATTTCGCGTTCCAGGTAGCGGCGGCGTTCGTCGTCGAGCAGGTCCCACTTGTTGAAGGCGAGCACCAGCGCGCGCCCGGACTCGATCGCAAGGTTCAGAATGCGCACATCCTGCTCGCTCAGCACCTCGTCAACAGCGAGCAGGACGACGGCGACCTCCGCCTTCTCCAGCGCGGACTGCGTACGCAGCGAGGCATAGAAATCGGCACCCTGCGCCATATGCTGGCGCCGGCGGATGCCCGCGGTATCGACGAAGCGCCAGACCCGGCCACCGAGTTCGATCATCTCGTCCACCGGATCACGGGTAGTGCCGGCCAGCGGGTCAACGACAACCCGCTCGGTGCCGGCCAGCTTGTTCAGCAGCGAGGACTTGCCGACGTTCGGGCGGCCGATCAGCGCAACCCGGCGCGGTCCGCCGGAGCGCTCCAAACCGCCATGCTCGGAAAACTCCGGCATGAGTTCCACGGCCCTGTCCAGCATGTCCGCGGTTCCGCGGCCGTGCAGCGCCGACACGGGCATCGGCTCGCCGAAACCGAGCGACCAGAGCGCGGCGGCGTCGGCCTCGTTCTGGATGTCGTCTACCTTGTTTGCAATCAGGATGACCGGCTTCTTCTTGCGCCGCAGCATGCGGACAATTGCCTCATCAGTGGCGGTCGCGCCAACCGTGGCATCAACGACGAGCAGCACGGCGTCGGCGAGGTCGACGGCGGCCTCGGCCTGGTCGGCCACGCGGGCGTGGATGCCCCGGGCGTCATGCTCCCAGCCGCCGGTGTCCACCAGCGTGAAGTTGGTGCCGTTCCAGGTGGCCGAGTACATGACCCGGTCTCGCGTGACGCCTGGGGTGTCCTCCACGACCGCCTCGCGGCGCCCCAGGATCCGGTTCACCAGGGTCGATTTGCCCACGTTCGGCCGGCCGACGATCGCGAGGACAGGATCCAGCCGGACCGGGGCTTCGTCGTCGTAATCTCCCAACTCATGCGCGAGGAGGGCTGCGTCTTCCTCGTCCAGCTCATAGTCCTCCAGACCGGCGCGCAGGGATTCCGCCCGGCGCTCAGCCTCGGCGTCATCCAGAGCATGGATGTGCTCGGCTACGGAGTCCTCGCCCGTGGGCTCGTACTCTTCCTCAAGTTCGGTCTGGTTCTCGCTCATGGTGCGATCCTTCGTTTTATTGGTGGGCGACGGTGCGAACTACGTCGAGCACCGCCGTCACTGTCTGCTCAAAATCCAGGTCCGATGAATCAACGGTCACTACCCCGTTGGCGGCCTGCTGAAAATTAACCACGGACGAGTCCCTGGCATCACGTCCCAGGACTTGCCGCTTCAGCTGATCGGCGGTCTGGGATCCGCCAAGCTGGTCGCCGCGCCGCCGCAGCCGTGCTTCCTCACTCGCCGTCAGCAGGATGCGCACCTCGGCATCGGGTGCGACGACGGTGGTGATGTCCCTGCCCTCGGCCACGATGCGGTGGTGCGAGTCCGCAATGATCTGCCGCTGCCGGCGGATCAGCTCGGCGCGGGCGCCGAGCGTGGTGGCGACGGCGCTCACCGCCTGGGAGACGCGCGGCTCACGGATGGCGTCGGTGACGTCGATGCCGCTGACCAGCACCGACTCGGTGTCCGGCCGGGTGCTGATGGTCAGGTCGAGCTCGCGGGAGGCGCGTTCCACCGCGCCTGCGTCGGTAAGGTCGACGCCCTTCTCAAGACAGTGCAGGGTCACCGCGCGATACATGGCACCGGTGTCGAGGTAGGCCGCATGCAGCTGGCGGGCGGTCTCCCGGCTGACGCTGGACTTGCCTGAACCGGACGGTCCGTCGATGGCCACAACCAGGGACTTGCCCAACCGGAAGTGCGCAAGAGAAGCAGTCACTGAACAACCTTCCATCCGCGGCTCGTAAGAAAATCTGTGAGTTCATGGCGTTTGCCGGGCAGCACCGAGATCTCGGCCAGGCCGACCTGCCGCTCGGGCGAGTGCTCGAGCCGGAGATCCTCAAGGTTGATGCCGGTGTCACCGATTTCGGTGAGCAGCCGCGCGATCTGTCCCGGAACGTCATCCACCAGGACGGTGAGCCTGGCGAACGCCTCGGGCGGTGTGCCGTGCTTCCCCGGGATCCGCGCCTGCCCGATGTTGCCCTCGGCCATCAGCTGCGCCATATCGAGCCGCGCGCCATCTCCCAGCGGGTTCTCGAGCGTCCCGATCAACCGGTTCAGGTCTTCCCGCACGCCGTAAAGGATCTCCACCAGGCGGCCCGCGTTCGCGGACAGGATCTGGACCCACAGCCGCGGATCGCTCGCGGCGATCCGGGTGACGTCCCGCAGCCCGTTCCCTGCAAGGGAGAGCGCATGCGCCGGGGTGTCCTGCAGCCGGCTCGCGAGCAGCGAGGAAAGCACCTGCGGCAGGTGTGAGATGACTGCCACCGACTGGTCATGCTCTTCGGCGGACATCCGGGAGACAACTGCGCCCAAATCGATCGCCAGCGCCTCAGCGGTGCGCACCGCATCCGGGGCGCTCTGCCCGGAGGCGCAAATCACCCAGGGCATGGAAGTGAACAGTTCCGCGCGGGCCGCCACCGGTCCGGATTTCTCCCGCCCCGCCATGGGGTGGGTGCCCACATAACGCGGCAGCGCGGCGTCGTCCCCTGCTTCCGTCACAGCTTTCAGCACCGAATCCTTCACGCTGGCAATATCGACGACGACGGCGGCCGGGTAGGCTGCCAGCGCCTCGACCACCAGCGCACCGGTGACATCCGGCGGCGCCGCGACCACAACGAGTTCAGGGGCGAAGGCGGAATCCGAGGGATCAAGCGGCCGGCCGGCACCGATATCCTGGGCCACCGCCTGGGTGGACGGGGAGATGTCGGAGAGGACGACGTCGAGTCCACGGGCACGCAGGCCGAGCCCGATACTGGTGCCGAGCAGGCCGGTTCCGACGATCAGCACCGGCCCGGACAGGTGCGTGCCGCCGTTGGTTACGGTCATCGGCTACATCTCCACAGCGGCCAGGAGGTGCCCCACTTCCTGGCGGCCGAGAACGCGGATGCTGCCCTGGCGCTGATCGCCGACGCGGATGGGCCCGAACTGGGTCCGGACCAGGCGCTCGACGGGGTGGCCGACGGCGTCGAACAACCGGCGGACCACGCGGTTGCGGCCGGAGTGCAGCACCACTTCCACGAGAACGTGTCCCGGGGTGGAGTCAACGAGCTTGAAGGAGTCGACGCTGGCGATGCCGTCCTCGAGCTCGATGCCTTCCTTCATCTGGGCGCCGATGCCGTGCGCCATGGGTCCGCGGACCTGCACGAGATAGGTCTTGGGCACCTCGAAGGAAGGGTGGGTGAGCCGGTTGGTCAGTTCGCCGTCGTTGGTCAGCAGCAGCAGGCCCTCGGTGGCGGCATCAAGCCGGCCGATATGGAAGAGCCGCTCACCCTTGCGGTTCTTCAGGAAGTCGCTGATGCACGGGCGTCCTTCGGGATCCTCCATGGTGGAGACAACGCCCTTGGGCTTGTTGAACGCGTAGTAGACCATGGTCTCGTTGAGCTGCAGCCGGATGCCGTCCACGTGGATGGCTGCACTGGAGGGGTCGACCCGCACGCCGAGGTCGGTGACGATGGTGCCGTCCACCTCAACCCGGCCGTCGCGGATCATGTCCTCACACACGCGCCGCGAGGCGACGCCGGCGGAGGCCATGATCTTCTGCAGGCGGACGCCCTCGGGATTGTGGACGTCGAGCCGGTCAACGGGGGGAGCCTTGGGGCGGCGGGGACGGTGCACTGCACCGAGGTTTCGGCCGAACCGCTCCTTGCCGAACGGCGCTGCACCGGCTGATGCGCCACGTTGACCGCTGCGTGCTGCCTTCGGAGCGCCCTTGCTGCCGCCCCCCTTGGGAGCATCAGCACCGCGCGGGGCACCGTCACGCTTGGGC
>NZ_KI914618.1:120980-142840 GCF_000520475.1 Arthrobacter sp. 35/47
CCCCGTGGAGCACCGTCACGCTTGGGCGCACCCGCACCGCGCGGGGCACCTGCACTCTTTGAACCCGCGAAACCGCCGCCGGTGCGCGCGGACTTAGCGCTGCCGGCGTCCCTCCCGCTCTTTCCTGCGGAATCGGTGGCAGGGTTACGGCCGGCGCGGTTCCTTCCGGATCCGGAGCGGGGCGCCTGTGTCATTGAAAAGTCCTTAGCTGTTGTACGTCAGTACGTGGTGTCGTCGAAGTCCTGCAGGTTTTCCAGTCCGGGCAGGTGCGGAGAAAGTTTGGGCAGGTCAGCGACGGTGCCGATACCCAATCTTTCCAGAAAAAGCGGTGTTGTTCCGTAGAGCACCGCTCCCGTCTCCGGATCGGTGGCGACATCGGTGATGAGCCCACGTTGAACAAGCGTGCGAACCACCGAGTCCACATTCACCCCGCGGATTGCCGATACCCGCGAACGCGCGACCGGCTGCCGGTATGCGATGACCGCGAGAGTCTCCAGCGCTGCCTGTGAAAGCCGTGCGCTCTGACCGTCAAGAACAAACCGTCCGACGACGGCGGCGAACTCGCTGCGCGTGTAGAACCGCCAGCCACCGGCGACATTTCGAAGCTCGATGCCCCGGCGCCGGGCCGGTCCGGTATCCGGGCCCTGTCCAGTATAGCCGTCATACTCGGCTTTCAGATCCGCCAGCGCTTCGGCCACCCGCTCCACCGGCACTTCGAGTGCCGCGGCGAGCTGCATCTCCGTCACGGGCTCCTCGACCACGAGGAGCACGGCCTCCAGCGCGGCGGGTACTCCCCCGGGCAGGGATGCCAGGTCCTGCACCGGCGGCTCTGCCGACACAGCGGGCGCGCCCCCGGCGTGGTCCTCAGTGTGTTCGCTCATGGATTTCCCCCTCGTTCCCGCGCCCGGTTACCGGCGGAACGTCCTGATCATATTCCTCGCTGATGCTGTCCGCAGTCCACGTCCGCTCACCGGCAGACCAGCGTACGGTCAGTTCCCCCAGCGGCGCCGCCTGATCCAGGGCGATCACCATGTCACGGAACATTTCCAGCAGGGCAAGAAAGCGGGCGACGACGACAAGGAGTGAGTCCGCATCCGCGGTGAGCTGCCGAAAGGACAACACGCCCTGCTCCTGGAGCCGGTGTCCGATGATGTCCGCCTGCTCGCGGACGCTCACCGCCGGTGCGTGCAGGTGCCCGATGCCGACCTCGGTGGGTGCAGGCTCCCGCGGCTCGAGCGCCTTCGCGGCAAGAGCCGCAAAGTCCGTGGGCGACATCCGCCAGGTGAGTTCCGGCATCATCGCTGCGAACTGGGGCTCCAGTGCGGCCTGACGGGGGAAGCGGGTGCTCTCCTCGACGAGCCGGGATCCCATCTGACGGGCGATCTCCTTGAATGCCTTGTACTGCAGGAGACGGGCGAACAGAAGGTCCCGGGCCTCCAGCAGCGCAATATCATCCTCGTCCTCGACTTCCCCCGCGGGCAGCAGCCGGGCGGCTTTCAGATCGAGCAGTGTCGCCGCGATCACCAGGAACTCACTCGCCTCGTCCAGCGAGAAGCTGTCTCCGGCGGCGCTGAAGGCCCTGATGTAGCCGATGAACTCGTCGGTGACCTTTGCCAACGCGATCTCGGTGATGTTCAGTTCGTGCTTGGAAATCAGGCTCAGCAGCAGGTCGAAGGGCCCGTTGAAGTTCTCGAGCCGGACTTCGAACCGGCCCGCTTTCCCTGGTTCGGGCAGCGGAAGGGAGGCATCGCCGTCGTCGTCGTAAGCGTCCTGAATCATCAGGCAGGGATGGGCCTACGGAGCGCCGCCGCGGGAGATCAGCTCCCGGGCGAGGCTGCGGTACGCATCCGCGCCGGAGTGGTTCCCTGCGTAGGTGGTGATGGGCTCTGCAGCGACCGTGGCATCGGCGAACTTGATGGTGCGCTTGATCACGGTCTCGAAAACCTTGTCCCCGAAAGCTTCGACCAGGCGGGCGATGACCTCCCGGCTGTGGAGGGTCCGGGCGTCATACATGGTTGCCAGGACGCCGTCCACCTGCAGGCGGGGGTTGAGCCGGTCCTGGACCTTCTCGATCGTCTCGACCAGCAGCGCAACCGCGCGGAGGGCGAAGAACTCGCAGATCAGCGGAATGATGACGCCGTGCGCCGCTGTGAGTGCGTTGACGGTCAGGAGGCCAAGTGATGGCTGGCAGTCGATGAGGATGACGTCGTAGTTGTCCTCGACCTTGCGCAGCGCGCGGTCCAGCACCTGCTCGCGGGCGACCTCGTTGACCAGCTGCACTTCGGCGGCCGAAAGGTCGATGTTCGCCGGCAGCAGGTCGATGTTCTCGACGCCGGTGCGCTGGATGGCGTCCTCGATGTTCACCTTGCGGTCCATGAGCACGTTGTAGACGGTGACATCGAGCTCATGCGGGTTGGTGCCGAGACCGGCAGAGAGCGCGCCCTGCGGATCGAAATCGACGAGGAGCACGCGGCGGCCGGCCTCCGCGAGCGCAGCGCCAAGGTTGATGGTGGAGGTGGTCTTGCCGACGCCGCCCTTCTGGTTCACCATCGCAATGACGCGGGCCGGCCCGTGGGAGGCAAGGACCGGGGGCTCGGGGAATTCCGTGACCGGGCGTCCGGTGGGGCCGATCTCGGAGTCGGTTGCGTCCTTCAGAGTTGTGGAACCCTGTTCGCTACTCACGTATCTATCCACGCTTCCGTCTAGTGCTTGTCCAGCAACGAAGTTACTGCTCGCTTGCTTCCCCACGTTACAACCGGTCCCCCGCGCAGCTGTGGAAATGCCGCGCGACCGGACCGCGAGCCTTGAGTCTCAAGTTGAGGTTCAATGTTTCGGGTTTCGAGGCCCCCGGACCGCCATGAAACAGCAGGACACGCCGCTTTAGCGTGGGCCAAAGCGGCGTGTCCTGACAAATCAACGCGGAGTCGAGGGTGATCAGCGGGTGGCGCCGACCTTCTCCTCCTCGCGGCGGGCGATGTGCGCCTCCGCGATGTCGGTGGTGGTTTCCGCGCCGTCCTCGACGGTGTCCGCCCTGGCGTCCTCAAAGTGGCCGGCGCTCATGGTCGATTCGTCGAACGGCAGGCGTCCGGCGAGTACTTCGTCCACCTGGCTGCGCTCGATTTCCCTGGTCCAGGTGCCGATCAGCACGGTGGCGACGGCGTTGCCGGTGAAGTTGGTCAGTGCGCGTGCCTCGGACATGAAGCGGTCGATGCCGACGATGAGTCCGACGCCGTCCACCAGGTCGGGGCGGTGGGACTGCAGGCCGCCGGCCAGGGTGGCCAGGCCAGCGCCCGTCACGCCGGCAGCACCCTTGGAGGCGATGATCATGAAGATCAGCAGCGAGATCTGCTCGCCGAGTGCAAGCGGGGTGCCAAGGGCAGAGGCGACAAACAGCGATGCCATCGTGAGGTAGATGGCGGTGCCGTCCAGGTTGAAGGAGTAGCCGGTCGGAACCGTGACGCCGACAACCGGCTTGGAGACACCGAGGTGCTCCATCTTGGCGATCAGGCGGGGCAGCGCCGCTTCGGAGGAGGAGGTGGAGAAGATCAGCAGGTATTCGCGGCCAAGGTACTTCATCAGCTTGAAGATATTGATGCCGGTGACGATCTTCAGGAGTCCGCCGAGGATCACCACGATGAAGAGGATGCAGGTGGCGTAGAAGGCGGCCATCAGGGTGAACATGCTCACAATTGCCTGGACACCGGTTTCACCGACGACGGCGGCGATGGCACCGAAGGCGCCGATCGGGGCGAGCCACATGATCATGATGAGGATACGGAAGACGAGAGCCTGGATGTGGCCGATGCCGCGCAGGATCGGCTTGCCTGCGGTTCCCATCTTCTGGAGCGCGAATCCGACCAGCAGGGCTACGAACAGTGTCTGCAGGATGCTCTTGCCGGTCAGCGAGGACAGCAGCGTGGTCGGGATGATGCCGAGGAGGAAGTCAACGGTGCCTTCGCCCTCCTTGGTTTCGGTCTCGTAGCTGGCGCCCGAGATGTCCAGGCCTTCTCCGGGCTGGACGATGTTGCCCACCACCAGGCCGATGCCCAGGGCGAAGGTGGACATCAGCATGAAGTAGCCGAGTGCCAGCCCGCCGACCTTGCCGACTGTGGCGGCCTTCGCGATCGATCCGATGCCGAGGACGATGGTGCAGAAGATGATCGGCGCGATCATCATCTTGATCAACCCGATGAAGGCCGTGCCGATGGGCTTGAGGGACTTGGCCAACTCAGGCGCCACAAGACCCAGGACGGCGCCGAGGATCACCGCGGCGATGACCGCGATGTAGAGGAAGTGGGTCTTGTCGACCTTCTTGCGGGGCTTGTCGACCGAAGCGGCTGACGGTGCAGGCATCTTCGCCATGCTGTTAACTCCTTATGCTGGTAGGCGGCCCGATGGCCGGTTCATAACCATCGTGGGCGCTACAGTGATGTCGGTCACCCTTGCGTTCATACTGTTCGCCGGACCGTGCAGAGAACCCCGGGCGCCCGTCCGCGGAACGGGAAGTCGTCGTGGACGGAAGGAGGATCCGAGCGAGTGAAGAACTGGAGCCTCGCCCGTCAATTCTTCGTCGGACAACTCGTCTTCGTGCTTGCCCTGACCTCGACCATCTCCTGGGTGCTCTACCTCGACGCGGAGGACAACACGTTCGACGCCGCGTCCCAGCGCATGCTCGCCGTGGCCACCACCTTCGCGGATGACCCGTACGTTCTGGAGTCGGTGGAGTCATCCGACCCCACCGGGCGGCTGCAGCCCTATGCAGTGGAGGTCATGGACGATCTCGGCGTCGATTTTGTCACCATCATGGACACCGACCGCACGCGCTACACCCACCGGAACCCCGGTGAAATCGGTGGGAACTACATCGGTTCCATCGCCCAGGCGCTCGCGGGCGATCCCCATGTCGAAGTGTTCACCGGCACCCTCGGACCGTCGGTCCGCGCAATAGTCCCGGTCTTCACGGAAGACGACGTCGTCACCGCCCTGGTTGCGGCCGGCGTCACCGTGGACACCGTCTCCATTGCCCGTAACGCCCAACTCCCCCTCGTCTGGCTCATCGCAGCCGGCGCGCTGACGGCAGGCACGCTTGTTTCCCTGGTGCTGAGCCGCCACCTGCGCCGGGCGACCCTGGGCCTTGGCACCGAACAGCTTTCCCGCATGTTCGTCTTCTACGACTCCGTGCTCCACTCCGTACGGGACGGTCTGGTACTGACCGACCTCCGCGGGAAACTGGTGCTCTACAACGACCAGGCGGCGGCGCTGCTCAACCTCCCGCCGTCGGCCCCGGGAGACCCAAAGCCGGCCCCCGGCGTCGGGCTTTCCCCCTCCGTGGAGGAGCTGCTCATGAGCGGACGCAGGGCAGTGGATGAAATCCACGTCACCGACGATCGGGTGCTGGTGGTGAACCAGGAACCGGCCGTACCGGCCTCCGGAACGAAGCCCCTCGGAACGGTCACAACAATCCGCGACCACACAGAACTGGAGACCCTCTCGGATGAAGTCCAGACCATGCGGACACTGACCGAAGCGCTCCGTGCGCAGACCCACGAGCACGCCAACCGACTGCACACGATCGTGTCGCTGATCGAACTTGACCGCCGCAGTGAAGCCCTCGAATTTGCCACCCGGGACCTCCAGCAGTCACAGCAGCTCACCGATGAAGTGGTGGCAGCCATCGACGAACCGTTCATCACCGCACTGCTGGTGGGCAAGGCTGCCCAGGCCAATGAGCGCGGACTGCACCTGGTCATCGACGTGGCCGGGACGGTTGAAACCAGCGGAATGGACCCGAGGGACCTCGTCACGATCATCGGTAACCTGCTCGATAACGCGTTCGACGCCGCTGCCTCCTCTTCGGAGCGGTCCGTCACGCTCGCGGTGTATACCGAGGGCGAGGCTGAGGAAACGATCGTCATTGAAGTCAGCGACAGCGGACCGGGGCTCAGCGACGCACAGCTCGGGAACGTCTTCACACTGGGGTCCAGCTCAAAAGGTGCGGCCGGAACGCGCGGCCTGGGCCTGGCGCTTGTCCGGCAGGCCGTGCACCGGCTGGGCGGGACCATCCGGTGCACCAACGACGGCGGTGCCCTCTTTACCGTCCGCCTCCCGGCGGTGCCGCGCGCAGACCATCCACAGACGGCGAACCGCTCGGGTGAGGGAGAGTTGCCCCGTGACTGATGCATCCATGGCCCGCCCCATCCGCGTCCTGGTCGTCGAGGACGATCCGATTGCCGCTGAGGCGCACGCGCTGTACGTGCAGCGGCTGGACGGCTTCGAACTGGCCGGCTCCGCAGCCACCGGCTCCGATGCGCTCGCAATACTGCGCGGACAGCGGGAGCCGGCGGGCGGGGTGGTCGATCTGGTGCTGCTGGATATGAACCTTCCCGATCTTCACGGCCTGGACATCATTCGGAGGATCCGGGGCTCGGGCAGTTCCGTGGACATCATCGCCATCACGGCTGTGCGGGAACTCGGAGTCGTGCGCTCAGCCATTTCGTCCGGCATTGTGCAGTATCTGATCAAGCCCTTCACCTACTCGGCGTTCAGCGAAAAACTCGGCAACTACCGGCAGTTCCGCGAAAACCTGCATGCTCAGGCCTCCTCCACCACCCAGTCAGAGGTGGACAATGCGCTCGCGGCGCTGCGTCCGGCGTCGCAGGGAAGTCTCCCGAAGGGGCTGTCCGAGGAGACGCTCCGCGCCGTCGTGTCCTTTCTGTCGTCAGCATCCCAGCCGGTGTCTGCCGTGGAGGCGGCATCCGCACTTGAGCTCTCGCGGGTCACCGCGAGGCGGTATCTTGAGCATCTTGCTGACAGCGGCTCGGCCCGGCGCATGCCGCGCTACGGAACGCGCGGCCGGCCGGAGCTGGAGTACACCTGGAACCGGTGAGGTTCCCAGCATTCGTAAGGACTGTCACCAACGCGTGGTGTGATGGGGTCGGCGCGCGTACGCTGGAGTCGATCACGGCTGATGGGACAAAGGAGTCAAAGGCATGACAGAACCCCAGATCTTCAAGGGCCTCGCCGGCGTCACCGCGGACACGACAGCAGTATCGAAGGTCAATCCGGAGACCAACTCGCTGCTCTACCGGGGTTACCCGGTTCAGGAACTGGCGGCCGCAGTGGACTTCGAGGATGTCGCCTGGCTGCTGTGGTACGGCGAGCTCCCCTCGGAATCGGAGGCGCAGGGCTTCCGCGACCGGGAACGGGCTTCCCGGGCCCTGGCCGAGAACGTGAAGGCCGCCATCGACCTGCTGCCGCTCAGCTGCCATCCGATGGATGTTGCGCGCACAGCGGTATCGGTCATCGGGGCGAATCACCCGAAAGCGGAAGACTCCTCGCCCGAGTCGGAGCTGGAAAAGGCGGTCGAGCTGTTCGCTGCCTTCCCGGCAGCCGTGGCGTACGACCAGCGGCGGCGCCGCGGCCAGGAGCCCATCGCGCCGCGGGAGGATCTGGGCTACTCCGCCAACTTCCTGTGGATGACGTTCGGCGAGGAGGCCGCCCCGGAGGTGGTTGATGCGTTCAACACATCGATGATCCTGTACGCCGAGCACTCCTTCAACGCGTCAACCTTCACGGCCCGGGTCATCACGTCGACGCTCGCCGACCTGCACTCGGCGGTCACTGGAGCGATCGGCGCGCTGAAGGGGGCGCTCCATGGCGGAGCCAATGAAGCCGTGATGCACACCTTCGAGGAGATCGGCATCCGGAAGGATGAGCCTGCCGAGGACGCGGCGGCACGTGCCAGGACATGGATGGAGGATGCGCTCGCACAGAAGAAGAAGGTCATGGGGTTCGGCCATCGGGTCTACAAGAACGGCGACTCCCGGGTGCCCACCATGAAAGCGGCACTCGATGCCATGGTCAAGCACTACGGGCGCCCCGAAATCCTCGGGTTGTATGAAGGTCTTGAGACTGCCATGCAGGAGGCCAAGAACATCAAGCCGAACCTCGACTATCCGGCCGGCCCCACGTACCACCTCATGGGGTTCGACACCGCGATGTTCACGCCGCTCTTCATTGCCGCGAGGATCACGGGATGGACAGCGCACATCATGGAACAGCGCGCGGCCAATTCCCTGATCCGCCCCCTGGCCGCCTACAACGGCCCGGAGGAACGCCACCTGCCCTGACCCTGCGGACGCAATCCGTCCTGAATCGGGGTCCGGTCGGTTCACGTACTTCTGCGGGACGGGTAGGGTTCCGGCATGGACATCATTCTGGTTCCCGGTTTCTGGTTGGACGCGTCATCCTGGTCCGAGGTGACCCCTCCGCTCTCGGCTGCGGGGCACCGGGTCCATCCGTTGACCCTGCCCGGTCTGGAAGCCCATGACGCGCTGCGGACCGGCATCGGCCTGCAAACCCATATCGACGCCGTCGTCTCGGTCATGGATACGATGAGCGATCCGGTGGTGCTCGTTGGGCACTCCGGCGGCGGAGCAATTATTCACGGCGCGGCAGATGCCCGGCCTGACCGTGTTGCCCGGGCGGTGTACGTGGACAGCGGGCCGCTCGGCGAAGGCGGTGTGATCAATGATGAGCTGCCTGCAGACGGTGATGAAATTCCGTTGCCGCCGTGGGAGGCCTTCGATGACGAGGACCTCGTGGATCTTGACGACTTCCTCCGGGCGGAGTTCCGCAGGCGTGCAGTCCCCCAGCCGCGCGGCGTCGCCTGCGACCCTCAGCGGCTGTCGGATGAGCGCCGTTACGACGTGCCGGCCACGGTGATTGCGTGCGAGTTCCCCTCCGCCCAGCTGCAGGAGTGGGTTGCCCAGGGGCACCCGTATGTGGCGGAACTGGGCCGGATGAAGGACGTCGAGTATGTCGACCTGCCCACCGGGCACTGGCCGCAGTTCACCCGCCCGGAGGAACTCGGCGCTGTGATCCTGGCGGCAGTGAGCGGTGCGCGGCCTGCCGCCTCGACCTAGGCGAAATCGGCGGTGCGCACGGTCTCGTTGTCGCTGTTGAGCGTGACGGTCAGGTCAAGCGGCTTGCTTCCGAGCACATGACCGATCCAGTGCTTCGCGTCATCCCACATGCCCTCCCAGGGCACGCCGTCCACCGGATACCAGCAGGGGTCGATTTCATCCGTAGCCTCCGGCTCGCCTGTGAACCGTTCGGTGATGAAGACGACGGCGTCCATGTCCAGCATCGGGCTGACCGGAAAGCGCCAGCGCACGGGTCCCAGTTCCCTAAGGTCCGCCACGTCGACCACCACCCCGGATTCTTCCCGGACTTCCCGTGCTGCGGCTTCCCCTGCGGTTTCCCCGGGTTCAATGCCGCCGCCAAGGGCAACGATGCGCCCGGTGCCGAAGCCGGAGCGTTTCATGCCGAGCAGCACCTGGCGTCCGGTATCCGTTTCCCGGAACAGGAAACAGAGAGCAACGCGGCGTGGTGTCATGCCGGTCAAGTCTAGCCATCGACCGGCGGCAACACAGCCTGGCGCCCGGGCTCTGATCCCCGACGATCATCTGCCCGCAGGAAGAAGGCGCCCAGCGAGCCCGCCAGCGTGGCGAAGACCCCGATCGAATAGACAGCCAGCACAACCTGGACAACGCGCGCAAACCCGGTCTGCGGCGTGATGCCGCTGCCGGTAATGGTGGCCATTGCCGTCTCGAACAGTGCTTCTCCGTACTCGGAGTGGGTGTCTGTCGCATAGAGGAGCTGGCTGGTTGCGAGGATGACGACGGCGGTTACTGCCGCCATCCAGCCGATCCTGCTGGAGAGCAGCCTTCCCGCAGAGCGTGAGCCGCGGATGCCTGCGGACAGGATTCCGCCAACCCGGGCAACACGGGTCAACCGCAGGAGGCGGACCGCCTGCAGGGCCCGAAGGAAGCGCAGGAACGGCACCAGCAGGAAGATGACCTGCCACCAATTCTTCTTCCAGAAGGCTCGACTGAACTGTGCGATATAGGCCCGCAGGAGGAATTCCGCGACAAACACCGCCCAGAAAACCCAGCCTAGGATACTCAGGGCCAGGACGAGCGGCGGGTCGGTAGCCAAAAGCTGGCCGAGGACCACAAACAGGAAAACCAGCCCAAGCACTCCCATGGGCCGGTCGAGGCGGCTTGCCAGGGCTTCGGCGGCGCTCAGCCCCTCGGCTTCCGCAGGGGGGTGCTTCGTGCTCGGCTTGACTTCGGGATCCTTCACCTCTCACATGTTTCCACGCCTACGTGGTGAACTGGTGAGACTGGCCGACGCCCATCGAACAGTTCGGAGATCATTGTGTTGTGGCTGCTGTCCGTTCTCGGCGCCCTCGTCATACTGCTCGGAATCGTCGAAGTCTTCCATACCCTCCTGCATCCCAGTGGACGCGGACGGTTCAGCCGCCTATGCGTCGTCACGGTCTGGCGCACTGTTCGCCGGACGGGTGACCGGGGTGCGTCGGTCGCCGGGCCCCTGGCGATGGTTTCCGTCATCGTTTTCTGGGCATCCCTGCAGGCAATCGGCTGGGCACTGCTCTACTATCCGCACATTCCGGACGGGTTCAGCTATGCGCCCGGTCTGGACCCTACCCGGTACAGCGCCGCCGCCGAGGCATTCTACGTCTCCACCGTCACCCTGACGACGCTCGGTTTCGGTGACGTGATCGCCACCGACCCGCTGATCCGGTTCCTGACCCCTTTTGAAGCCCTGACCGGTTTTGCGCTATTGACCGCTGCGGTCTCCTGGTTCATGCAGATCTACCCGGCGCTTGGCCGGCGCCGTGCGCTGGCGATCCGCCTGTCCCTCCTGCAGAATGCCGACTATGCCGGGAAGCTTGACCAGCTCGACCCGGCATCGGTGACCAGCACCCTCGAAACGCTGGTCTCCGATCTGGTCCAGATTCGGGTGGACCTTACCCAGACGTCGGAGTCCTACTATTTCTGGGAAGCAGACGAACAGCTGTCCCTGCCTGCCTCGCTCTCCTACGCCGTCGACCTCGCCAATCAGGCCGGGCGCTCCGCCAAGCCGACGCTGCAGACGGCCGGTGCGCTGCTGCGTGAGGCACTGGATTCTCTTGCCCTCTTCCTGCGCACCGAGTTCAGGCACGACGGCGAATCCACCCAGGACGTCTTCCGTTCGTATGCAAGTGACCACCGGTACCCGTACCGCGAGAACCCCTGAGTCGCGGAGGTACCCCTGCACCGGAGAGTACAGGGGCACCTCGAGCGGATCACTCCGGCCCGTCCCCTACCAGCGCGGAACGCAGCTCGACCGGAATACCGGCGTCGATGAACTGCTGGTCCATCATTTCCTGGGCAGTTCGGCCCTCCACTACGGGCAGGAAGTCCCACTTGACGACGGCACTGAAGCTAGCAGATTCGACGAGCCATTGCCCGTCCACCCGGCGTGCGATATAGTACCAGGTGTTCCCGCCGTCCTGCGGGTTGGCTTCGAAACCGGCGTCCGTCACCTCCATGGCCATCCAGTCCTCCGTGCACCCGACCACGGCATAGTGGTCCGGATCGGCGGCGAAGGGTGTGAGGCTCATGAAGTCGCTCCCCTGTTCCATGACCCGGTCGACGTCCTGCACCCGGCACCCTTCATCAGCCGGGGGCCCGGTGGGCACGCCGGTCGGCTCGACGCTCGGCTCCGCAGTAGGTTCCGGTGACGGGGAGGGTGCTGTTGTTGCGTCCTGGGAAGCCTCGGCCGTCGCCAAGGGATCCGTCGTTGCGGCCGGCAGGGGTGCGTCGGCTCCGAGAGACCCGCCCACGACGACGGCTCCGGCCACCACCGCTGCGGCAGCCGCTCCGGCCAGAACAACGGCGATTCGGCGGCGTCGCCGCAGGGGCACCAGCACCGGGCTGTCGTCGCTGAACGCGTCATTTCCGTCGTCGGACTGCGGGTCCGCCCCGGCGCTGTGTGGGTTGTCCATCGGTTCGGTATTCATGGCGGGTCCAATATCTTTGTGGCCGGTATCAACCGGGAAAGCAATGATTTCGGTGGGGGAATCCGACGCTTCGCGTTCGGCACGCACGGGGTCGAGCCCCCGGATCAGGTTCTCTATGCGGTCCATTTCAGGCACCTTCCTCTGCCATCAGGGCGGCAGGCATCATCTGTGCAAACGCGGCGCGGGCACGGTGAAGGCGGACTTTGGCGGCGGAGGCACTACAGCCGAGCATCTCGCCGATCTCGGTGGCCGTAAGGTCGTCCCAGTAGGCGAGGAGCAGGATCTCCCGCTCCTTCTCCCGGAGCCGCAGCAACGAGTCGGCTACCGTTTGCTGCTGCGCACCATGACCGGCCCGGGCGGCTATGACAACCGAGTCCCGGACACGCTGCATGAGGTGCTCGGCCCGTTCCCTGCGACGGTATTCGTTACCGATGACGTTGCGCGCGACGGTGAGCAGCCAGGCCGGGGTGACCTCGGCCGGGTCGGGGTTCCTCTGCCATGCGATCCGGAAGACATCGTTGGTGAGCTCCTCGGCCGCTTCCCGGCTGCTGACCCTGCGATGAATGAAGGAAAACACGCGTTCGCGATGTTCCCTGTGTAGCGCCGCGAACACGTCATCGTATCGCTGCAACACTGTCCCCCCTGGTGTGAGTGTCCTGTCCATACCCCTCTTGTTTCCGGTATGCCCGGCGGGGTTACAGAATCTCCTAATTAAAGGGCGTTAAAGGGCGCGGGGGTGCGCTGCCGCATAGATTTCCCGCAGCGTGTCTGCAGTGACCAGCGTGTACACCTGCGTTGTGGTGACCGACGCGTGACCCAGCAGTTCCTGCACCACCCGGACGTCAGCGCCGCCCTGGAGCAGGTGGGTGGCGAAGGAGTGCCGCAGGGTATGGGGCGATACCTCCGCGGCCACCCCGGCACGCTCGGCGGCTGCCTTGAGGATGCTCCACGCGCTCTGCCTGCTCAGCCGCCCGCCGCGGAGATTGAGGAAGAGTGCCGGCGCACTGTTCTTTCCGGACGCGTTCGCAGCCAGCGCGGGGCGGGCACGCACCAGGTAGGCCTCGATGGCCCGCGCCGCGTAGGAGCCGAGCGGAACCAGCCGTTCCCTGGATCCCTTGCCGAACAGGCGGACGACGGCGGGACCCTCCAGTGCGGCGTCGACCGACACATCATCGACGTCCAGTCCCACGGCCTCGCTGATACGCGCACCGGTGGAATACAGGAACTCAAGCAGCGCCCGGTCGCGGAGGCCGCCGGGTGTCGAAGTGTCAACAGCCTCAAGGATCCGGGTCACGTCGTCCACGGAGATCGCTTTCGGGAGCCGCTGACCGGCAGTGGGCGGGTGCACATCTTCCGCGGGGTCGGCCGTCGTCGTGCCTTCGAGTGCCAGGAAGCGGTGGAGTCCGCGGACGGCAACCACGGTGCGCGCCGCAGAGCGTGGGCTCAGCGGCGCCAGGCCGTCTTCACCGGTGGAGAGTCCCTGCGCGAACGCCGACACCACCTGGCGGGTGACGGCTTCCATGGACCCGATGCCCCGCGCGGCAAGGAACCGGTGATAGCGCAGAAGGTCCCGCCGGTAGGCGGAGAGGGTGTTGGCGGACAGCCCGCGCTCCACGAGCATGTGCTGGAGGTACTCACTGATGAGCCGACCGGGACCGGTCGCCTGAAGCTCATCCTGCACGGCCGTCTGCCCGCCCTGCGCCATGTCAGTCCTGCAGGACAGGGCCCAGGGGCCACGTTCCATGCTGGCTGTGGTGCTCCGGCCAGGGCGCATCGGCGGGACGGAGGGACCGGTATCCGGACTGCTTTGCGGCGGACGCAGCAAGCACCGCAGCGGCAGCGGACGGGCTGTGGATCCTGCCTTCGAGCACCGCTTCCACGGCATCCTGCAAGGGAATCCAGGCGAGCTCGATTTCCGCCTCTTCATGGGTGCGGGTGTGCCGCTGGTCGTGCGGCACGTCGGCGATGCCCTGGGCGAGGTAGATGCGCAGGGCTTCGCTCGATGACCCGGGTGAGAGGAACAGGTCGGACAGGACGTGCCAGGTGCTCGCGGTGACGTCGGCTTCCTCGGCGAGCTCCCGGGCGGCGCCGGCCGCGAAGTCCTCGCCGTCGACGTCGAGCAGGCCCGCCGGAATCTCCCACAGGTCCATCCGTACCGGGTGGCGGTACTGGCGGAGCAGGAGGACCCGCTCCTGTTCATCCATGGCGAGGATCGCCACGGCGCCCGGATGCCGGATGTACTCGCGCGTGATCGGCTCGCCATCCTCGTCCAGGCGGAAAGTCTCGCGGACCACGTCCCAGATCTTTCCTGTGAAGACCGTGGCGGACTCCAGCAGCCGGCGGGGGCTCTGCCGGTCGGAAACCGGCGCGTCCTGCGATGCTCCCATTGTCAGGCCTTGACGCCCCGGCGGGTGAGCGCGGCCTTGACCAGCCCGGCGAAGAGCGGGTGCGGGCGGGTGGGCCGCGAGCTCAGTTCCGGGTGGGCCTGGGTGGAGACGTAGTACGGGTGGGTCTGCGCGGGCAGTTCAACAAACTCCACCAGCTTTCCATCGGTGGTGGTTCCCGATACCACGAGTCCGGCGGCCTCAAGCTTCTCCCGGTACTCGTTGTTCACCTCATAGCGGTGGCGGTGACGCTCGCTGACGTCCGTCCGTCCATATGTTTTGGCGATCACGGATCCGTCCTTCAGCGATGCGTCCCACAGGCCGAGGCGCATGGTGCCGCCCATGTCGCCCTCGCCGGCGACGATCTCCAGCTGCTCGGCCATGGTGGCGATCACCGGGAACTCCGTGTCGGGGTCGAACTCGGTGGAGGACGCGCCCTTCAGGCCCACAACGTTACGGGCGAATTCGATCACCATGCATTGCAGTCCGAGGCACAGGCCGAGCGTGGGTACGCCGTTCTCGCGGGCGTAGCGCAGCGCTCCCAGTTTGCCCTCAAGCCCCCGGATGCCGAAGCCGCCGGGCACGCAGATGGCATCGGCGCCGTCAAGGGCCTTCGCTGCCCCCTCTGGAGTGGCGCAATCGTCCGAGGGAACCCACCGGATCTGGACCTTGGCCTTGTTCGCGAAGCCTCCGGCGCGCAGTGCCTCCGTCACCGAGAGGTAGGCGTCCGGCAGATCGATGTATTTGCCGACCAGCGCGATCTCGACATGGTGCTTGGGGTGGTGGACGGCGTCGAGAAGCTTGTTCCACTTGGTCCAGTTGACGTCCTTGAACTTCAGGTCCAGCGCCTGAACGATGTAGGCGTCGAGGCCCTGCGCGTGCAGCGTCTTGGGGATGTCGTAGATGCTCGGGGCGTCAGCGGCGTTGATCACGGCGTCGACGTCGACGTCGCACATCCGTCCGATCTTCTCGCGCATCGCGTCCGGTACTTCGCGGTCCGAGCGGATGACGATGGCGTCAGGCTGGATACCGATTGAGCGCAGCATCGCCACCGAGTGCTGGGTGGGCTTGGTCTTGAGTTCCTGTGACGGGCCGATGTAGGGCACCAGGGACACGTGAAGGAAGAACACGTTGTTCCGGCCGATGTCCTGGCGCACCTGGCGCGCGGACTCGAGGAAGGGCTGGGACTCGATGTCGCCGACCGTCCCGCCGATCTCGGTGATGATGACGTCCGGGGCCTTGCGGGAACCGGTGGGCTCGGCGGGCAGCCGCATGCGGCGCTTGATCTCGTCGGTGATATGCGGAATGACCTGCACGGTGTCACCGAGGTATTCGCCGCGGCGTTCCTTGGCGATGACGGTGGAATACACCTGGCCGGTGGTCACGTTCGCTGACCCATCGAGGCTCTCGTCGAGGAACCGCTCATAGTGGCCGATGTCGAGGTCCGTCTCCGCGCCGTCGTCAGTCACGAAGACCTCGCCGTGCTGGAACGGGTTCATGGTGCCGGGATCAACGTTGAGATACGGATCCAGCTTCTGCATGGTGACGGACAGCCCACGCGCCCGCAGCAGGTGGCCGAGGCTCGAAGCCGTCAGTCCCTTGCCGAGGGAAGACGCCACACCACCGGTGACGAAGATGTGTTTGGTAGTCTTGGCGGACTTTTGGAACCGGGAGATTGTTTGCTGCACCACGGAGTTCGACCCTATCACCTGGCGGCAGTCCGCGCTGCATCCAGGAGCAGTTCTTCCGCGTGTGCCTGAGCACTGGCGGACTCTTCCTGACCCGCCAGCATGCGGGCGAGCTCCCGCACGCGCTCGGACTCCGGCAGGACTTCGACGTCACTGGCGGTGAAGCCGCCGTCGGCTGCCCTGCTCTTGGTCACCCGGATATGGTGTGAGGCGAACGCCGCAACCTGCGGAAGGTGTGTCACCACCACAACCTGGACGTGCTGGGCAAGCATGGCGAGGCGACGCCCGATTTCGACGGCGGCCTTGCCTCCGACTCCGGCATCAACCTCGTCGAAGACAAAGGTCGGGACGGGGTCGACGGCGGCGAGAACCACCTCGATTGCCAGCATCACCCTTGACAGTTCACCGCCCGAGGCGCCCTTGCCGAGCGGCCGCGGAGCGGACCCGGCGTGTGGTTGAAGGGAAAAGGACACCTCGTCCGTTCCGAGCGGACCGGGCGCGCCGCCGGACACCACGTCGATGATGAGTTTCGCATCCGGCATGGCGAGAGCTGCAAGTTCCGCGCTGACGCGTGCGGACAGCACTTCGGCGGCCGCCACCCGCAGCCCGCTGAGGACCTGCGCCTCGGCACCGAGTTGCGCTTCGAGCGCGACGGTCTCCTCCTGAAGACTTTCGATCCGGTCAGAGTCCCCGCTGATCTCCTCGAGCCGCGCACGGCCGGTCGCAGACCACTCGATCACCTCATTGATGGATGGAGCGTACTTGCGGATCAGGACATTGAGGTCCGCCCGGCGTGCCTCAACCTCGGCCAGCCGCTCGGGTCCCTCCGAATCGACTGATGCCGCGTAGCCGGCCAGCTCGGTTGAGATGTCCGCCAGGATGTAGCCGACTTCCGCGAGCCGTTCGGCGAGCGACGCCAGTTCCGCGTCGTGCGCACCGACCGTTTCAAGCTGGCGCTTCGCAGCATCGACCAGTGTGGTGGCATCACCCGTTTCCGGGAACTCACCCGATACGAGCGCCTGGTGCGCCGCGGCGGCCGCAGTGCGGAGCTCCTCCACGTTGCCCAGCTTCATCGCCTCGGCCTTGAGCGTTTCGTCCTCATCCGGTTGCGGGTCGACGGTGTCGATCTCCTCAAGCGCTGCCTGAAGCGACTCGGCCTCCCGCAGGCGGTCGCGCTCCGCGCTCCGCAGCGCCTCGAGGTCCGCCGCCACCTGCCGCCACCGCCGGTAGGTGGTCCGGTAGGAGGCGAGGGCGTCCCGGAGCTCCGCGCCGCCGAACTTGTCCAGGGCTTCGCGCTGTGCGGCCGCACTGCGCAGCCGCAACTGGTCCGACTGTCCGTGGACCACCACCAGCTTCTCCCCAACCTCGGCGAGGACGCCCGCCGGGGCCGACCTCCCGCCCACGTAGGCGCGGCTGCGTCCGTCGCTGTTCACGGTGCGGGCAAGGATAAGGCCGGCACCGCCGTCGTCATCTGTTTCCAGCTCGCCGCCGGCCTCCACGGCGCGCTGGGCCGCTGGACCATCCGGGTCCACCCGAAGCACGGCTTCAGCGGAGGCGTTCTTTGCGCCGAGACGGACTGCGCCGGCGTCCGACCGTGCGCCCATCAGCAGCCCCAGGGCGGAGAGCACCATGGTCTTGCCTGCCCCGGTCTCGCCGGTGACCACGCTGAAACCCGGACCGAGTGCCAGCGTGGCATCGGCGATGACCCCGAGATCGCGGATGCGGATCTCCTCGATCATTGGGGGTGCTCGCCATCGTGGGTGATCGGCCCGCGCCAGCCCTGCGTGGGCAATGCGAACTTGCGGACCAGCCGTTCGGAGAAGGGCGTCTGGTGGGTGCGCGCGAGGCGAACCGGGATGTCCGAACGGGTGGCCTCGACCCGCGCGCCGGGCGGCAGGTCCACGGTCCGGCGGCCGTCGCACCAGAGCACGCCGGACGCGTCGGTGCGGGTGAGGAGTTCCACGGCGAGCAGCGACGTGGGGGCAACGACCAGGGGCTTTGCGAAAAGCGCATGCGCGCTGATCGGCGCTACCAGGAGCGCCTCGACCTCCGGCCAGACCACCGGGCCGCCGGAGGAGAATGCGTACGCGGTGGAGCCGGTGGGCGTGGCCAGCACCACGCCGTCGCAGCCGAAGGAGCTGACCGGCCGGCCGTCGACTTCGAGGACCACTTCGATCATGCGCTCCCGGTTGGCTTTCTCGATTGCTGCCTCGTTGAGGGCCCAGGTCTGCGCGGCCAACTGGTCACCCCGCCAGACCTGCACGTCGATGGCCATCCGCTCCTCGACGGTGTAGTCCCTGTCCACGACCCAGCGGACGGCTTCAGCGAGGTCTGCGCGCTCACTCTCTGCCAGGAAACCGACATGGCCCAGATTGACGCCGAGCAGGGGAACGTCCGTACCACGGACCAGTTCAGCTGCGCGGAGGATGGTGCCGTCTCCGCCGAGAACCATGCCGAGCTCAATGTCCTCGAGGCCCACTTCGGCTCCGAGCGTGTCCGTGGGCGCGGTCAGTGTGCCGTATTCGGCCTGGATGTCCTGCAGCTCCTCGGCGCGCATGACGGGAGTCAGTCCGGCTGCATGGAGCAGGGTACAGGCCTCCTGGGCAGCGGCCATGGCGTCATGGCGGCCGGTGTGGGCGAGTACCAGTATGCGTCTAGTCATCACGCTCCGTTGTATCAGGTGGGGACGGCCTCACGCATTGCCGCCGGTGGCGAACGCGGTGCCCGCGTCCATGACGTGCTGCGCCAGGCGCACTGCGTCCCTATCGATCCTAGGCATCAACCCGCGGGCCGGCACCTTCATCCACAGGAAGAACTCGATATTTCCGTTCTGGCCAGGGAGTGGACTGCGCGCGACGCCTTCAACGTCGAGGCCCGCCTCGAGGGCGGAACGGACCACGCCGGCGACGGCGCTTCGCCGCTGCTCCTCGTCGGTCACCACACCGGTGCGGCTGAGCGCGCTCCGGCCGACTTCGAACTGGGGCTTGACCATGAGCACGAGGTCTCCCCCGCTGCGGGTGGCGCGTGCCAGCGGTTCCATCACGAGGGTCAGCGAAATGAAGGAGAGGTCGGCAACCGTGAGGTCAACCTGTCCGCCGATCAATGCGGGTTCCAGGAACCGGACGTTGAGGCCTTCGTGGACCTGCACCCGGGGATCGTTCCGAAGTTCATCGACAAGCTGCCCATGCCCGACGTCGACCGCAGCCACCTCGGCGGCACCCCGGCGCAGGAGCACATCGGTGAACCCGCCTGTGGACGCGCCGGCGTCCAGACACCGTCTGCCGGCGACCTGAACGCCGGTGAAGGCTTCCAGCGCGCCGTCGAGCTTGTGCCCGGCACGGCTAAGGTAGTCCGGCCGCTCGCCTTCCGCGACAACCAATGCGTCGCCGTCGCCAACGGTGACCGACGCCTTGGTGAGTACGGTGCCGCCCCGAAGCACGCGACCGGCCGCGATCAGTTGCGCAGCATGGGACCGGGAGCGCGCCAGCCCACGTGCCACCAGCGCCTGATCGAGCCGTGCCACCGTCAGCTGTGTTCCGTATTGAGCTCGGTGAGCAGTTCATCATGAAGCCGCTCGTAGGCGGCGTGCTGCGCTTCCTCGCTCCGTTCCGGCATGGATGCCAGCGCCGTCAGCAGCACGTCATCAACCGAGGGATCGCCCGTCGGCGATACCGCAGGGAACTCCGGCGGCTCGTCATCCAGCAGGGAGCCCTGTTCGGAGGGAAACCCCTCAGCCGATCCCATAGTTGCTCCTCACCTGGGCGCGTTCTCATGTTCATTCGCGAACTTCAGCCGCGGCAGTGTTGCGGTGTCCTGCTGCGGACAGGCCTCCCACCAGGCTGCGCAGGCCGCTCGCCACGTGTTCAGGTCCTCCCGCTCCCCGCCCATTATGACGACGCCGTCCTCCACCTTCGCGGACGACTCACCGCACTGGAACACACTGTCCCGCTTGATGACCTCCGGGTATGGCTGATGCAGTTGGCCGAGGTCCGCGAACAGATACGTGGGGCGCTGCTCTGTGATTGCCGCCAGCGCGTTTGCGGCGCTGTCCACTCCCGTGAGCACCAGGGCCGTAGCCATTCCGGCCCGGTTCCCGCCGAGGATGTCGGTGTCCAGACGGTCCCCCACGACCAGTGCCTCAGCAACGCCGAGGTGATTGGCTGCGGTGATGAACAGCTGTGCCTCGGGCTTTCCAGCCACCAGCGGGGTCTGTCCCGTGGCGGCCTGGACCGCGGCTACGAGTGTTCCGTTGCCCGGCGCTATCCCACGGGCCTGCGGGATGGACATGTCCGTATTTGTGGCAACCCATACTGCGCCGCCGGCGATGGCGTACGAGGCCTCGGCAAGGTCTTTCCATCCGAGGGAAGGGTCAAAGCCCTGTATTACCGCATCCGGCACAGGGTCAGCGGTGGTGACGGGCACCAGCCCCTGCTCCGCGACGTGCTGTGCGAGGACCGCGCTGCCCGTCACAAGTACAGTTGCTCCCAGCCGCACCTGCGTAGCCAGCAGCTCCGCGCCCGCGAGGGCGGACCCGAAAACCTGTTCCGCTGTGGCCGGTGCTCCCAGTTCGCGAAGGTGGGCGGCCACTTCCGCGGATGATCGGGACGCGTTGTTGGTGATGTAGGCAAGAGCCACACCGATCCCCTCGAGCTTGTCGAGGGCCTCAGTGGCACCCGGAATGGCTGAGGGACCGGCGTACACAACGCCGTCGAGGTCTGCGAGCACTGCGCCATAGCGCCGGGCCAGTGCAGTGTGGACTGTCTCACTCACTGTCATGCCGCTCCTCGACGTCCGCCCCGGTGTCAGCGGTTTCCCCGGCCTCGGGTTCAGCGCCCGCGTGCTGCGAACTCTCTGTCCCCATCTCGGTATCGGCCGCATTTTCCGAAGGCGACGCGACACTCTCGACGGTGCCCCGTGCAGCGGAGCGGTCCAGCTCGACATCGTCCTCATCGCCGACGAGATCAATGATGTCGGGATCCGCGAAAGACCCCACGCCGAGTGCGTTCTCGGCGACGTCCGCCTGGCGGCGCCAGGAAGCTGCCTCATCGCTGCGCCCGACGGCGGCGAGGGCGTCGGCGTACGCCCTGAAGAGCCGCGGGCTGTAGCTGAATGCGCGGTTTTTGGTCAGTTGCGGAATCTCGAGCGCGGCGACCGCGGCGTCGAGCTGCCCCAGGTCGGTGCGGGCTCCGGCCACAACCATCGCGAGCTCGACCTTGCCCGCTGCGTCGAGGGAGGACGCGTCCTCGGACCGTGCGAGGTCCAGGGCGCGGTCCGGCCGGCCAAGCCCTCGCTCGCAATCGGCCATCACCGGCAGGTGGACATTTGAACCGCTGATCCGCCTGTAAGTGCGGAATTCCCGGAGTGCCTCACCGTAGTGTCCCGCAGCGTAAGCCGTCAGGCCTACCGCTTCCCGGACGACCGCAAGGCGGCCGCCGCGACGGCTTGCCGCCAGGGCATGCTGGAACGCGAGTTCCGGTTCATCATCGATGAGCCGCCCGGCCATGACAAGGTGCTTGGCTACCCAGAGTGCACTGCGCTCCTCGAGGTTGCGGATCTGGGCACGCGTGACCTTGTCCAGTTCGCTGCCGGTGACATCCTCGTCGATCTCCGGCGAACGTTCACGATCGGGCCGGTTGGCGCTCCTGAGGTCGCGGGCGTTGTGGGGCCGGGCAAACGGTGTGTCTTCCGGACCGTTCTGCCTGGGCGACCGCTCGGGACGGCCGCGGTCGTCTTCGCGCTTGTTCCCGCCGCGAGGTCCCTCGCCGTAGGACCGGTTCGGGCGGCGGTCATCGCCGTAGCTCCGGGCCTGCCTGCGGTCATCACCACGGGAGAATCCATCGCGTCCGGAAGGGCTCCCGGCGTCCCGGGACCGGCTGTCGCCGCCCGCCGGACGCTGACCACCCTCACGAGAAAAGCCAC
>NZ_KI914619.1:0-21960 GCF_000520475.1 Arthrobacter sp. 35/47
GGGAACATCGACACCGGAACCGGATACCGCGGCATCAACGCCACCGTCCACCTCACCGTCCCCGCACTCACCCTCCTCAACCAACTCCCCGGCGCCGAAGATAGCGCCGGCGCTCACCCACAAAAGAGGGCCGGAGCAGCCCCAGCGGAACCAGGTTCCCCCATTCCCGGGGCAGCCGCTCCAGCCAGCTCCGGCTCTCCAGCCAGCTCCGATTCTCCAGCCAGCTCCGATTCTCCAAACGGCCCCGATGACGCGGCCGGGACCGGCGGCACCAGCTACCCGGCCTCACCGGGACCTCGCGGCTATCCTCCCGCGCAGGAGCCCCGCAGCTACCCGGTCCTGGAGGGCTACGGGCCCATCGACCCCGACACCGCAGCCCGCCTCGCCGCCCATGCACCCTCCTTCACCCGGATCCTCACCCACCCCCACACCGGAGCCGCACTCTCGATCGGCCTGGCCACCTACCGGCCACCGAAACACCTCCAGGACTGGGTCCGCATCCGCGACAAAACCTGCCGACACCCTGGCTGCAACCGGGCAGCGGTCGCAACTGAAATCGACCACACCATTCCCTGGCACCACGGCGGACGCACAGACCACGACAATCTTGCCTGCCTCTGCGCCAAACACCACCGGCTCAAAACCATCGGGCTCTGGGACTACATGCAACCCGAACCCGGCACCATCACCGCCACCTCACCAGCCGGAAAAACCTACACCACCCAACCCCCACCCTTCTAAGACGAAGGAAGGGTGGACGGTGGGAGAAATCCCCCAGCCGATCCGTCCCACCCGAACACTAAGTGGAGGGTCGGCCGGAGAGCAGCGCACTCAGAGGTGGGACTGGACGGGGGCACACACCGAGGCGGCGGCTGACGGGTACGCACGCGAGCGCGAGCTGATGGACATGCCACGGCCTCGGCCTGAAGGACACTTCCACGAGCGCGGGCTGAAGGATACGCCACGGGCTCAGCCTGATGGACACGCCAGGGGCTCAGCCTGGTGGACGCGCACACGAACGCCGGTTGAAGGACACGCCAACGGGCTCGGACGGAAGGACACTTCCTTGAGCGAGCTGACCGGTACGCACGCCAGCCCGTACCTGATGAACACGCCACGGGCTCAGCTGGAGCGTGACGCGAACGCGGGTGCAGCTAGCTGGCCACTTGAAGGGACATGATCATCCGCCGGATCGCGTCGAAATCCTTCTGACTGAACCGCTTCTGGGCCTCGGCAATGGTCGCGAAAGACTGCGTTCGCGAACCGACCTGCGTTGGGTCCAGCGCCCGAAGCTGGACCGCGTCACCGAACGAGTACAGTCCGATGTGATCCGGCCCCTGAACTGTGTTGTAGAGCACGCACGCCGCTCCGTCCGCTCCACCGACTACGTCGGTAATCCCGTACGAGCTGAAGAACCTGAACCCCTGAATGACCCGAACCACGAAGCGGGGCTCAATGGATCCTTCGGCTTCTGCCGTGGAAGGGACATCAACCGGCTCGCTGCTGAGCACGACGTAGGGGCTTGCGCCATCCGCAGCACACTCTTCCGCCGGCGGTGTGATGCGCGTGTGGAGCTGGGCCAGGGTGGCACCGTCAGCGTTCGAGACGTCAAAGTGCAGACCGCCCTCCTCGAACCCCTCCCCCGGATCTTCGATCGCCTCCACCGTCCAGCTATCGGGCACCTCGAAACTGACAAGCCGCTGCTCATCGGTGAACGCGGTCCAGCCGTCACCGGGCGCTGGCCGCTCCGGCAGCATGGGAAGCGCCACCGGGGTCGGATTCGCAGTTGCGGATGCTGAGCTCTCTGGGGCTGCGCTCACCGAGGAGGTAGCCGGCGGGCGGTCACCGATGACAAAGCCGTCACACCCGGTGAGTGCCACGCCCACCGTCAGAAACATGACGGCACCGAGCAGACTGGACCTCACAGGTCGCGTCATGATCAATCCTTTCGGGTTACTCACGTCCACTCTATGCAGTGAAGCAGCTCACGGGGAGGCATCCGCAGCGGGCGCGGCGCAGAATCACTTCCATGAAGCGTTTCGTTCAAACCTCCCTGGGTGCAGTCGCGGTGCGCGTGCACCCGGGCACTGAGGACCGGACCACCGGACCGGGCTCGCCCCCGTGGGTGTTTCTCCATGGCGCCTCCGGCTCCTGGCGTACCTTCCGCGAGCTGACTCTCAAACGGGCGATTCCCGTGGAGTACGACAGCGTCTTTCTTGATCTCCCGGGCTGGGGCGATTCTCCCGGTCAGGTGCCCTTCACGGTCGATCAACAGAGCACTGCCGTCGTGGAAGCTCTGACAGCACTGAACTACCGGTCCTGGTGCCTCTTCGGGCATTCCATGGGAGCGGTACTTGCTCTGCACATTGCAGCGTCACGCCCCGAAGAAACGCACGCCGTCGTCGCTCTTTCTCCAACCGCGCTGACCGCGGGCGCGGCTCTGAACCGACCGCTCCGCTACCCGGCGATGGCTCCGCTTGTCGGCATGCACGCACTGATGTTCGTGTTGCGCGCTCTCGGACGAACGGCCCCTGCGCTGCTTCGTATCGCTGAGCGGACAAGGCTTCTTCGCCTTGCCCTGGGCCCGTTCTTCGTCCGTCCGCGCATGCTGCAGCGTCGTGTCTTCGTGGACTTGGCTGTCGACGCTCGTCCGGCCTCGTTCATTGCTGCAGCAAACGCGCTGAAAAAGTACGACGCCGGCATCTGGCAGCAGATCGCGGCGCCGACAGTCCTCGCTCGAGGCAGCCGGGACATCTTCACCCCGGCTGCGGAACTGCATGCGCTTGCAACGCTTATCCCCACTGCTCAAAGCGTGGTTCTGGCCGGAACCGGGCATTTCGCACACGTAGAAGATCCGGTCGGTACCTGGCAGACGCTGCTGACGGCACTACAGTCGACTCCGGATTCCCTGCACCTTCCGGACTGACGAGACGACCGCCCGCCCGGCGAGGTGACGACCCTACGCGCGGCCGCCCAAACCCTGCACCTTCCGGACTGACGAGACGACCGCCCGCCCGGCGAGCGCTATCTCGGCGTCGCTCGTTGACGCGGTCCAGGACAGCCTCAATGCTGTCTGGGCGACGTCCGGTTCCACTCCGAGCGCCTGCAGCACCGCTGACGGTTCGCTGGAGCCCGCAGCACAGGCGGATCCGCTCGATGACACCACACCGGCACGTTCAAGCTCCAGCAGAATCGCTTCCCCGTTTGCACCGGGAAAGCAGAATGACGCCACGTTCGGCAGCCGTTGTTCCGGATGGCCGGTAAGAAAGGATCCTTCCAGACCGTCGAGGACCGTGCCGATCAGATGGTTGCGACGCGCAAGCGAGGCAGAATAATGGTCGAGACGTTCCTGCTGGGCAAGCCGCAATGCGGTTGCCAGGGCCACCGCCCCGGCGACGTTCTCCGTTCCCGACCGGCGCCCCCGCTCCTGGCCGCCGCCATGGATCAGCGGCTCCAACGGAATTCTCGACCGGACAAAAAGGACGCCACAGCCTTTAGGCGCCCCGAGTTTGTGGCCGGAGATGCTCATCGCGTCTACTCCGAGTTCCGCCGTATCGAGCCGCAGCCATCCTGCTGCCTGCACCGCATCCGTGTGGAAGGGAATCCTGCGTTCACGGCACACGGCTGACAAGGCGGCAATGGGCTGGACAGTGCCGACCTCATTGTTGGCGTACATGATGGTGCATAGCGTGGTGTCGTCGTCGAGTGCGGCGCGGAGCGTCTTTTCCTCCACCAGCCCCTCAGCGGTCACGGGAAGCAGCGAGATCCGGAAGCCATGCAGCCGTTTCAGGTAGTCAAGCGTTTCAAGAACCGCGGGATGCTCGATCGACGATGCGACAATGTGCTTCCCTCGCGGCCGTGCCAGCGCAATGCCCTTGATCGCGAGGTTGTCTGCCTCGGTGCCTCCCGAGGTGAAGAGAACGTCTGCCGGTTTGCAGTTCAGCTCCGCGGCAACAAGTCTGCGCGCGTAATCGAGCGCACGGGCTGCAGATTCACCGACCGTGTGGTGGCTGGACGGGTTTCCGTAATCGGTGGTGAGCAGCGGCCACATGGCTTCAAGCACTTCCCTGCGAACAGGAGTGGTGGCCGCAGCGTCGAGATAAATCACCGCCCGTCCTCCCAGGTGCCGGAACCGGCAGGAGCCGCCTTATCCGGCACAGAGGTTTCGATGCGGAGGTCCAGACCGAGGTCCAGTGCCCGCACGCTATGGGTCAGTGCTCCCGAGGAAATGATGTCGACTCCGGTGCGCGCTATTGCACCGATGGTTTCCAACCGCACATTGCCGCTTGCCTCCACCAGTGCACGGCCCGCGATTTGGGTGACGCCGGTCGCCAGATCCTCAAGGCTGAAGTTGTCGAGCATGATCGTGTCCACTCCGGCCGCCAACACCGGCTCAATCTGGTCCAACCGATCGACCTCCACCTCGAAATGAACGGTATGCGGGAGTGACCGGCGCGCCGCCCGAAGCGCATCGGTCAGATCGATCGTCCCACCCCGGGTCAGGACGGCCAGATGGTTGTCCTTGGCCATCACAGCGTCCGAGAGGCTGAAGCGGTGATTGAAACCTCCGCCGCAGCGCACCGCATGCCGCTCGAGAATGCGCAGTCCCGGTGTGGTCTTCCGGGTGTCCACCACACGGGCACCCGTTCCGGCGACCTCCGCGACAAAACGCGCGGTGAGCGTGGCAATCCCGCTCAGCCGTTGCGCAAGATTCAGAGCTACCCGCTCTGCCGTCAGTACGGAACGCGCTGGCCCGGACACCACAGCAAGAACACTGCCGGCGTCGAACGCCTCACCGTCCCTGACCTCGAAGGAAACCTCAATCCGCGGGTCGGTGAGACGCATGGCGGATTCAAGCACCTGTACACCGCAGAAGATACCCGGTTCACGCGCAATGACGGCCGCATCGGCCTGGGCCTCGGCGGGAATGAGCGTTTGGGAGGTGACGTCTCCCCACGGAGCATCTTCGGCAAGTGCTGCGGAAACAATACGGTCGACGTCGGACCCAGCCGGCCTCGCAGACACACGTGTCATGACGCACTCCTGAAGACTGAAACAATACGGTCGACGTCGGACCCAGCCGGCCTCGCAGACACACGCGTCATGATGCACTCCTGAAGATGATGGGGCTGCCGACCGTAGCGGAAGCGCCAGGATAGTCGGCACGATAGTGGGCTCCCCGCGACTCTGTCCGCGCAAGGGCGGCCGACGCGATGAGACGTGAACAGAGCAACAGGTTGGCAGTTTCTCGAGCCGCTGGCCCGGACCCGGTTGAATGCCACTGGGCCAACTGCTTGGAAGCCACGCGAAGCCCGGCGTCCTCACGGACAATGGAGACGTGCTCGGACATCACCCGCCGCAGAGCGTCACGGTCGGCCTCGTCCACCCCCGGCGGCAACGCCAGCGCCTCAGCCCGGACGGTCGGCCAGGCCAAAGCAGGGGTGACAATCGAGCCCGCCGCCCGCGCGCCGAACACCAGCCCTTCGAGCAGCGAGTTCGATGCCAGCCGGTTGGCCCCATGAACCCGGGTCCGCGCAGCCTCACCGACGGCATACAGTCCGGGCAGGGACGTACGCCCGAAGGTATCCGTCACCACTCCACCCATCCAGTAGTGCGCCGCCGGGACAACCGGCAGGAGGTCGTGTGCCCACTCGAACCCGGACTGCCGGGTCACCGCCGACAGGGAGGGAAAGCGACGGGTGAGGAATTCCGTTCCGAACATGGTCGCGTCAAGGAAGACCTCCGCCTCGCCAGTGCGCGCGAGGTGCAGTGCAATGCTTCGGGAGACCACGTCGCGAGGCGCGAGCTCACCGTCCGGGTGGTACTCATCCATGAATCGCTTGCCCGTGCCGTCCCGCAGCACAGCTCCCTCGCCACGGACGGCCTCCGAGATGAGCGGATGCCCGGAAACGTTGAGGGCGGTGGGATGGAACTGGAAGAACTCAAGATCGGCCACGGCTGCACCGGCGCGAAAGGCTGCAGCAACGCCGTCGCCGGTGGCAACTGATGGATTGGTGGTGTGCTGGAAAATGCCACCCGCACCGCCCGAAGCAAGCACGACGGCGTCGGCTGCCACCGTCTCCTGCCGACCGTTCCAAAGGACGACGACGCCGGTCACCTGCCCCTCGACCACCACCAGGTCACCGGCGAAGGCATACTCGTGCAGAGTGATGCCCGGGTCTCGTCTGGCGGCCCGAATCAGCGGCGCGGCGATTCCCGCTCCGGTAGCGTCACCCCCGATGTGCAGGATTCGCGACGCTGCATGCGCGGCTTCCCGTCCGAGGGCCAGTGCGCCGCCGGGAGTGCGGTCGAAAAGCGCTCCCAGGGTCACCAGACGCTCGATCGCTTCCCCCGCTTCGGAGCAGAGCACCCGCACCGCAGCTTCGTCACAATGGCCGGCTCCCGCTGCGAGGGTGTCCGCGACGTGAAGCTCTGTACTGTCACCACCCGGAACCGCACCGGAGTCCGCAGCGCCGTCGGGACGATCGAAGCCGGTGAAGCCCTCACTGCCCTGCAGCACGGCGGCAATACCGCCCTGGGCGTACCAGGTATTAGTGTCGGCAAGAGCGCCCTTGGCAAGAACCGTAACCTGCACATCCGACCTCCGGCGCAGCTCCAGCGCTGTGAACAGCCCCGCGATGCCGCTGCCGATTACCAGGACATGCATCACGGCCTGGCCGCCAGCATCCGCTCAAGTGCCACCCGGGCGTGGTTCGCCACGTCGGTCTCCACCACGATCCGGTTGCGCACTTCACCGGCGACGAGGCCCTCGAGCACCCAGGCCAGATACCCCGGGTGGATCCGGTACATCGTGGAGCATGGGCAGATCACCGGGTCGAGGCAAAAGATGGTGTGCTCGGGGAACTCGGCCGCAAGCCTGTTCACCATGTTGATCTCCGTGCCCACCGCGAAGGTTGTCCCCGGTGCTGCCGCTGCGATGGCCTTGCGGATGTAGTCGGTCGAACCCGCCTCATCCGCAGCGTCCACCACGGGCATCGGGCATTCCGGGTGAACAATGACCCGGACGCCGGGAAACTCAGCCCGGGCCTTTTCGATCTGATTGACGGTGAAACGCTTGTGCACGGAGCAGAAGCCGTGCCAAAGAATCACCCGTGAGTCCAGCAGCTCCTGCTCGGTATTGCCGCCGAGCACCTTGTGCGGATTCCACATGGGCATCTCGGTGAGGGGCACACCCATGGCCTTGGCTGTGTTGCGGCCCAGATGCTGGTCCGGGAAGAAGAGCACCCGCTGACCTCGCTCGAACGCCCACTCAAGCACCGTGGCAGCATTCGATGAGGTGCAGACGATCCCGCCGTTACGCCCGCAGAATGCCTTGAGCGCAGCCGAGGAATTCATGTAGGTGACCGGGATCACCGGAAGCCGTCCGCCGTCGTCGGGCTCTGTTCCGAAAAGCTCCTCCAGCTGCTCCCAGCAGTCTTCCACCGAGTCGGCGTCCGCCATATCCGCCATCGAACACCCCGCAGCGAGATTCGGCAGGATGACGTTCTGCTCCGGCCTGGACAGGATGTCAGCGGTTTCAGCCATGAAGTGCACGCCGCAGAACACAATGGCGTCGGCATCCGGACGGGTGAGCGCCGCATTGGCTAGCTGGAACGAATCACCCACGAAGTCCGCATGCTTGACCACCTCGTCACGCTGATAAAAATGACCGAGAATCACCAGCCGGTCCCCAAGCGTTTCCTTGGCGGCCAGGATGCGGGCCTCCAGCTCCTCGTCGCCGGCGAGCCGGTACTCCTCCGGCAGCTCGCCCTGGCGCGGCGTGGAAGCCGGAGCAACATCCTGCATGGAAGCTCCGGGGCCGTAATCAGGGGCGGCGTCGGGTCCGGCAGGAAGATCGAACTCCCAGGGCCCCCGGGCGAGGTCCGGGCTGCAGGTACCGCCCCGGACAACAGAGCGCTCCGCGTCCTCGCGGGTGATGAGCTGGATGGCGGTATTAATGCTCGTCATGGGATTCTCCCTGGTTGAAGCGGGCTGGAAGCCGATGGGTAGTGGGCGGGATACGGAACGGAATCATGGTGCACGCACGGCTTGCGACTGCCGGGTGCTGCCGTCCGGCACCGGCCCGGCGTAGCGGTACAGCCGTGGCGGGCGGTGGCGGGTACCGGTGAGGTACTCGTCCGTGGCTTCGATGTGGGGCGTTGCACGGAGCTGCCGGCGGAAATTCGCGGGGTCAAGTTGCTTGTCCAGCACGGCTTCATAGACTTCACGGACCTGGGCGAGGGTAAAGCGCTCACCCAGCAGGTGATACGCGATGGAGCCGTACTCCATCTTGTTGCGCAGCCTCCAGAGCGCATACTCCACGATGTCGTTGTGGTCGAAGGCGAGCCGCTCAAGCCGATCCGCACGGAACCACCGAACATTCTCGGACTCACGGGTCAGCTCCGCCTCATCGGGCTGCACGAGCGCCCAGTAGACGATCGAAACCAGACGCTGGCCGACCGAACGGTGCAGCCCTCCGAAGGCGTAGAGCTGCTCGAGGTAACGCGGCGCCAGTCCCGTGGTCTCAAGAAGGTTGCGAGACGCCGCGTCCTGCAGCGACTCGGAGGGAGCCAGGGGCCCGCCGGGGAGCGCCCATTGGCCGAGGTATGGCTGGCGGATACGCCGCACCAGCGGAAGCCAAAGCGTCGGGCGTCCCGAAGCCTCGCTGGGACGCAGACCGAAAATCACTGTAGAAATCGCCAACGACGGCGGCTCCTGGCTGCGCTCGCTGACGTTTGCTGACGTGGGACTCACCCTGACACCCCCCTTCCGCAGATCCGTGTGGTGCCATCCTGGCGCCCTACCGAGGACTTAGAGTCGTTATGACTATAACTAATTCTAGCGTGCCCCTCCTGCCGGAGCGCAATTTGCCGGGTGCATGACGCCCGGTACACCATGATCCTGAGTGTTAAGTGGGAATTTCCGGGCCCGATTTGCACCCCGGGGGAAGCGGTGACTAAAGTCACACGCGTTGGCCACTGCTGGCCGGGCGGCGAAGACCTGTTCAATGGAGCACAGTTCTTCGCCGCATTTTCTTTTCCCGGCCCTGTGCCTTCAGGGCGCTAGAGTTCAGGAAAGCGCCGCAGCGAGGAAAACCGGGAGGAACCATGGGACGTCACAGCGATCATCTGGTCGAGGGAACAGACCCAAGAATCCATGTAGCCGTCCATGAACCTGCGTCTCCATCAACCCTGCGGCCCATTCTGCTCCTGCACGGCTTCGCGTCCTCCGCCAAACTCAATTGGGAAGATTCCGGCTGGGTACGCGCCCTGACTGATGCCGGGCGGAAGGTCGTCACCCTGGACCTTCCCGGCCATGGAGCAAGCGCCGCTCCCGAAGAGATGGACGCCTACTCCCCCAGCCGTATCCGTGCCGACATCCTGCAGATCCTGCTCGATGAACACGTCCGTCCGCTGGCCGACGGCCGGCCGGAGACGGGTGTCGACATCATCGGCTACTCCCTCGGGTCACGGCTGGCCTGGGAGTTCGGCGCAACCCAACCTGAACTCGTACACCGGATGGTGCTCGGCGGACCGGGAAGCGGCGATCCCCTTGCGGCATTCGACCTTGCGGCCGCCCAGCGTTTCCTCGCCGATGGGACCCCCATCGCGGATGAGTCAACCGCCAACCTGCTCCGGATGGCACAGCTTGTTCCCACCAATGACGTCTTTGCGTTGCTCACCATGGTGGAAGCGATCAAACGGGAGCCGTTTGTCCCGGCGGACGCGGTGCCGCACATGCCGCTTCTCCTGGTGGCCGGGGAGGAAGATGAACGTGCGCGGACACTGCCGGAACTTGCAGGACTGAGCGGGAATGCCGAGGTGCTCTGGCTGCCCGGCCGCACTCACTCGAACGCCGTGACCGCCCGAGCTTTCAAGAACGCAGCGATCGAATTCCTCGCTGCGTAACAATTGCCGAACTTTTGATCGCCGGCGTAGTGGGGTGTCTTCCGCAGTGCCTCACACAAGGTAGAATGGTTGAGGTGATCAGCATGCTTATCACCTGCTCCTCACCCTCATAACTTCTTTCTCCCCGGAGGTCTCGCGTGGATGAACTCCTGGCCGAGCGGTACCAACCCATTGAGTTGATCGGTACCGGCGGCGCAGCATCGGTGTTTCGGGCACTGGACCGAAACCTCGGCCGGGACGTGGCAATCAAGGTCTTCAACCCCACCACCTCCGATGATGATGACTACCGCCGCCAGCATACGGAAACGATGCTGTTGTCCACCCTGAACCATCCGGGACTGGTAACGCTGCACGATGCCGGCCTCCAGAATGACGGCAACGGCAAGACCACCAGCTTTCTGGTGATGGAACTGGTGGACGGCCTTGATTTGCGCAAGCTCCTCAAGTCCGGGCCGCTGCCCTCCGAACATGTGGCCCAGCTCGGCGCCGACCTGGCGGACGCCCTGGCATACATCCACTCGCAGGGCGTCATTCACCGCGATGTGAAGCCGGCGAACATCCTGATGTACCACTCCGGCGAGCAGGACACCCGGCTGTATCCCAAGCTCACCGATTTCGGCATTGCCCGCATGGTTGAAGCGACGCACTCCACAGCACACGGCGCCACCATCGGCACCGCCAACTACCTGAGCCCCGAGCAGGCCGAGGGGACGCGCGTCGAGCCCAGCTCCGATATCTACTCGCTTGGGCTGGTACTCCTCGAATGCCTGACCGGCGAGAAGGCATTTCCCGGTCCTGTTGTCGAGGCCGCCGTGGCCAGGTTGCTACGGGACCCCGAGGTGCCCGAATCCCTCGGCGCCGACTGGGTCAGCCTCCTCACCCGCATGACGGCCAGGGACCCGCAGGCCCGCCCGGACGCACATGAGGTGGCTCTTGCGCTCCGAGTGGGAAGCGACAAGGACGACGACGGCGCGGTAACACTCAACCTGCCCACCCCGGACGATGCCCAGGCGGACACTCCTGACGTGAGCACCGGAGGGGTCACGACCGGAAACGTCCACATCCCCGCACCGCCGTCGCGGGCACCGTCCCTGGGCTAGCTTCGGATCGGGCTAGCTCCGGATCGGGCTAGCTCCGGAATGCCTGAGCCCGGCGGAAACCTGGTTCGGGCAATTGCGGCCCTTAACCCAGAGTCCGGGGCGCCTCGGCCCCGGACTCATCCGTCTGCACTCGTTCTTTCCCTGGGCTAGCTCTCCTCGTCGGGGTCTTCCTCGGGTTCGAAACTGCTCGGTTCTTCAGTGGCGGTGGCCCCCACACCGTCATCCGTATTGGGGATCGATCCCTCCGGCTCCGTCTTGGAGGAGTCCTTCCCCTGCGCGTCCTGTTCCTGGTCGCGTGAATCACTTGTCATGATGACCTCCATCGTTTGGACCGGCGTTACAGTTCCGATCCTAGGGTTCGGCGGCGGCGGGCGAAAGATCCCAGTGAGCGGCTCCAGCCTCGCGGAGAGCATGAAAGAGCAGACCAGAGACGTATCCGCGCCCGGTTGCCGCTGGAATTGAACGGTACTCAGGCAATTGCGGGTCGCTTCAGGAATTCGAGTCACCGGGGAATCGCCGGTTACTTCAGGAACTTCGAGGTACGGCGGTCTGCAAGCTGCTTACCGCCGGTCTGGCACGTCGGACAATACTGCAGCGCGGAATCCGCGAACGAGACCTCGCGCACCGTATCACCACATACAGGACAGGGCTCGCCGGCTCTGCCGTGGACCTTCATTTCACGCCGCTTGGAGTCTTTCAACTCCTTCGCGGGCTTGCCGGCCGCCGCGGCAATAGCTGCCTCCAGGACCGAATGCATCGCAGTGTGGAGCCGGATCAGCTGCTCATCATCGAGTGTGGACGCAAGCGCAAACGGAGACAGCCGGGCAGCGTGCAGGATTTCGTCACTGTAGGCGTTGCCGATACCCGCAATGAACGACTGGTCCCGCAGTATCCCCTTCACCTGGCTGCGGTGTCCCTGCAGCATCGCGATGAATTGGTCCTGGTCCACAGTGAGCGCTTCGGGGCCCAGCCTGCTCATCCCCGGCACCTCGGAAACCTCGCGCACAAGATAAACCGCCGCCGACTTCCTGGTGCCCGCCTCAGTGAGGTCGAACCCGTAGCCGGCCGGTTCCGTGCACCTCAGCCGGAGCGCGATCGGGCTCTTCCCTGGCCGGAGAAGGGTGTCCGGCATCGAGTCGGACCACCGCAGCCACCCGGCCCGGGCAAGATGCAGAACGAGATGAAGGTCCTCCAGGCTCAGAATAAGGAATTTTCCGCGTCTGCCCACCTCCGTGAACGCCATCCCGGAGAGGGCGGAAAGCGGCACCCCTGCCGTCTTCAGGACGGCAAAGGAGCCAAGCTGAACGTCGCGGACCCGGGCAGGCGGTGCACCGTCGTCGGGCATCAGTTTGCCCGCAAGGAACTGTGCGAGCCCCTGCACCTCAGGCATCTCCGGCATGGCACCACGGTAGCAGCGGCAAGGGCGTCCGGGACGGCATTCGTAAATGGCAGTCGGGATGCTGTGCAGCGGGTGCAGCACCTGCCTCTGGTCTTCCATTACCGTGGAGGTGGGCGCAGCCGGGCGGACGCTGGCCCGTATCGGGGAGGAAGCAGGCTACAGACGCATGGTCAGTGCAACAGGATCATCCCGGCGCTCCGCCGGCAGGCCACTGAACCGGGTTCTGTCCCAGGAAGCGATCACCCGGGCGGCGCTGGGGCTGATCGAATCCGGCGGGTACGAGGGGCTCACCATGTCCTCCCTCGCCCGTGCTCTGAAGGTAGCGCCGTCGTCGTTGTATAACCATGTGGAATCCAAGGGCGACGTGCTCATCCTTATCCAGGACCACGTCATGAAGCAGGTGGATGTGTCCGGATTCGGGACCGAGCCCTGGGAGCCGGCGGTTCGACGGTTCGCCTGGTCCTACCGGGATGTGTTCACGCGCCATACTCCCCTCATTCCGGTGATCGCTGTCTTGCCGGTAAGCGGAGCGCCACAGACTCTGGCGGTATATGAGGCCGTCACCCGCGGATTTGAGGAGGCAGGGTGGCCTGAACCGCTGATAGTTCCGGCGATTATTGCGCTGGAGTCGTTCATCTTCGGCTCTGCATTCGATGCCACGGCACCTGAGAGCATCTTCGACTCGGGACAACTGGCAGGAAGCTATCCGCGCTTCACCGCTGCAGTGGCGGCTCAGAGAGCGGCAGCGGGCAAACCGCAGGCCGACGTAGCATTCGGGCTGGGGCTCGATTCCCTCCTCCTCGGGCTTAAGGCCCGGATGGAAGACGCCCGCAGTTAGTTGTATCGGCTGGGCCTCTCACCTCGGCTCACCGACTGCACACAAGAAAGAAACTGCACACAAGAAAGACCGGCTCGCGGGGCTGGGGGAACCCAAGGCGAACCGGTCTTTCTCGATACCGGACCCGTCAGTCCGGGGGCGGGCCCCTCGTACAAGGCCCGTCTTGCAGTTCAGTGTAGGTTCGGCTTCCGTCCGCATGCCATGGGGAGAACTACCCATGGCACTATCCATATCCCTGTGCCGCGCTATCCCTGTGCCGCGCTCCGGGGTTGCCGCCGCGCCGTCACCCACGAGTCCTGACAGCACAAAGGCCGCCCCACCTGCGCTCCGTGACGATTCGGGAGAGAAGGTGGAGCGGCCTCGGGCGGCTACTTCGCCTGGCTGTGGCTTTCATTTACGCGCAGGGGCACGCCACGGGTCTCTTTGACCAGGGTGACACCGACGAAGGAAACGACGCACAGGCCCATGATGTAGAAGCCGATGGACAGCGAGGAACCGGTACTGCTCAACAGCGCTTCCGCAATCAGCGGCGCGAAGGCACCGCCGAGGATGGCGCCGAGCGCGTACCCGATCCCGATGCCGGAGTACCGCACATTGGCCGGGAACATCTCGGCATACATCGCCGACATCGGTCCATAGGACAGCCCGAGGCCGATGGTCAGGACGAACAGTGCCACTCCGTACGCGAAGATGTTCCGGGTGTCGATCATCAGGAACAGCGGGATCATCCAGACAAAGACGAGGGCATAACCGATCTGGAAGGTCCGTACGCGGCCAATGCGGTCAGAAAGAATTCCGCCGTACATGGTGAAGATGAGCCAACCGAACGAGGCAAGCAGGGTAGCAAACAGGACGGGGCCGCCCGGCATGCCGAGCGTGCGCTGGGCGTAGGCAGAGAAGAATGCGATCAGGAGATAGCCGGCCGCGTTGTTCGCGATGAAGATCGCGGCAGTCAGTATGACCTGCTTGCTGCTGTGCTTGAAGAGCTCCTTGAGCGGAACCGACGACTCGAGCTTGCGCTCGGTCATCTCCTTGAAGACCGGGCTTTCTGCCACGGCCTTGCGGATGAAGTACCCGACGACGATCAGCACAACGGAGAGGAGGAACGGAACACGCCATCCCCAGGTCAGGAACGCTTCCTCGGACATGGACGAACGCAACAGGAAGAGCACCAGCGTTGCGATGATCATGCCGACGGGAACACCGATCTGCGGATACGCTCCCCAGAATCCGCGCTTGTTCACGGGTGCATGCTCAACCGCCATGAGAGCCGCACCGCCCCACTCACCACCGGCAGAGAAACCCTGCAGGATGCGCAGCACCATCAGAAGAATCGGGGCCGCAACACCGATCTGCTCGTAGCTGGGCAGGAGACCGATCAGCGCAGTGGCCGAACCCATCAGGACGAGAGTGAACACGAGCATGGCCTTGCGCCCGATGCGGTCACCAAGGTGTCCTGCCACTACTGCGCCGAGCGGCCGGAAGAAGAAGCTGATGCCGATGGTGGCCCAGGCCACCAGCTGGGCCAGCCCCGGGCTTTCGTCATTGAGCGGCGCAAAGTAGAGCTGGGCGAAGACGAGGCCTGCGGCCTGCGCGAAGATGAAGAAGTCGTACCACTCGATAGTGGTACCAACCATGGTTCCGGCGACGACCTTGCGGTCTTCCCGGGACATACGCTGCCGTGGGGCAGCCGTTGAAGACGTCATTGTTACTCCAGGTGGACGGACGAGATTACTGACAGAACGTTCGGTAACTGTGTTTTAGATCATACTCGAAGCAGGGCACCCAGCGCACCGTGTTTCATTTCGAACCCCTAACGGCGATTTCAGCCCATTTCGGCCGCGCGATCGAGGAAAAACTGCCCCGCGTACCCCTCAGCGGCGTCGCAGCACGGCAGTCGACACGAAGCCCAGCAGCAGCAGCACGACGGCGGCAGCAACCGGAACCATCAGGGCGTTTTGCACGCCGGCCTCCGCCAGTGTCCCTGCAAGCGAGGCCCCCAGTGCCGTGCCCGCCACAATCCCGCTGGCGAGCAGGGTCATCACGGTGCCGACCAGATGTTGGGGGGCAACCAGCGAGCCGACACTGAAGATTGTCACCATGGTTGGTCCAACCGGTAGGCCGAGAATCAGCAACGCCGCCAGCATGAGCGGGATGTCGGATGCGAAAAGCGGCAGGCACGCCGCAGCGCTCATGGCCGCTGCTGAGACAACCCAGCGCAGCGGATGGCGGAAGCCCTGCGGCCAGTACGCAACGGACAGGGCTGTCAGCGCGGAGCTGACGCCCATCACCGCATAGAGCAGTCCCGCGGCCGTTTCCACGCCGAAGCCGCCGGCAAAGGCGATCAGAGCGGTCTGGGTGGAGCCGAAGAACGTCCCCATCATGACCATTCCGAGTACCGGCAACGAGATGAGAAACGCGGTGCGCCGCATCCCGCGGACTGCTGCGCCGGAGGGGACTCCGGTCCGTGGTCGCCGCCGCAGTGGTATCACCGAGCGCTCGGTGGGGTGGACGGCGAAGCCCGATACGAACGTGATGGTCAGCAGCGCCGCAAGCGCGAGCGGCAGCCACGGCGCGATCAGGCTTGCCAGGAGCCCGACCAGCGCAGGGCCAAGAACGAAGGTCAGCTCGTCAGCCGTGCTCTCATAGGACAGCGCGGTGTCAAGGTCCGCCGGGCGCTTGTTCCGCGTCAGCGCCATCCAGCGGACTCTCGCCAGGGGACCGATCTGCGGGCAGGTTGCTCCCATAAGGAAAGCGGCCGCCAGGGTGGGCAGAAGTCCCGCTCCGGTGCCGGCCAGGCCGCTGACCATGAGCAGTGCAACGATGGCCATGGTGTTCAGGAGCGCCGCCAGCAGGAGGACCGGACGCTGGCCGTACCGGTCTGCAAGGAAGCCGAGCACCGGTGCGCCAAGGGCGGAACCGATACCGACGGCACCGGCAGCGAAACCGCCGGAGGCGTAGGAATTGGTGGCGGCAGTGACCAGGGTGAGCGCTCCGACTGTGAGCATCGCCAGGGGCAGCCGCGCTATGAAGCCCAGGGGAAGAAAGCCTGCTCCGGCGATTTCAGGAAGGCGGCCGAAACGCCCACGGTTGCTCAGCGGCTCCGGACTCCCGGGAACGGACGCGGGATCCGGAGGGGTTGTCGAAGAAACGTCGCAAGGAAGGGCGCTGTATTCAGAAGATGATGTTGCCATGTGCTTTCCGGGTACATCCAAGCGCGCATCGTCCCTCCTCCCGATGCGCCCAACCCGGTAACAGCTGCGATTTTACACTCGTTCAAGCTGATTCACGAAGCGCACCGACGAGCCCGTCCGGCCCTTGGAGACGTGCAGTTGCGCCGGTATTCGCTGCTTCAACTCGGCGACGTGGCTGACCAGCCCCACCACACGGCCCCCGTCCCGAAGATTCTCAAGCGCATCCATCACCTGTTCAAGAGACTGCTCATCGAGGCTGCCGAAGCCTTCGTCAACAAAGAGCGTCTCGATATCCAGTCCGCCCGACTCCTGCTGCACCACGTCGGCCAGTCCAAGAGCGAGTGCGAGGGACGCCATGAACGACTCGCCTCCGGAAAGTGTTGCGGTGTCACGGCGCCTGCCCGTCCAGCTGTCGATGACATTCAAACCAAGCCCGGATTTCCGGTTACCCGACCGGGAGTCGCTGTGGACCAGGGAGTACCTGCCGTCCGACATGTGCTGCAGCCGTTCGGTGGCCGCCTCGGCCACCTGTTCCAGCCGGGCAGCGAGGACATAGGTGGCAAGGCTCATCCGGTACAGGTTCTCACCGTTGCCCCGGACGGTGTCAGCGACAGACCTGGCAAGCCGGTATGCCTGCCGCAACGGCACCAGCCTCTCGTCAAGCGCGGCTACCCGGTCTGCATAGGAACCCATCTGCACCACCGACTGTTCCAGTAGCCCCACCTCGAGCACCGCCCGCTCGAGCTGCACCCTTGCACTCTCCTCGGCCCGGGCAGCAGCGGCGATTTCATCTTCTTCGGGAATTGGTTCGCCGTTCTTTTCCGAAGCGGCTGCCGCAACATTCTCCGGACGTTCCAGGTCCCGTTCTATGCGGTGGGCAGCGTGCTCGGCCTCCCGGATGCGCTGCTCCATCGCCTCCACCTGGCTGTCATCCAGCAGGGCCTGCCGAACAGTGTCCGGCGAAGCGAACTCGGTTGCTGCCAGCTGCAATGCCAGCGCCTGTTCAGCTTTCTCCAGACGCGCCGCTGCCTGTTGCCACGCGGATAGGGCAGCGCAGACCGCGCCGACGCGTTGTGCGGTCCCTTCGAGTTGTGCCACTTTCTCCGCGACTGTGGCGTACCTGCCGCGCACCGACTCCAGCCGGGCAAGCAGGGCCGTGTGCTGCTCCTCCAAGGCGGAGAGCAGCGAAGAGAACTCTGCCTCGCTTCGGACGGCTTCGGCCTGCTGCTCGCGCACACCGGCGAGCGCCGCCTTTGCCGCTGCTTTCCTGGCGAGGAGTTCCGCCGAGGCGCGGACCGCCGCCTCTGCCTCTCCGCGTTCCTCCTCCAGGGAGGCGAGCGCGGCGCGCACCGTCCCGGCCGGCGTATCCCCGCTTCGGGCGCGCAACCCTGCGGCCTGAAGCGCTGCAGCGTCCCGCACCGCGGTGGTATCCCGGAAACTGCGCTCTGCTTCATCCTGGTGCGCGCGGGCGGACTCCTCATCCTCCCGGGTCACCAACCCCTGCGTTCCGGCGGTTGCCGGCGCAGGGTGCTCCTGGCTTCCGCACACCGGACAGGGCTCCCCCGGGCTCAGCCGCGCTGCAAGCTCGGCAGCGGTCTGCTCAAGGCGCAACTGAAGTTTCTGCAACCAGTCTTCCTTGGCTGCAAGAAACAGCGCACGCTGGGAATCCTGGCGCTCATCCAGCTCCCGCAGTGACCGCTCCGCCCGGTCTGCCTGCGCAAGCAGGTCCAACTGTGCGGCTGTCTCGGCACATGCTGATGCCAGCTCCGCCGCACGGGCGCCCGCCGCTTCCGTTGTCTCGATCCGTGCTGAGAGGTCGCTCAGCTCCTCCTCGAGCTGCTGCTGCCGGGTGCTGTACCGATCCAGCTCTGCAGTGTTCTCCTCACTGCGCTGCACAGTGATCCTGATCCGGTCTTGCAGACGGACAAGATCTTCTTCCGTCGGCAGAGCCGCACGCGCCTCTGCGAGCCGTTCGCGGAGGGCCTGGTGTGCACTGTCGAAAGCGTCTCCTGATACCTCGACGTCCGACGTGAGAAGGTCAGGGATCTCCTGCCGGGCGGCAGGATCGGCCTGCAGCTGGCCGTTCAGTGAATGCACCTCATCCCGGGTGCTGCGCGCCTGATCCGCTGCCTCGTCACGCGTCTGGAGAGGACCCTGCAGGATCTGCGCGCGCCTGTGATTCTCAAGCAGTTCCCGCAGTGCACCCGCCTCAGCGAGGGCGATCTGATTTTCCGCAGCCTCTGCCGCCAGCCGGCGGAAGGCCAGACGGTCCCGCCGTTCAGTTTCCAGCCGGGACCGTCGCTTCGCAGCGTTGTCCCGGACAGCCGTTAGCTCCCTGGCGCGGTTCCGCCCTGCCACGACGGCGTTTGTCAGCCGGTCCTGGAGCGCGGCAAGTGCAGACGCCGGATCAGCCTCAGCGTCGCCGGGCGCTGATCCGTCTCCAGTGCCTCGCGCATCAAGGGACTGGTCCGTGGAGCCGGGCCGGTCAGTGGGGCCGGACTGGTCCGTGGAGCCGGGCCGGTCAGTGGAGCCGGGTTTTTCAGTGTTGCCCGTCGGACCAGCCGCACTTGCGTGCTCGTCGGAACTGCGCCGCGGACCAGCGGACAGGAGATTTTCCGACAGCGGACCACCGGACAGGGGGTCATCCGACAGGCCATGACGCTCCACCTCTTCAACGGCCCGGGAAAGGAGGTCCTCCAGCTCACTCTCAACCTCCTGTGCGCGGGTGGAAGCGTGAGCGGCACGCTCCGCGAGCATCTGCTCGACGCCGGAGAAACGGTCGGTCGCGAAGAGCCGCTGCAGGAGCTCACCACGGGCGGCGGCGTCCGACCGGAGAAATGCCGCAAACTCTCCCTGGGGCAGCATGACCACCCGGGTGAACTGTTCCCGGTTCATGCCGAGCAGAGCCTGTAGTTCGGCTCCCGCTTCATCGTTCCGGGTGGAACGGGTGACCCACTCCCCCGCCACCCGTTCCCGAAGCATGGTTTTCGCTTGCTCGGTGGTGGTTCCGGAACCACGCCGGGACGGCCGGTTCCAGGAAGGATTCCGTGTGACCTCCAGGCGCCGGGAGCCGGCTGAAAACTCGCACACCACCTCCGGCGCAAGCCCCACAGGTGCATGGTCGCTGCGCAACCGTCTGGCGTTCTGGCGGGCGCCGGGTACTGAACCGTACAGCGCGTAGCAGATGGCATCGAGCACACTGGATTTCCCTGCTCCGGTGGGTCCGTTCAGCAGGAACAGGCCCTGTTCCGCCAGGGCATCAAAGTCAATGTGCTGGCGCTCAGCGAACGGGCCGAAAGCCTGTATCTCCAGCCGATGTATTCTCATACGCCGCTCTCCGCAGCCCGCAGCGCATCAATGGTTTCCGCAAAGAGCGCCGCTTCCTCTGCGTTGGCCTTGCGCTGACGCACGTGCTCCAGAAATCCACAGCAGATGGCGGTGTCATCAGCCGCCTGCGCAATCCGTTCGCTGTACGTCCGTTCCTCCCCGGCATTCCGCGACGCGGGCTCAAACGCGAGCACCAGGGTACCGGGGAAACGGGCACGCAGGCGTTCCATCGCGTGCTGCGGGCGCTCGCTGTCGGTCAACGTCACCTGGCACCACGAATTCTCGGCCTCGACGTGCTCTGGAGAAGCCAGAAGCTCTTCTATGGGCCCCCGCAGCACCGCAAGATTCCGCGGCGGCGCCCACTGCACCGGACGAATCTCATCCACACCGCCGGCACCGACATCAATGAGCCAGGCGCCCTTGGACTGACGTGCCTCGGAGAATGAGTAGGCCAGGGGAGAACCCGAATAACGTATACGTTCCTGCAGCTGTTGCCGGCCGTGCAGGTGGCCGAGCGCCACGTAGTCGAAACCCTCGAAGAGGTCCAGCGGTACCACTCCCAGGCCTCCCATGCTGAGCTCCCGCTCGCTGTCAGAACTGACCCCACCGCCGGCGAAAGTATGCGCCATGACCACGGAATACAGCGTGCGTGACGGGTCCAGTCCGCGACGCCGACTAACGTCAGCCCGCACACGGTCCAGCGCCGCCGAGGTCACCGCCGTGTGCGTTGCCGCTTCGCTTCCCAACTTTTCGGCGACCATGCGCGGCTCCAGGTACGGGAGGCCGTAGATGGCGACCTCGGCAGTGTCACCCACCTGGAACACCGCTGGACGCCCGATGTCTTCCAGCCGCGTGCGGAGGTGCACTCCGCCACGTTCGATCAGTCGGCCACCGAAGCCCAGCCGCACCGCTGAATCATGATTTCCGCTGCTGACCACCACGCTGGCTCCGGCGACGGTGAGCCGCTCAAGCGCCTCGTCGAAGAGCTCGACGACGTCAACTGCCGGCAGTGCGCGATCGTAGACATCCCCGGCAATGAGAACCACATTAACGTTCTCCTCACGGACTGTCTTTTCCAGTTGGTCGAGAAAAAGCTGCTGCGCCTCAAGCATTCCGACGCCGTGGAAAGAGCGGCCCAGATGCCAGTCCGATGTGTGCAGTAACCTCATGATTCCAAGCTACCGGCCACCTCCGACAGTTTCGGACGGCAACGCCGGACGTACTCGCGAAGGGGTGCCGAACGCGACAGATTGGCGGCGCAGTCCCGGCTGCCCAACCTCACTGCCTACACTGGCCCAGTGACACTTTCCAACAGTTCTCCCGGTGCCGTCCGCAGCAGAATCAATGGTGCCCTCCTAGGAGGTGCCCTCATGGAGGCCGCTGCGGGCTCGCCCGAAGAATTCCTTTTCGGCGACGCCGCCCACCTGACCCTCTATACGGTCGACGGCCTGACCGAGGCACTCGAGTGGGCCAATGACGGCGTTGCCGCCGATGAGGCTGCCTGCCTGTGGCTTGCCTACCTCCGCTGGCTCCGCATCCAGGGTGAGGCACCGCCGTCGTCCGCTCCCTCCCCGCCCGCCCGCTGGCTTGACCGGCAGGATGTCCCGCACCGCCGCAGCCAACCGGACACTGCCACGGTCCGTGCACTCGCCAGCGGCGAGATGGGCAGCAGGCAGCGGCCGCTCGAACGGGACGACGACGGTCCCGGCGCCCTGCAGCGCTCAGCCCCCTTCGGACTGGTTGCCAACGTACCGCCCGAGTGGATCGAGAAGCTGGCACTGGACGCCGCAGCCATCACGCACGGCAACCCGCTGGCACAGATCCCCGCTGCCGTCCTTGCCCGGCTGATACACGGGATCACTTTCAAAGAGCAATCCCTGGAGGACGGAATCTCCGCCGCGGCACAGCATGCGGCAGCGCTGGGATCGACAGACCTGTCCGCGTTACTTCAGTCCCCTGACACTGCCCAGCAGGAACGCGCTGACGCAGCGGGTGTCCTGGGTGAGGCCGTCGGGCTGGTCCTCTCCACGGCAAACGACGACGGCGCAGCCTCCTTCCGTGCACTCCTGACTGCAGGAGGAAAGCTGGAGGGGCCGGCGGCATCGGTTGTCGGCTCGGTTGCCGGTTCGATCGCCGGTGCACTGCACGGAGACCACTCACTGCCTCCGGATGCCCGACAGCGGTTGGCGGGAGC
>NZ_KI914619.1:22060-32834 GCF_000520475.1 Arthrobacter sp. 35/47
CCGCAGCGCCCGCCGGTCATCTGCAGGAACTCGGCCTCGGAGAGCACCTCGATATTCTGGCCGCGGCTGTGCAGTTCCAGAACACGCCGGGCCTTCCCTGTCACGCGACCGCTGCGGAGATCGGCCGCTACAAACCCGTCGCCGACCACCAGTACCGTGGTTTTCCTGGTCACAGTGCTCGCCGGCTGCGCGCCCAGCACCGCTGCCCGCTGTTTCGCCTGTGGCCGCGGGATCCCTAGGTCACCGGTGAAGACCACTGTCTGTCCGTAGAGCGGATGGGTGGGGTCCGCGGCCGGATTGGGATCCGGGTTCAGCCCCTCGTCCGGCCAGCCCGCCCAGCCGACGGCCGGCCCGCGTTCCAGCGCCGTCCGCGTAGCCTTGGACAGTTCTGAAATCCCTGGTTGATAGGCGTCCAGGCGGGACAACCGGAGACGGTGGCCGGTGACCAGTTCCTGAAGAGTCGATGCCTTTGCACGGCGTGCGATATCCAGCAGGATACCGGCGCACGCCCGAGCGTCCTCGACGGCGTCATGGTGGTTGACGAGCGGCACGCCGGCTGCCTCCGCGACGTAGGGCAGTGAGTAGGAAACAAGGAAGTAGCTGCGGCGGGACAGCAGCACAGTGCAGGCGTAGTCGTAGCCCGGCCCGGCCTGGTTGGAGACCTCAAGTGCGGAGCGGATGACACCCAGGTCAAAGGCCGCGTTGTGAGCCACCAGAACATCGTTCCCGATGAAGGCGCCGATCTCAGGGAAAAGTTCGCCGAACCGCGGCTGATGCGCCACCATGTCCGCGGTGATCCCATGAATGGCAACGTTGCGCGAATCGAAGTGGTCGTGCCCGGCGGGTGGCCGCATGAGCCAGTTCGCTTCGGCTACGATCCGGCCGTCACGGACCTTGGTGAGCCCTACGGCACAGGGCGAACCCCGAAACCCATTGGCAGTCTCGAAGTCGATTGCCGTGAACTCAATTCCCACCCGTTCACGGTATCCGGTGGACGGGCGTACCCCTGTGAGGCTTGCCCGTGTGGCGCGGAAACCGGAAGGGACACCGACCGAGTTGACCGGCCTGAGATCAGCCGGCTGGAAGGCCGCAGCCTCAGGAAGCTTCGCGCTTGCGCCGAACTTTTCGTACCTTGCCCACAATCAGGAATGCCATCACCAGTACGACGGCGACAATCACCAGTTTCTGGAAGATGTCCGCATACTGCTCCACCAGATGCCAGTTCTCCCCCAGGTAGAAGCCTGCAAGCACGAAGATGGAATTCCAGATGAGACTGCCGGCGAGCGTCAGCCCCAAAAACGTCCAGACCGGCATTCGTTCGATGCCTGCAGGAATAGACACCAGGCTCCGGAAGATGGGCACCATGCGCCCGAAGAACACGGCCTTGTAGCCGTGGCGGTTGAACCACGCTTCGACGCTGTCCACATCTTCCAGGTCCACCAGAGGAACTTTGGACACCAGGCGCCGCATCCGGTCCCGCCCGAGCAGCACCCCGAGCATATAGAGGAGATAAGCGCCCACCACGGACCCGGCGGTGGTCCAGAACAGTGCTTCAAAGAGGGTGAAGTCTCCCCGGCTGGCCGTGAATCCTGCCAGTGGAAGGATCACCTCACTCGGCAGGGGCGGGAAGAGATTCTCGAGAGCGATCGCAAGGCCTGCGCCTGGAGCTCCGATCGTTTCCATCAGGGTCACAGCCCAGTCAGCGACCCCTCCGAGGGTGGGTTCATTACCGGTCTGCAGGGGCAGGTAGCTCACATCTCTTCTCATAACCTGGTTAAGTCTGCCCTATCAGCCGGAGCACTCGGACAGCGGGTACGCCCGTGACGAACCGCTGCCGTGTCGGCCGGCGCGCTCGGACAGCGGGTACGCCCGGGATGAACCCCCATGGCAGTCTGGGACGCAAGTCCCCGGCCGGCACTTAAAGCAACCTGCTGACCGGGTACATTCACCGCAACACTTGGAGAATGGCGGGCAGCAGTTCCGCGAACGCCCTGGCCCGGTGGCTGACGGCGTTTTTCTCCTCCGGCGCCAGTTCGGCACAGCTGCGGTCCATGCCGTCAGGCTGGAGCACCGGGTCATAACCAAAACCGTTGTTGCCGCGCGGCTCACTAAGCAGTGTTCCCCTCAGCGCACCATGCCGCACAACTGCGTCCCCGCCCGGAACGGCGAGCGCAGCCGCACACACAAACTGCGCCGCACGCCGGTCCACCGGAATGTCCGCAAGCTGGTTCAGCAACAGCTGAAGGTTGGCTGAGTCATCGCCGTGCCGGCCTGCCCAGCGGGCAGAGAAGATGCCCGGTGCGCCGCCGAGTACATCGACGGCAAGCCCGGAATCATCTGCGACGGCGGGAATGCCGGTCGCCTCAGCGACCGCGCGCGCTTTCAGCAGGGCATTCTCCTCAAAGGTGACGCCGCTTTCGACCACGTCAGGAGCACCTGCTGCAGCGGCGTCGATCACCTGGGTGTCGACGTCGAGCCCTGGCACCCGGTCCCGCAGGAGCGCACGGAATTCGCGCAGCTTTCCCGCGTTCCGGGTGGCAAGGACCAGCCGGGCGGGCTGCTCGGCGGAGGGTTCAGGCACCTGCGGCCTCCCCCAGCGTTTCACGCTGGATCTGCGCAAGCTGGGCCGTGCCGAGCAGAGCGAGGTCAAGCAGCGCGTCCAGCTCGGAGCGGTCGAAGGGAGCGCCCTCAGCGGTACCCTGTACCTCCACGAAGCTGCCGCTGCCCGTCACAACCACGTTCATGTCCGTCTCCGCCCGAACATCTTCCACATAGGGAAGGTCGAGCATCGGCACGCCGTCAATGATGCCGACACTGACCGCCGCTACAGTGTCGGTCAGCGGCCGGGAGGACTGCGCAATGATCTTGTTTTCCTTGGCGTACCGGATGGCCTCGGCGAGCGCCACATAGGCGCCGGTGATCGCGGCAGTCCGGGTGCCGCCGTCGGCCTGCAGCACGTCGCAGTCGAGGACAATGGTGTTCTCGCCCAGGGCGCGCGTGTCGATGATCGAACGAAGCGACCTGCCGATGAGGCGCGAAATCTCATGCGTGCGCCCACCGATCCGGCCCTTCACCGATTCCCGGTCCGAGCGGGTGTTGGTGGCACGGGGCAGCATGGCGTACTCGGCTGTCACCCAGCCCTTGCCCTCGCCCTTCAGCCACCGGGGAACTCCGGTGGTGAACGATGCGGTGCACAGCACGCGGGTGTTGCCGAACTCGATCAGGGCAGATCCTTCGGCCTGGTTCGACCATCCACGGGTGATGCTGATGTTTCTTAGCTGGTCCGGTGCCCGGCCGTCTGCACGGACAACGGCGCTTCCGATGGACGATGCCGACTCGGATGCAGACACGGAAGATGAGGGGGAAGTCATGGCTCCAGTCTGCCACGAGCCTGTCCCACAGACGCGATCCGGCGATGTCAGCGAAACGGTGAAACTGCACCGTCACACCTGGTACGAAACCCCGGCAACCGCCACAGCGACGTCAGCGAAACGGTGAAAACTGCACCCTCACACCTGGTAGGAAACCCCGGCAACCGCGACGGCGACGTCCCCCGAATAGCTGCTGCGCGCCTCTTCCATGGCCAGAACCGCATCATTCCAGACCGGAAGGTGCGTGAGCAGCAGTCTCCGTGACGCAGCGGCTGAGGCTACGTCACCTGCCCGTTTGCCCGTCAGGTGGACGCCGTCGATCCCGTCATCCCTGCCCTCATGGAAGGCAGCTTCACACAGGAAGATGCCGGAACCGGCAGCGGCCTCGATGAGCCCCTCACACGCGTCCGTATCTCCCGAATAGGTCAGCACCCGCTTCCCGCCCGGAGCCTCGGCGTCATCGGCTTCGACCCGGAGGGCGTAGGCCTCCTCCACCGGGTGCAGGACGGGATAGGGGGTGATGGTGAAGGGGCCGATCCGCACGGGGGTACGGGGCGACCAAGCGCGGAAGTCGAAGTCCTCATGCATACCCGGCTCGAGCTCCAGACCGTAGGCGGTTGCCATCCGGTCTGCTGTGCCGGCCGGACCCCAGACGGGGATCCGGGGCCTGTTCCAGCCCGCCGGATCCCAGTGCACCGCTACATGAAGGCCGCACAGGTCCATGCAGTGGTCGGGATGGAGGTGGGTCAGCAGGACTGCGTCGATGTCCCGCAGGTCCATGTAACGCTGCAACGCGCCGAGCGATCCGTTGCCAAGGTCGAGGAGGATGCGCCAGGTCCTGCCGTCCTCCTGCACCGTCACGAGGTAACAGGAAGCCGGCGAGTGCGGCCCGGGGAACGAACCGCTGCACCCCACGATGGTGAGCTTCATGAACGGCGGTCTCCGCCGCTTCCCGCGTCAGCCCGCGCGGTCGCGATCATCTCAGGCGTGATGCGGGACATGGATCCGGTTGGATACTGGGCCGACACATGGTCCACCTGTTCCACGCTCAGGACTTCGGGGCCGAGAAAGCGCCGGGCCAGCTCTTCGAACCGGGCAGCGTTTCCCGTTGCGACAAAGTGGTGCCGCGGCTGGCCCGGTTCCTTGCGCAGCAGGTCGTGGGACACGAGGGCGCGGTAGACGTCCTTGGCTGTTTCCTCCGCACTCGAAACCAGGGTCACCGAATCGCCCATGACGTAGGAGATCACTCCAGTCAGCAGCGGGTAGTGCGTGCAGCCGAGAACCAGGGTGTCGACGTCGGCCTCCTGCAGCGGGCGAAGGTACCGGGCAGCGGTTTCCAGTACCTCCTGGCCGGCGGTCACACCCGCCTCCACGTAATCGACGAACGCCGGACAGGCCGCGGAGAAGATCTCCAGATGCGGGGCGGCAGCGAAGGTGTCCTCGTAGGCTCGTGACCCCACGGTGGCGCTGGTTCCGATCACGCCCACCCGACCCGACCGGGTCGAGGCGACGGCGCGCCGGACCGCGGGCTGGATGACCTCGATGACCGGGATACCGTAGCGGGCCGTGTAGCGCTCCCTCGCATCACGGAGCACTGCCGCCGATGCCGAGTTACAGGCGATGACCAGAAGCTTGACGCCGGAATCCACCAGCTCATCCATCACGCCGAGCGCGTAGGCCCGAACCTGGGCGATCGGCAGGGGGCCGTACGGGGCGTGCGCGGTGTCTCCCACGTACAGCACCGATTCATGGGGCAACTGGTCGATGACCGCCCGGGCGACGGTAAGGCCACCGACGCCTGAGTCGAAGATGCCTATGGGTGCTTCAGTGGACCTCAAGGCGGCCAGCTCGGCAGCCGCAGAGTCGGCGGAGTCAGAACTCATGATCCTTTGAGGATAGGACCCGGCGCTGCCGTTGGCTAAGCGGAAGCACGTGTCCTTAATCACAGCACCGGCCCAGTGAACCGCGCGCGGCTGCCTTCGGGACCTATTCCTGAGCCTCGACAGAAGCCAGCAGCGCCTGCATCAGGCCTTCCTGTACCCAGGTGACGAAGTTGTAGACGAGCGCGAGATAGGATTCAAGATCCTCCGCGTCCTCGAGGTCCGAGATCCCGTGCAGCCTGGCTGCGTCTTCATCCGTCTTGATTTCCAGCCGGTCCGCCAGCACCAGGCGCACATCGTTGAGCGCACGGGCCAGCACCTGGGCCTGATCGGGGTTCAACAGGACCTGCGGATGCTCAAGGAGCAGCGCCGCCGCGCGCAGGGCGCTGACTTTTTCCTCCCGCAGGGAGCGTTCGGTGAGCCGGCGGAATTCCAGCGCACCGTCGTCGTCGTTCCTGACCGCGTCCGGCAGCAATCGGATCACCGCGCTGTCCTCCGGTCTGGTGGCTTCCTGATCCAGGCCCACGAGGGCCGCCAACGGGTCCTCATTTTCCCGCTTCTCAGGCTCGAGCAGCTGGACGACGTCGGCGAACAGCCGCCGCAGCAGTCTCAGCTCGCCCTGCTCGAACTCACCGGCGATGCCCCGACGTGTTTTCCGGAATGCCCTGGCCACTGCCGCCCCCTACGCGTCCGCTGTCTGGAAAGTAGCCCACAGGCCGTAAGAGTGCATGGCCATGGTGTCCTTCTCCGCCTGCTCCCGCGATCCGGTGGAGACAACCGATCTGCCCTGCTCGTGAACCTCCAGCATGAGGGTGCGGGCCTTCGCCTCGCTGTAACCGAAATAGGTCTGGAACACGTAGGTCACGTAACTCATCAGGTTCACCGGGTCATTCCACACAATGACCACCCACGGAACATCGGTCATAGTCAGCGAGTCCTCTTGCGTCTCCTCAGCCTGACGGGTTTCGGGAACAACGCCAACACTCATGGTTCCCATTGTAGGTTGGCAGGCGGCGCCTTCCGTGCCGGTGCGGCGGTACTCACATGGTGGCCACGGGGCTAGAGTTTTCATGTGAGCCCACACAGAACCTGGCAGCACCCCAATTCCGCCCTTTACACGGACCACTACGAGCTGACCATGCTGCAGGCGTCCCTGCATTCGGGAGCCGCACACCGCAGGTCGGTCTTCGAAGTATTCACCCGGCGCCTGCCCGAAGGACGCCGATACGGCATTGTGGCGGGAACCGGGCGGCTGCTTGAGGGCCTGAAGCACTTCCGCTTCGGGCAGGCGCAGCTGGACGCGCTGTCCGCCGCCGGTGTGGTTGACGACTCCACGCTCGGCTGGCTTGCCGACTTCCGCTTCAGCGGGAACATGTGGGGCTACGCCGAGGGCGACGCCTACTTCCCCTCCTCCCCCATCCTGATAGTGGAGGGAACGTTCGCCGAAGCCTGCATCCTGGAGACCTACCTGCTCTCCGTCCTGAACCATGACAGCGCCATCGCCTCCGCCGCGTCACGCATGACAGGTGCCGCGGGTGCCCGCCCCTGCATCGAGATGGGTTCGCGCCGCACACAGGAGGAGTCGGCGGTGGCAGCAGCCCGCGCTGCGATCATCGGCGGTTTCGCCAGCACCTCGAACCTTGAGGCCGGACGCCGCTACGGCCTGCGGACCGTCGGCACGGCAGCGCACTCCTTCACCCTGCTCCATGACTCCGAGACCGAGGCCTTCGCAGCCCAGGTGGCAGCGCTCGGGAAAGGGACTTCCCTGCTGGTGGATACCTACGACGTCGAGCAGGGCGTGCGTAACGCCGTGGCAGCCGGAGGTCCGGATCTCGGCGCTGTGCGGCTCGACTCCGGCGACCTCATCGAGCAGGCCCGGTGGGTGCGGCAGCTCCTGGATGATCTGGGCAACCACCAGACGCGCATTGTGGTCACTTCCGACCTTGATGAGTTCGCCATCGGCCTGCTTGCCGCGGCACCGGTGGACTCCTACGGTGTCGGCACCTCACTCGTGACCGGGTCCGGGGCGCCCACCGCCGGAATGGTCTACAAGCTGGTGAGCCGCACGGACGACGACGGCACCTTTGTTTCGGTGGCAAAGGCGGCCAAGAACAAAGTTTCCGTGGGCGGCCGCAAGTATGCGCTGCGGCGCCTCGACGCCTCCGGGACCGCTGTGGCCGAGGTGATCGGGATCGGAAGCAATCCGCACGACGACGGCAACGACCGCCCACTGCTGCAGCAGTTTGTGCACGACGGCGAGGTGCTCCCCGGCTGGACCGGACCGGAGGGCGTCCAGCGCGCCGTCGAGCGCCACCGGGACACCATGGCGGAGCTGCCCGGATCCGTCATGCGGTTGCAGCGCGGGGAGCCGGCCATCCCCACCGAGTACGAGGAGTCCGCATGACACGCGCACTGATCATCGTCGACGTCCAGAATGATTTCTGTGAGGGAGGCTCGCTCGCGGTCGAAGGCGGTGCCGGAGTTGCCCAGTCGATCAGCGACTACATTGACGCCCAGGGCGACCACTATGACTACATCGTCGCCACCCAGGACTGGCACATTGATCCGGGCTCGCACTTTTCCGACCAGCCCGACTACGTTGACTCCTGGCCGGTGCACTGCGTTGCGGAGCAGCCCGGCGCCCAGTTCCATCCCGACCTCGACACCGAAACGGTGGATGCCGTGTTCCGGAAGGGGCAGTATGAGGCGGCGTACTCAGGTTTCGAGGGTGTCCTGGCTCCGGAGGACCAGGTACCGACCGGGGAACAACGACCGGCAATCGGTGTGTCCACCACTGCCGATGACGCCGTGTCGCTCGATGACTGGCTCCGGGACCACGAGGTCGATGAGGTGGCCATTGCCGGCCTGGCGGCCGATTACTGCGTACGGGCTACCGCACTGGATGCAGTGGTGGCCGGATACGCCGTCCGCCTGCTGGTGGACTACACCCGGCCCGTTCACCCCGAGCGCCTCGGCGACGTGCTCGCCGAACTTGAAGACGCCGGGGTCGAACTCATCGACTGACGGACAGCTGCTGCGGAAGCCGCAGACTCCCCCGGAGGCGGGTGCGCTGGATCCGGTGAATCACGTGCGTCCGGTGGATCCGGTGAATCACGTGCGCCCGATGAACCAGTCCTGAAGCTTCTTCAGCCGCCGCTGGAGCTGTTCCTCGTTGGCCTGCGCCACAGCAGGTCCACCGCATGCCTTGCGCAGTTCAGTGTGAATCACTCCGTGGGGCATGCCTGAACGCGCAGACCACGCCGACACGTTCTTTGCCAGTTGGCCGCGCAATTCGGTCAGCTGCCGGTGGTCGACCACCTGGGGTGCCGCCGGTTCGGAGGCTGCGGCGGGCCTGCGCCGCCGGGACTGCTGTTCCTGCTGCCTTTGCCGGAGCAGCACTCCCACCTGGTCTGCATCGAGCAGGCCCGGAATGCCGAGGAAGTCCAGCTCCTCTTCGCTGCCCATCTCACCGCCGGTGCCGAACTCGCCGCCATCGAACAGTACGCGGTCAAACGATGCCTGCGACTCGAGCGCCTCGAACTTCTGCTTCGTCAGCTCATCGGACGCCTTCTCCGCACGGTTTGCGGCCTCCATCAGCGCCTCTTCGGGCGCAAAGCCGTCCTCGTTGTTGTCCGGACGGTCAAGCGCGTGGTCGCGTTCCAGCTCCAGCTGGTTGGCCAGCGCCATGAGGTTCGGCACGGAGGGCAGGAAGACCGACGCCGTCTCCCCCCGCCGTCGCGCACGGACAAAGCGTCCCACGGCCTGTGCGAAGAAGAGCGGCGTGGCCGTGGAGGTCGCGTACACGCCCACTGCCAGACGTGGGACGTCCACACCCTCTGACACCATCCGGACGGCCACCATCCAGCGGGTTTCGCTTACCGAAAACTCCTCGATCTTCCCGGAGGCCTTCGCATCATCAGACAGGATGACCGTCGGCGACTCCCCGGTGATCTTCTTCAGCCGCCCAGCGTAGGCGCGGGCGTCGTCGTGGTCGGTCGCGATGACCAGGCCGCCGGCGTCCGGGACAGTTCGCCGGACCTCGGTGAGGCGGCGGTCCGCGGCGGCCAGCACCGCGGGGATCCACTCGCCGTTCGGATTCAGGGCAGTACGCCAGGCCTGCGCGGTGATGTCCTTGGTGACAGCTGCCTCGCCGAGTGAGGCAGCCATTTCTTCCCCGCCGCTGGTCCGCCACCGCATCTGACCGGAATACGCCATGAAAATCACCGGCCGGACCACATGGTCGCGGAGCGCATCGCCATAGCCGTAGGTGTAGTCGGACCGCGAACGGCGGATACCGTCCGCGTCCTCGGCATACTCCACGAACGGGATCGCAGCAGTGTCCGAGCGGAACGGTGTTCCGGTCAGCGCCAACCTGCGGGTGGCCGGTTCAAACGCCTCACGGATCCCGTCGCCCCACGAGAGCGCGTCACCGCCGTGATGGATTTCATCGAGGATGACCAGCGTCTTTGCGCCTTCAGTCTTGGCCCGGTGCAGCATGGGCTTGCTGGCAACCTGGGCATAGGTCACTGCGACGCCGATGAAGCCCTCGCCGTGCCGTCCGTCGACATTGCGGAAATTCGGGTCGATCGACAGACCTACCCGGGCTGCAGCGTCCGACCACTGCCGCTTCAGGTGATCCGTGGGAGCGACGACGACAATGCGGTTGACAATCCGCCGTTCCACCAGCTCCGTGGCCACCCGCAGGGCGAAGGTGGTCTTGCCCGCGCCCGGCGTTGCGACGGCCAGGAAATCCCGGGGGGAGTCGGCAAAGTACTTGGCGAGTGCTTCTTCCTGCCACTGCCGAAGCTTGGGAGCGGTGCCCCACGCTGCGCGTTCCGGGTACGCGGGAGGGAGAGCCGGGCCGGCACCGAACAGTGCGTGGGTACTCACTCTTGGAACGGCACCTTTCGTGTCTCGGATGTTGCCGGAAGCGGGTCCCGGTCGCCCCGGGTGGCCCTCAACCCGGCCACTATACCGACAACGGCAAAGACGCACAGAGCCAGCCAGATTGCAACAAAGACCGGCACCTGACCCGGCGCTTCCGGGTCCCGCAGCAGGGCGAACAGCCCTCCTGCTCCAGCGGTTCCGATCACCCCGCCCAGCTGGTCCGAGAGCTGCAGCGCCGCCGAATTCCGTCCCTGCTCATGAGGTGGAGACAGCTTCAGCACAAGTACAGACGTGCTGGACAGCGTCAGACCCATGGCGAAGCCCGCCGCACTCCACACCACGACGAGGGCCCAGAAGGGAACCTGGGCGACCGCTGCGAGCGCCAGTCCTCCGATGCACAGCGACAGCAGCGAAGCCCCGATGACAAGCAGCCACTGACGCCGGAAGCTCACCCGCGCCTGGACAAAGGAGCCCGCGCTCCAGCCGATGGCCGCGGCACTCAGGGCAAGGCCCGCCGTCGAGGCGCTGAGACCGCGGGCTGACACGAGCATCAGCGGAACAAATGCCTCCGCGCCGAAAAAGGTCACGGTCAGCAGTCCGCGCGTGGCAATGACGCTGGGAAGCCCGGGCGCCAGC
>NZ_KI914619.1:32934-41460 GCF_000520475.1 Arthrobacter sp. 35/47
GGCCACGCCCAGCACCACAAGGAGCCAGGCCGGAACGGGATCCGCGAAGCCGTCGGCGGCAATCCTGGTGAGGGCGAACTGGGCAGCGAACACGCCAGCGGCCAGCAGCAGACCCATCGCCACGCGGCCCCGGGCCGCGCTGTCCAGCGGGCCCCCCTGCCGGGGCACCGCCAGCTGTGCGGTACGCGGCCAGACCAGCAGGAATGCTGCGACAACGACCGGCGCCACACCCAGGAAAACCCAGCGCCAGCTTGCCTGCTCTGCGAGCACCCCGGAGATATACGGCCCGATCAGCGAAGGCACTACCCACGCTGCCGCAAGCCAGCCGAACACTACCGGCTGCATTCGCTGCGGATAGGCCCTGGCGATGATTACATAGACGGCAACGATCATGAACCCGCCGCCGAGGCCGGAGACTGCACGTCCGGAGGTCATGATCCAGAAGGCCGGTGCAGTCCCGGATATGGCGAGCCCGGCCACCATGAGTCCCAGCCCGGATGCGAGCGCCGGACGTGGGCCACGCCGGTCGGACCAGATTCCGCCCAGGACGCTGCCGAGCAGGGAAGCGGTCAGATACATGGAGAAGGCCAACCCGTAGCTGGATACGCCGTCCAGTTCCGCCGCAACGGCGGGCATTGCGGTCACCACGGCCATCGCCTCGAAGGCCGCACAGGTGATGATCGCGATGACTCCGATTGTCAGGGGCCGCAGTGATGCGGACATCGCCCCGCCGCTCGGCACCGCCTCGGGTTGGAACATGGTTTCCTTCCAGGCACAGACAAGCCCGCCGGGCAGGCGGCCCGGCGGACTTGTCATCAGGTGCTAGGAGTCTTCCCCTGAGCGCATTGAGCTGTAGATTTCCTTGCAGGTGGGGCATACCGGAAACTTCTCCGGGTCCCTGCCGGGGGTCCACACCTTGCCGCACAGGGCAATGACGGGCTCTCCGGACAGCGCCGACTCCATGATCTTCTCTTTACGGACGTAGTGGGCGAACCGCTCCCGGTCCCCGGGTTCCACTTCCTCGCGCAGTTCTTCGCGCTCGATGGTGGCCGTGGAGGTTCCGGAGTCGCCCGGCGCTCCGTGGGGGCTGTCGTCAAAGGGATCTGCTGGCGTACTCATGGCTCCATCCTACTGCCGATGCTCCGCGCACAGGCGGGACTCATTTGTTGACAGCCACTGCCTCCAGCAGTTCGGGCCCCCGCTTGTCGTACCACGCCCCGCCGATCCGGATCCCGCCGTAAAAAACAGCAGTCCCGACCACCACTCCCGCGCAGAGTGTCAACCAACCGAATACCGTGCTCCCGGTGGCAAGGTAGGCGATTGCCAGTCCGACCTCCGGCGCGAGGAGGACCATCAGGACTACCCAACCGATGCCCTGGATGGCAAGCATGGAGAAACCGGTTCCGGGGGGTGTCTTGAATGGGCTCTCCCCCGGTAGCGGGACGTTGTAGGTGTAGCGCGCTGACACGACGCTGGCAAAGCCGGTGCCCGTCAGTAGGGTCCCGACGGCCAGCCCGAGCATCATGGGCAGATCGGCCAGTGACCCGCTCAGCCAGAGCGGAGCAATGGTGAAGACGAGCACCACGGGAACCGCAAAGACGAGGAGCGCCGCTGCCCTGCCCGCGCGGTCGGCCCGGCCGCTTACGCCGGCCGACAGGTGCATCCAGAACGCGGTGTTGTCGTAGGAGATACCTGCTGAGATCGACCAGGCAAGCAGGAACGCAGTGACCGGGCCGAGGTAGTTCAGCAGGAAAAACCCTCCGGAATCGCCGCTGATGAACCACAGCAGGATCGGCAGCAGGGGCACAACGAGGATTGACGCTGCGTACCTCGGGTCACGGACCCAGTAGGTTAGCGCGCGGGCGGCGACTGCACCGGCGGGTGTGGCCGGCACACGTGCAAACAGTCCCACGTTGCCGCCCGGCTTGCGGCTCACTGCGTTATACGGCGGGGTGACAAGGGCATGGCTGAGGCTGGCATGCCACAGGTACGTCACTCCGGCGATTGCGCCGAGACCGATACCAAGACGCGCCAGCGCCGTGAGCCCGTCGCCGGCAGCGAGATCGGCCGGTATTGCAACAAAGACTCCGAGCGGCGTCCATGCCAGGATGTTCGCCAGTTCTCCGGCGAATTCAGGGGAATTCCGGAAGCCTGCGGTAATGCCCGCGAAAATGGGCCCGAGAAGGACGAGCGGAATGATTGCCACCATTGAGCTGACATCCCTGAACCGGCGGGAAGATGCAAGGGCCGTGCCAGCCGTCGTCACCAGGCGGGAACCCGCTACGCAGAGCAGGACGGCGCAAACGGCGCAGATCGCCGCCGCGAGCGCGGCAATCGGGTAACGGATCCATGTCAGCGTCAGGGCAAGGAAGGCAATCAGCGTGACGGCACCGGGGATGCCGATCACCCCGCTGAGGGTCAGCCCTGTCATGAGTTGTCGCATGGGAATCGTGAAGGTGACAAAGCGGGCAGGATCCAGAGTCATATCGACGCCGGAGGCAACCAGCGGGATGACCACCCACCCAAGCACGGCGGCCGAGCCGCCCAGTACCACCACAGTGCGCATCAGTTCCAGGTCGAGGGCTCCGAGCGCTATCAGGCCGGCAACGATCATTCCGAGCAGGCCGAGGCCGTACAACGCACCAAGGATGACTCCGACAAGCTGCCAGGTACTGCGGCGCAGGGAATTGCGCAGTAACAGGAGCTTGAGCTTCAAGAGGTGCGCAACCATGCCAGTCCCGCCCCTGGATTCCTGCCGCCGACAAGCTCGACGAAGCGGTCCTCGAGGGTCGCATCGCCGCGCACATCGTCGACCGTACCGGCCGCCAGAACCGTTCCGGCGGCGATAACCGCGACGTGATCGCACATTCGTTGGACGAGATCCATGACGTGGCTCGACACGATCACCGTCCCGCCACCACTGGCATAGGTGGCAAGGATGTCCCGGATGTTGGCTGCCGATACCGGATCCACTGATTCGAACGGCTCGTCCAGCACCAACAGCCGCGGCGCATGCACAAGGGCCGAGGCCAGGGCAATCTTCTTCGTCATGCCCGCCGAGTAGTCAACAACGAGCGTTCCGGCGTCCTCGACGAGGTCCAGCGCCTCCAGCAGATCCGACACCCTCACCGCAACCTCCTCCCGGTCCATCCCGCGGAGGAGGCCCGCATAGGTCACCAGTTGCTCTCCGGTCAATCTGTCGAACAGCCTGACGCCATCCGGCAGGATCCCCATCAGCTTCTTGGCCTCCAGCGGCGCCCGCCACACGTCTACTCCATGCACCCATATCTGGCCGTAATCCGGACGCAGCAGTCCGGTTGCCATGGAGAGCGTGGTTGTTTTGCCGGCGCCGTTCGGCCCGACCAGCCCGTAGAAGGACCCCGTCGGAACATCAAGATCGATGCCGTTGACCGCGATCCTGTCGCCGAAGCGCTTTGCCAAGCCGCGCAGGGCCAGCGCCGGCCGCACTCCCGGAGCCTGCGAGCCGCCGGACCGGCCGGACGGTTCCGGCGCAGGCGGCATGGAGGGCAAGGGCTGGGAAGTCATGGGTCCACGCTAACAACGGCGCACGTGCGCCTTCGTCATCCGAAAGGACTAAAAACCGCCCGCACGCTGGTACTGGGGTGCCCACGGCAGATCGGCGCCGAGCTTGTCGGCCGCCCTCGCCCACCAGTGGGGATCCCGCAGCGCGGCACGCGCGATCAGCACCGCGTCCGCTTCACCGTTCCGGATCACCCCGTCCGCAACCCCCGGATCATTGATCAGGCCGACAGCGCCGGTGGGTACCCCGCTGTGCCTTCGGACCTGTTCGGCAAGGTGCACCTGGTACCCGGGCTCGGCGGGTATGACTGCATCAGGAACAGCTCCGCCTGATGAAACGTCGACAAAGTCCACACCGCGCTCGGCCGCCGCTGCGGCCAGACGCCCCGAACTGGCGCCGTCGAGGCCTCCGTCTACCCAGTCCGTCCCGGAAATTCTCAACAGCAGCGGCATGGAATCCGGAAGGACTTCCCGGACTGCGTCGATCACAGCCAGGGTGAGCCGGAACCGGTTTTCCTCCGATCCACCCCAGCGATCCGTGCGGGAGTTCACGAGAGGACTGAGGAACTGGTGCAGCAGGTACCCGTGAGCCGCGTGTATTTCGACCGTGTCGAAGCCTGCCTGGACTGCCCGGGCCGCAGCGGACCGGAAATCCTCGATCGTGGCGAGGATTTCGTGTTCCGTCATGGCCCGGGGCGGAGCATAGCTGCCGAACGGCTCGCCGGTAGGTCCCACCGTCTGCCAACCGCCGTCGCCGGCCGCAACAGAGCCGCGCCTGCCGCTGAAGGGCCACCAGGCGGACCCTTTGCGCCCGGCGTGCGCGAGCTGGACGCCGATCTTCGCGTCCACCGCGCCGTGCCAGTGCACAAAATCGGTGATACGCCGCCATGCCGCCGTATGTTCATCGGTGTAGAGCCCGGTGTCGCGGGGACTGATCATTCCGGCGGCGTTCACGGCGGTGGCCTCGGTGATGATGAGCGCTGCGCCGCCTGCGGCGAACTGGCCCAGGTGCATCAGGTGCCAGTCATGGGGAACCCCCGGCGCATGCACAGCGTCCGCGGAATACTGGCACATTGCCGCCACCCACCCACGGTGCGCCAGGGTCAGGCTGCGCAGCGTAAGTGGGGAAAACAGGCCCGTGTCAGCCATCAGAACAGGGCCCTCGCCAGCGCGCTGCGCGCCTTGTTCACTCTGGGATCGGTAGGGCCGATGATGTCGAACAGCTCCAGGAGCCGCACCCGTGCCGCTTCCCGCTCCTCACCCACAGCACGCGCGATGAACGTGGTGAGCCGCGCGAAAGCATCCTCCACGTGTCCTCCCGACAGGTCGAGGTCTGCCACCGCCAACTGTGCGTCCAGGGAGTCCGGCGACTCTGCGGCGGCAGTGCGCACGGCCGTTGCGTCAGCGTCCTGCAGCCGCTGCATGAGCTGCACCTGCGCCAGCCCGGCTTTCGCGTCGGCGTCGGCGGGCTGTTCGGCCAGCGCTTTGCGGTAAGCCGCGGCTGCAGCTTCATAATTGCCCGCCTCGATTGCGTCGAACGCCTCCTGGTGCAGCGGCGGAAGCGGTGCTTCAGCCGGCTCACCCGCGGTGTCCGGCTCACCGGCAGGAGCGTCGTTCAGGGAGCCGCTCACGCCGTTGGCCTGGGCGACCTTCAGAAGCTCATCGACATAGGTCCTGATCTGGGGTTCTGCGAGCACTCCCTCGAACAGGGGTACCGGCTGTCCTTTCAACACCCCGACGACGGTGGGCACGCCCTGTGCCTGGAACGCCTGGGCGATCCCGGGTTGGGTCTCGAAATCCACGCGCGCGAGCAGGATCCGGCCGGCCTGTTCCACCGCGATTGCCTCGAGCACGGACAGAACCTGTGCCGACTGGTCGCTCCAGGAAGCACCGAGCGCCACGATCACGGACACCTGCGCCGACAGCTGGACCAGCTGCGGGAAGACCTGCTCGGTGACGTCGACAATATAAGGACTGCTGCCGGGGGCGGCAGCCGCGGGCGCCGGGTTCGCTGCACCCGGTCCGCCCTGGGCGCCGGCCGGCGCGTTGGCTGATTGCGCCCGGGACTTCAGCGCGGACAGGTCGACAGCGCCGCGCAGGTTCATCGACGACGGCGCGGGGCCGCCCGGAGTGTTGGGAGTGCTCATGCTTTCACCTTATTACTGAAGCCGACATCAATGGACAACTCGAATCCGTCCGGGATTCTCCGGGTCAGCGCAGTTCTGCAGAGAGCAGCTGCTGCGCAGCGCCGATCACGGTGATCTTCTGATCGCTGCCGGCCGCCGGAACGTACATCATGACCGCCTCGCCGTAGCGCACATCAATACCTTCCTCCGTGGACTCCTCACCCGTGAGGGTCTCGTAGACCGTGCCTTCCAGCGCGATCGAATCGCCGGGTCCTTCGGGAACGCTGCTGTAGGTGTGGTCGAGGTATCCGAACACCATCGCTCCCCCGTCCCCGGTGGAGATCGCCCTTGTGTGCTCGGGCACGGGCTTGTGGGTGAAGGTGATGTCTGCGGAGTCATTTCCTGCATCGGCCACCACATCGGACTGGAAGGAAGTGATCGCGTCCGCGAAGGAGTTGGGCTCGAAGGTTGCCGCGTTGCGCCCCTCCGGCCTGGTCAGGTAATCCGCGATGGCGGCGACCGCGTCCTCGGGAGAGGCAACAAGCTCCTCACCGCCGTCGACGGGCAACATCTGCAGCCCCTCCGGCGTCCCGGCCGTGGGGAAGGTGGTTCCCGGCAGCATCTGGATCGACGAAGTAAGCCTGTAGTTCGACCGGGGATCATCCTGTACCAGTACCAGCGCCTGCGGGACCGGATTGGACTCTCCCTGGGTGAGGGCGACGACGGTGCGCGGCCACTCACTGCCGGTGGGGATCATGCTGGTGAGGACGGGATCCGCTGCCACAGGGGTGGGCGCTGCCACCTCGTCGGCCTGTGACCGGACTGAATAGTTGGCGGTTCGCAGCGAAGCGGCCGCACCGGCAACGCGGGACTCAAGCAGTGTTGCGTCGGCCGCGGCGTCGGCCTCCGCCACCGTGGTGGCCACGGATGCCAGAATCCGCTCAAGCTGGGTTTCCAAAATCACGGGGTGCTGTTCCGCAGATTCCGCTTCAGCCGATCCGGAAGGCGCTGCGGGTTTGGTCCCAGTGGCGTGGCCGGCCGCGGTTCCGGAAAGCCCGAGCGCGACGGTGAGTCCGAGGGCAGCCAACGGCCGCACCGGGTGGGCCGTGAAGCTGCTTCCCCGGGGGCCGCGGCGTCCCTCGTTCCGGGCACGGGCACGGGTGCCCGCGGCAGCCGGGTCGCGGCTGGGCCTGCGCGGCTTCGTGAAGCCAAGGGCCACACCTAGAACCAGCAGGAGTGCTCCGACGATGATCAGCGGGACGGCCCAGGGAGTGGCTGTGTCATTGGGGCTGGTGATGGAAACTGCAGTCGGCGCGGGAGTTTCACCGTCCGCGGCGATGAGGATCGACCACTCGCCCTCCCCCGGGTCCAGCCAGCGGTGGGTCAATGAACCGTCAGCGGTTTCCTCGCTGGTCCAGAGATCGGCACCGCTCGGATTGGGAACGGTCTCCTCGCCCTCGGTGAACTCGGTGGCCAGCTCTTCCTCGCCGATACCGGTGACCGTCAGGTGGGCGGCATCCGCCACCCAGGCGTCGACGTCGGACGCCCTCCCGACCGCGAGGGTAAAGGTGCCTTCGGACTGGACTGTGATGTCGATATCCTCAGCGTCCCCCTCCTTGGCGCCGGCGTCGATGACCGTCACCGGGCCGCTCTGCGCATCGGCGGGGACCGAAACCGTCACCGTTTCCGGCGGTGCCCACCAGGTGAGCTGGCCGATGCCCAGCAGTACCAGCAGCGCGCCGATCGCCATGACGGGAGCAGCAAGAGGAAAGCGCACTCGAGAAACCTAACGTTGAAATGGGTGGGCCCGGGTGAGCCGGGCTGGCGGGACTAGATCCCATCGTAACGAAGATGTCTCAACGGAACCTGAGCGTCATCGCAACCGCACTTCCCAATGGCCCGGACACCGCCGGCGACTCCCGCGCAGCGCGTGCCGGTCCTGTTAGTGTTTCGCTAGTTGAGCAACCGGTGTTGACCGTGCCGACACGCAAACGAAAGCGGACCATACGTGAGTGAACGCGAGGACGTGCCGATCAGCGAGCCCCTGCCCCGCCCGGCGTCGTCAGTGAACCAGACGCCGGAAGAACCCGGCGCAGAGGAGCCGGCAACCCGAGTGGAACCGGCACCCCGAGTGGAGCCGCGCCGTCGGGGACTGGGGCCGGCCATGACCCGGCTGCGTTCCATGGTGCCGGTGGCGCAGCCCCGGCCGCGCTTCGAGTTCCCGCCGGAGCGCGCCGGCAGGGTTCCCGTGGACGAGTCGGTAAGCATCGGCGATGACCGGCTCAAGTTCGGTGGTGCGCAGCCCCGCTCCATGCGCCAGCACCCGATCCACTTCGGGTTCATGGCCAGCGTCGGGGTGGGACTGGCACTGCTTGCGTATTTCATGATCACCAACGTCGGTCAACTGCTGGTCTGGATCGGCGCCGCGCTGTTCATTGCGCTCGGCCTCGACCCCATTGTGCGCTGGCTTGAAGGGCGGAGGGTTCCGCGTCCGGCAGGGATCACGCTGGCCCTGGTGATGCTGGTCGGCATCATCGTCGGGTTCTTCGCGGTGCTGATCCCCACGATCGTCTCCCAGACCGGCCAGCTGGTCGAGCGGGCTCCGGGCTACGCGAGCGACTTCCTCGCCTCCGATTTTTTCCAGACAATCGACCAGCAGTTCCAGGTGCGCGAACGCGTCACGGATGAGGTCGACAAGTTCTTCGCGGACTCCGAAGCAGTCGGCGGGATCTTCGGCGGCGTGCTTGGTGTGGGCACTGTCATCCTCAACAGCATCTTCGGGGTGCTGGTCATTCTGGTGCTCACCCTGTATTTCCTCGCCTCGCTGCCGGGCATGAAGAAGTGGGCATACCGCCTGGCG
>NZ_KI914619.1:41560-61824 GCF_000520475.1 Arthrobacter sp. 35/47
CGCGAACGCGTGGAGCGGCTCGCCGAGGAGATCACGAGCAGCGTCGGCAACTACGTCATCGGCCAGGCGTGTGTGGCCCTGCTGAACGCGTCCTTTGCCTTCATCTTCATGACTATCGCTGACGTTCCGTTCTCGGTCCTGCTCGCATTCATTGTGGCGATGCTGGCGTTCGTTCCGCTGGTCGGCGCGGTGATTGCCGCCGTCGTCGTCAGTCTTGTGGCCCTCACCGCCGGGTGGCAGACCGCGGCACTGTTCGCAGTGCTGTATGTGGCCTATCTGCAGGTGGAGGCATATTTCATCTCTCCCCGCATCATGCAGAAGGCTGTGGCGGTACCCGGTGCGGTAGCCGTCATCGCGGTGATCGCGGGCGGAAGTCTTCTTGGCGTGCTGGGTGCACTGATCGCCATTCCGCTGGCCGCCGGTGCCATGCTGCTCCTGAAGGAGGTCTTCATCGCACGGCAGGACAACCAGTAGCCGTCAGCTCCGGCGCGGACGGCGTCACTCGGCGCGCGCTGTGGGCCCCGTCCATTCAGTGGGCAGCTCCACCGCCCTGCCGAGTACGACGCCGGCAATTTCCTCAAGCGCCCGGCTCACGTACTTTTCCCCCACCCAGAGATGCTTGGCGCCGTCCACGCCCACCACGCGTGCCTGCGGCACCCGCGCAAAACGCTCGGCAGCCTCGGGCGGCTGAAGGTAATCGTCATGCTCCGGCACCAGCACATGGAGGGGAAGCTCTGCCTGCGCCCACGAGTCGAGGTCAGCGTCGGACGCACGATGCAGCGGCGGTGACAGCAGGACAGCGCCCTCGATGAACTCGGCGACCGGCTCCCGGGCACCGTACTTGAGGCACAGCTCCGTACCGAAGCTCCATCCGACCAGCCACACGTTTTTCAGCCCCTGCTCCACGACCCACCGGACCGCGGCCTCAAGATCATGCCGTTCCAGGTTGCCGCCGTCGAATTCACCGTCACTGCAGCCGTGCGGTGAGCAGGTACCCCGGGTATTGAAGCGCAGGACGGCGATGTCCGCCAGCGCGGGCAGCCGGAAGGACGCCTTGCGGTAGACGTGGGAGTCCATGAAACCGCCCGCTGTGGGCAGGGGATGCAGTGTCACAAGCGTGGCCGCCGGCTCCCTGTCCTCCGGCGCGGCAAACTCACCGACCAGGGTCAGGCCGTCCGACGTGGTCAGCTCGAGAGCTCGCCGCTCGGCCGGCAGAACCGTGCCTGCCCTGATTTCGGATGGTTCGGAGCTGTCGGAGAACTGGTACGCAGGCGCTGCACTCATCATCCAATGCAGTCTACTGAAGCCGTGGAGTGCCTGCGGAACCGCGACGGCGCAGCTGGCCACAGGTACTCACGCCGCGGCCAATCCAGTCAGCCGGATCGCCGGGTACGCCAGCAGGTCAGATGCCAGTGGCGCCGGTCCGCCAGCGCGGTTTCCGCACCGAACAGGGAGTCCTCCTGCCAGGCCACCAGGTGGGCAAGACCGGGCGGAATATCCCGGTGGCACCCCGGACAGACATAGTACTTGGCGGCATTCCGTTCGGTGATCCGCCTGACTGACCAGACGCCGTCGGGCGCTGATTCCCTGGTGGGGATGCCGGCCCGGGCGCGCTCAAGATCCAGCTCCGGAGCCTCGGACCACTTTCGCCGCGACTGCCCGCGGGGTCTGCGCGGCTGATTGGAACGGGGCATGGATCCAGTCTGCACCGGGTGCGCTGTGAACAGGAAACCCGCCGGTGCCGGTAAAGTGCCAAGGGTGCGTTTAGTCATTGCCCGCTGCTCCGTGGATTACATCGGTCGTCTCCGTGCCCACCTCCCGCTCGCTACCCGGCTGCTGATGGTCAAGGCCGACGGGTCGGTGCTGGTCCATTCCGACGGCGGCTCCTACAAGCCGCTGAACTGGATGAGCCCTCCGGCCACCCTCCGGATCGTCGAGCCCGCCCCCGAGGACGCGGAGCTGGGGGTATCCGAGACCTGGAACGTGCAGCACGCCAAGAGTGACGACCGCCTGGTGATCAGCATCCATGAACTCCTCCACGAAAGTTCACACGACCTCGGCGTGGATCCCGGACTGGTCAAGGATGGTGTGGAGGCTGACCTGCAGAGACTGCTCGCCGAACAGATCAACCTCCTCGGAGACGGTTACTCCCTGATCCGCCGCGAATACATGACGGCAATAGGCCCTGTGGATATCCTCGCCAGGGACGGCCAGGGACGCACGGTGGCGATTGAGCTCAAGCGGCGGGGTGATATTGACGGTGTGGAACAGCTGACCCGGTATCTGGAGCTGCTGAACCGGGATCCGCTGATGGCCCCCGTGCGGGGAGTCTTCGCAGCGCAGCAGATCAAACCCCAGGCGCGGGTACTTGCCCAGGACCGCGGCATCGACTGTTTAACGCTCGACTATGACGCCATGCGGGGCGTTGACGACGTCGATTCCCGCCTCTTCTAGCATTCGCGACAAGGCCCCGGCAGCGCCTGAATTCGCTTTGAACCGGTTACCTGAACCCGGAACTTCCGCAATAGCCGAATTTCCGCTTAACAATCGGTTTATTCACCGGATTGTCCGTTGACCAGCCCATACGGCTATGTGATGCTTATTTCAGTCTTTGTGTACGTGGTTTTTCATGCTCGCAAGACAGGTTGCGAGCGTGAAGCTCCTCGTCAGTACAGGGTCATTCTTGTCCTCGATGGAATTCACGCGGAGTAACTCGCGGCCGGCATACAGTGTGCCGGTCAGAATATGTTCCATTATGAGGAGAAATATAAATGGCACAGGGAACCGTCAAGTGGTTCAACGCTGAAAAGGGATTCGGCTTCATCACACCGGATGACTCCGAGGGCGACGTCTTTGTTCACTACTCGGAGATCCAGACCGGCGGATTCCGCACCCTTGATGAGAACCAGCGCGTGCAGTTCGAGATCGGTCAGGGCGCCAAGGGCCCCCAGGCCACCGGCGTCACCGCGCTGTAACTCGTGTCCGCGTAATAGTGACGGCCCCCGCAATCCTGCGGGGGCCGTCACTGCTTAAGCTGTTCTGCTGTGCCTGATGCGGTTCTGCTGTCAGATTCGGCCGCTTACCGCCAGGTACCGATCCCGATGACCGGACCGGCCTCCAGCCACGATGACAGCCCGGCGTACACATCGAACTTCATTGCCAGCAACACGTCGGTCCCCTCATAGCTCAGCGAAACGATGATTCCGCCGGGCTGGACCTGGGCCTTCTCCTGCTCGGAGGGCTCACGCCAGCCCTTCAGCTCGAGCGAGCTCCGAAGGTAGCGGTGCCTGGGACGCGGGCTGAGGGACACAAGACGAAGCCACTCCAGATGCTTGTCCGTATAGCGACAAACCCCCATCCGCCATCCCCGGTCAGGGAGGCGAATGGAGGCGTCAAAGGTTCCGAGTGCAGTGCGCAGCTGGTAGCGGCGGAGGCAGAAGGCGCCGATCATCAGCACGAGCAGTGCGCAGAGCACCGCCAGAGTGATGAACGTGATTCCGATGCCGTCCATCAGGGTTTCGCTACTTGGTGTCTGCGGTCACTGAACCGCCAATCCTGGCATTGTCGGCAACGATCACCACGCGGTTGCTGTCCACGGAGAAGAAACCGCCGTCGACACCAACCGTGAGTCGTTCGCCGGAGACCGGCTGAATGGCAAGTTCGCCTTCGGCGAGGATGGCAAGCACCGGTGAATGGCCGGGAAGAATGCCGATTTCCCCGTCAGAAGTGCGGGCTTTGACCATGGTTGCCGCACCGGACCACACGAAGTGGTCCGCCGCGACAATTTCAACTTCAAGTTCAGCCATGGGGGCTTACTTTCCGCTCTGCTCTTGGATCCGCGCCCACTGACGCTCAACGTCATCAAGACCGCCGATGTTGAAGAACGCCTGCTCGGCGATGTGGTCGAGATCGCCATTGCAGATCGCGTTGAATCCCTCGATGGTGTCCTTGATGCTTACAGTCGATCCCTCGACACCGGTGAACTGCTTGGCAGTGTAGGTGTTCTGCGAGAGGAACTGCTGGATGCGGCGGGCACGCGAGACCACGATCTTGTCTTCTTCGGACAGTTCGTCAACACCGAGGATGGCGATGATGTCCTGAAGTTCCTTGTTCTTCTGCAGGATCTGCTTGACCCGTACGGCGGTGTTGTAGTGATCGTGACCGATGTACTGCGGATCGAGGATACGCGAGGTAGAGGTCAACGGGTCGATCGCCGGGTACAGACCACGCGACGCAATCTCACGCGAGAGTTCCGTGGTCGCATCGAGGTGCGCGAAGGTGGTTGCCGGCGCCGGGTCCGTGTAGTCATCCGCGGGGACGTAGATGGCCTGCATCGACGTGATCGAGTGGCCCTTGGTGGAGGTGATGCGCTCCTGCAGCAGGCCCATCTCGTCGGCCAGGTTGGGCTGGTAGCCCACAGCCGACGGCATGCGGCCCAGGAGGGTCGACACCTCCGACCCGGCCTGGGTGAACCGGAAGATATTGTCGATGAAGAGGAGAACGTCCTGCTTCTGGACGTCGCGGAAGTACTCAGCCATCGTGAGAGCTGACAGCGCAACCCGAAGACGCGTTCCCGGCGGCTCATCCATCTGGCCGAACACAAGGGCAGTGTCCTTGAGAACACCGGCTTCTTCCATTTCAACCCAGAGGTCGTTGCCCTCACGGGTACGCTCACCCACGCCGGCGAAGACCGAGGTACCGCCGAAGTTCCGTGCCACACGGGTGATCATTTCCTGGATGAGGACCGTCTTGCCGACGCCCGCACCTCCGAAGAGCCCGATCTTTCCACCCTTGATGTAGGGGGTAAGCAGGTCGATGCTCTTGATTCCGGTCTCGAGCATCTCGGTGGAACCTTCGAGGGATGCGAAGGACGGAGCCTTGCGGTGGATCGGCCACCGCTCGGTGATTTCCAGCTGCGACTCGTCGACGTCAAGGGGCTTGCCCAGAACGTTGAAGATGTGGCCCTTGACGCCGTCGCCGACCGGAACGGAGATGGCAGCGCCGGTGTCCTGCACCGTCGTGCCGCGGACCAGGCCGTCGGTTGCCTGCAGGGAGATGGCGCGCACCAGGTTGTCGCCCAGGTGCTGCGAGGTTTCAAACGTGATGGTGCGCGTCTCGCCGTTGAGGGTCACCTCGGTGGTCAGCGCGTTGTAGATGGCGGGAATGGCGTCAGCCGGGAACTCGACGTCGACAACCGGGCCGATGACACGGGCTATGCGGCCGGTCGCGCCGGGGGCAACTGAGTCCGTACTGTTCTCAACAGTCTGGGCAGTCATCTCTCTCACTTCATTCGGTAGATGGCGTGGTGCTAATAATAGTGCGTTGGGAACCCGGAGGGGTCCGCGGAGGCCGGGGGTCAGGACGCGCTGAGCGCGTCCGCACCCGCCACGATCTCCGAAAGCTCCTGCGTGATTTCCGCCTGGCGGGCGGTGTTGCGAAGGCGCGTGTACTTCTTGATCAGGTCGGTGGCGTTGTCCCCCGCCGACTTCATGGCCCGCTGGCGTGCTGCGAGCTCGCTCGCGGCAGCCTGGAGCAGGGCCGCGAAGATCCGGGACTCGATGTACCGCGGAAGCAGTGCATCCAGAACCCGCTCGGGTTCGGGCTCGTATTCGTAGAGCGGGAGGAGATCCGACTCGCTGCCGGCTTCCTCTTCCACAACCTCCAGCGGCAACAGCCGGACCACCGTGGGCTCCTGAATGACCATCGAACGGAAACGCGTGTAGACAACGTGGATCTCATCCACGCCGCCGTCTTCGAAGTCCGTTCCGAACTGGTCAAGCAGCACCCGGCCGATCTCACGCGCGGTCTCGAACTCCGGAGCGTCCGTGCCGCCGGTCCACACCTGCTCGTAGGACCGGCCACGGAAATCGAAGTAGGCCTGGGCCTTGCGTCCAACGAGGTAGGGCTTGACTTCCTTGCCCTCCTCACGGAGCAGCTCAAGAAGCGACTCCGCCTGCTTGAGCACGGTCGCAGAGTAGGAACCTGCCAGGCCCCGGTCCGAGGTCATGATGAGCACTGCCGCCCGCCGGATCTGCTCCGGTTCGGTGGTCAGCGGGTGGTCGATCTCGGACTGCGACGCAACAGCGGAAACTGCACGGGTGATTGCATTGGCATAGGGCAATGACGACGACACACGCGCCCGGGCCTTACCGATGCGAGAGGTGGCGATCAGTTCCATCGCCTTGAAGATCTTCCGCATCGACGTAGTCGACACGATCTTCTGGCGGTAGACCCGGATCTGGGCTCCCATACTTGTCCTTTCCTTCGTAGTCCCTGGAAGGCACTACGGCTCAGGCTGCGGGCGTCCGCGCGCGGTGCGCGCTTTCGCCCGAGCCGTTAGCGCTTCTGCTTGACGATCTTTTCCTGGTCCACAGCGCCCTCGTCGAGCGGGCTGTGCTCCTCGTGCCCTGCGACCAGGCCGTCGTGGCCCTCACCGAAGAATCCCTGCTTGAAGTCGGTGATCTGCGACTTCAGCTCATCCACGGTGGAGTCCTCAAGCTGGTTGGTCTGTGCCAGCGTGGTCAGCACGGAGGACTTGTGACGGAGATGCTCGAGGAACTGCGACTCGAACTTCCGGATGTCCTCGACCGGAACATCATCAAGGTAGCCGTTGGTTCCGGCCCAGATGGAGACGACCTGCTCCTCGACGGGGAACGGCGCGTACTGGCCCTGCTTGAGCAGTTCCATGAGGCGGGCGCCGCGGGTCAGCTGCTGGCGGGACGCCGCATCCAGGTCCGAGGCGAACATGGCGAATGCCTGCATGTCGCGGTACTGGGCGAGGTCGAGCTTCAACGTACCCGAGACCTTCTTCATCGCCTTGACCTGCGCAGCGCCACCGACGCGGGAAACCGACACACCGACGTCGACGGCCGGCCGCTGGTTCGCATTGAACAGATCAGACTGGAGGAAGATCTGGCCATCGGTGATGGAGATGACGTTGGTCGGGATGTAGGCAGACACGTCGTTCGCCTTGGTCTCGACCAGCGGCAGGCCGGTCATCGAGCCGGCGCCCAGCTCATCGGAGAGCTTCGCACAACGCTCCAGCAGGCGGGAGTGCAGGTAGAACACGTCACCGGGGTACGCCTCACGTCCCGGCGGGCGGCGCAGCAGCAGTGAAACTGCGCGGTAGGCCTCAGCCTGCTTGGAGAGATCATCAAAAATGATCAGGACGTGCTTGCCGCCGTACATCCAGTGCTGGCCGATGGCCGATCCGGCGTAGGGCGCGAGGTACTTGAAGCCCGCGGGGTCCGAGGCCGGAGAAGCCACGATTGTGGTGTATTCGAGGGCGCCCTTGTCTTCGAGGGTCTGCCGCACGGCCGCGATGGTCGATGCCTTCTGACCGATGGCGACGTAGATGCAGCGAACCTGCTTCTGGACGTCACCGGAAGCCCAGTTGGCCTTCTGGTTGATGATCGTGTCAACCGCGATGGCAGTCTTGCCGGTCTGGCGGTCGCCGATGATGAGCTGGCGCTGTCCGCGGCCGATCGGGATCATCGCATCGATGGCCTTCAGGCCGGTCTGCATCGGCTCGTGCACAGACTTGCGCTGCGTAACGCCCGGCGCCTGGAGCTCCAGTGCTCGCCGCGACTCCGCCTTGATCTCGCCGAGGTCGTCGATGGGCTGACCCAGAGGATCAACCACGCGTCCCAGGAAGGCGTCGCCCACCGGAACTGAGAGGATCTCCCCGGTCCGGTGTACTTCCTGGCCTTCCTCGATCCCTGTGTAGTCACCGAGGACGACGACACCGATTTCACGGGTGTCGAGGTTCTGGGCGAGGCCCAGAGTGCCGTCCTCGAAGCGCAGCAGCTCATTCGCCATGACCGAGGGAAGACCCTCTACCCTGGCAATGCCGTCGCTTGCGCTCGTTACGCGGCCAACTTCGACCCGCTCGGCGTTTCCGGGTTCGTAGGACGCCGCGAACTCGTTCAACGCATTACGGACGTCGTCGGCGTTGATGGTCAATTCGGCCATCTGCAGTCCCTGCTCTCCTGTGTTGTGATCACCGCCGGTAAGCGGCGACCGGTGTTGTTTTCGTCTGTATCGAAGCTAGCTTCAGCGGAGCCGTAGCCGAACGGCTAGACAGCCATCTTCCGGCGGAGTTCAGACAGGCGGGTTACCGCCGTAGCGTCCACCACTTCGTCTCCGACCTTCACCCGAACGCCGCCCACGAGGGAGGGCTCCAGGTTGACATTGATCTTGAGGTCCCGGCCATACAGCGCGTTCAGCCCTGCCTGGAGACGTGCAAACTGCTCATCCGACAGCGGACGGGTGACGCTGACGTTGGCAATCCACCGCTCCTGGCGAAGCGCGACAAGCTCAATGAACCGCTGAACGAGTGCGGACGGCTTCAGACCCCGGGGCGAAAGCACCGCCTGACGGATCAGGAGCCGCGCCTCGTCTCCCGCAAGGGGAACAAGCTTCAGGGCCAGCGCCACTTTGGCGGACCCCTCAGCCTGGGGTTCGGACAACGCCCGCTGGAGCTCATGGTTCGATTCAACGACGCTCAGGAAGGAGAAGAGGTCATTTTCCAGACCTTCCAGTCCCTGAATCCCCTCGCCCCTGTTCTCGGCCACAGCGATAGCGACTGTTGCGGCGAGAGTTTCGAGTGCATCACCGAGATCACGCGGTTTGGCCCAGCGACGGGCAACCAGCCCCCGCACAATTTCTGCTGCTTCCGGCGAGATCCGTCCGGCGAAGAGCCGGGTTGCCAGGGCAACCCTGTCCTCGCTCGGGCGGTTCGGGTCCGTGAGGGCTCGGCGGAGTCCTGCATTTGAATCGAGTGCATCGAGGGCGCCGAAGAGTTCCTCCGCCAGCGTCAGTGATGCTGAGCCGAGACGGAGTTCAAGCTCCTGCCGTGCCTCCGTGAGGGACTGGCTAGATACGCCTGCCATTACTTGGCTGCACCTGCGCTCTGGGTAGCGGACTGCTCCTCCAGATCAGCGAGGAAGCGGTCAACGACGCGAGCTGAGCGCGCGTCATCGGCCAGGGACTCACCGACAATTCGGCTGGCCAGCTCGGTGGCGAGAGTACCGACCTCGGCCCGCAGCGCGACCACTGCCGCCTGGCGATCGGCCTCGATCTGCGCCTCGGCCTGGGCCGAGATGCGGTTCGCCTCCGTGACAGCCTTCTCCTTGAGCTCCGCAAGGATCTGGGCGCCCTCGGCACGTGCCTCCTCGCGGATGCGGTTCGCCTCGGTACGAGCATCGACCAGCTGCTGCTTGTACTCTTCGCGTGCGGCGTTGGCTTCCGCCTGCGCGGCTTCCGCCTTGGCGATGCCGCCCTCAATGGCTTCAGTGCGCTCTGCAAACGTCTTCTCAAACGCCGGCATCACGAACTTGATAACGATGTACATCAGTACAGCGAAGCCCGCGACCGTAACCAGCAATTCCCACAGGTTCGGTGCGAGGGGACTTTCAGCTGCAAGTATGACTGCGCTATCCATGTTTCACCCGTCTTTCTACAACTAGTCTGTTTGGTTGACCAGCGACTCTTCTAGAGAACGAAGGCGAAGACCAGACCGAGGATGGCGAGGGCTTCGGTCAGTGCCAGACCAAGGAATGCGATCGGCTGCAGCACGCGCTGTGCCTCCGGCTGACGAGCAACACCGTTGATGTACGCGGCGAAGACCAGGCCCACACCGATACCACCGCCGATTGCGGAGAGACCGTAACCTACGAGGTTCAGATTGCCTTCCATTTTTTTCCTTTCAAGATGCCGCTATGCGGCAGGTTGGTTGGGATCATCCCCAGCGGGGAAGACTTTGTTACGTGTTGTTAGTGGGCGTCCGCGTGGAGCGCGCCCTCAATGTAGATCGCGGCCAGCAGGGTGAAAACGTACGCCTGCAGAACCATGATCAAGGCTTCGAGCATGTACATCGCGACCGCACCGCCGAGAACCAGCAGGCCGGTTCCCTGCAGCAGCACGTTCCCCGACAGCGTCATGAATTCGATTGCGCTGCCTGCCAGCATCACGATCAGGTGACCGGCAAGCATCGTCGCAAACAAACGGAGTGAGTGAGTGACCGGACGGACAAGGAAGTTCGAGATGATCTCGATCGGAACCACCAGCGGCATGATGTACCACGGGACGCCCGAGGGCACCACTGCCAGCTTGAAATAGCGCAGGCCGTGCTTCTTGACGCCGACCGCAATCCACAGGAGGTAGAAGATGGCCGCGATCGCGTAGGCACTGCCTGGATGGGAGAAGCTCGGAATCTGAAGCAGCGGGATGGCGCCGAAGATGTTGTTCACGAGGATGAAGAAGAACGCGGTGAACAGCCAGGGCACGTACTTGAGGTACTCGCGTCCGCCGATGATGTCCTTGCCGATGGAGTTGCGCACGAAGCCGTAGGCGGCCTCACCCACGAACTGCAGTTTCCCGGGAACCAGCTGCCCGCGGCGGGACGCCACGTAGAAGAAGGCGCCGATCAGGATAACGGAGAGGATGACCAGAAGCATCTGCTTACCGAAGCCCGGAGCAAACCACACGCCGTACTCGGTATTCCACGGGAGAATGTTCGGCGGATGCGCCTCTTCGATCGTGGGTGGGACAAAGCCCTCTTCAGTGGTGGTTTGAGCGGGGAGCGCAAGCGCGATCAACGCGTTTCCTCTCTGCAGTGTCCATCGTTGGGCGTAGTTGGATCGGGCACAGCATTACTGCTCCGACAAATGAAGTTATTCGACATTGCTCTGGGAACCTTCCTCCGGACCGTGCTTGCGTTCCGGCACTGGGCCGGCACCGGTGGAGCTGGAACGGGTGAGGTTGTGCTTGTAGGAGAGATAGAAACCGCCCACTGCACCCAAGAGGCCTCCGGCGAGCACGAGCCAACGCGTTCCCAGGAGATTGTCCAGCCCCCAGCCTATCAAACTCCAGACGATGATCCCGCCAACGATGTAGCTGAAAACGGCGATTCCATCGTTGTAGCCGGCCTCGCCATACCTTCCGCGGGGATCGCGGTCGGACGGCTTGCCGGGCACTTCCCCACCGGTTCCCGGAACGTTTTCAGGCATGTCCGTCAACCGCCCGCTGGCCGGAGAGCGGCGCCCCGTCGTCGTCGTGATAGAGCTGGTGGCGTGCCCTGGTGAACACGGCAACCTCGATGATCTGCCATAGCACCACGGCCCCGACTGCGGACCCGAAGAACCAGGTGCGGTCGAGCCACTGCGGTGCACCGACAAAAAAGAGGACAGCCGCGAAGCCGACCACTTTGATCGCGTAGGTGACGACGAAGATCCCCAACGCTCCGCTTGGGTTGGAACGGCCCACAAAGTGGCCGATCAGCAGACTGACCCCGAAGAAAAGCGCTACGACCGCATAACCGAAAACGGCACTTGCGGCGGCACCGCTTCCATGCAGCATGAACGCGACGGCGGCTGCCACTATGAGGGCCGCGCCTGTTCCGGCGACGCAGCGCAGCAGGATGTACAGCCAGAGCGATGGGGTGGGCCCGGAGGCGGAAACACCGGAGCCACGGGCGCGCGAGGCGTCAGATGAGCTCATGGGATTTCCGTCCATCACAGGTGGGTGGCGCCGGCGGAAGCTGCCTGGCTACTCCTGAAATTCTACAACAGATAGAAATCGCGCCCTCCTGTAGTTGCTCAGGTTAACGATCGGCTGAAGCCGACCGTCGGAGCCGTGCCAGGATCACCGGCGAGTAGATATAGAGGGCGACGACGGCGGCCGCGAACAGGGAGCAGGCGATGGCGAGCGGCGGCGGAGCGGTAGCGAGGATGAATCCTGCCACTCCAACCAAGGCGGAACAGACCGTCACCACAAGCGCGGACTGGAGGTGGGTCAGACCGACATCGGTGAGTCGCTGATAGACATGCTCGCGGTGGGATGCATACCAGCGCTTGCCCGCGCGGACCCGCCGGAGGAAGGTGAGGAAGGTGTCGGCCAGGTAGATCAGTACCGGGGAGAACAGGTATTCGAGGTACACGCCGGCCAGCAGACCGGCAACCGCCATTCCGGCGATGGAAGCGCCGAGCAGGTAGCTGCCGACGTCGCCCAGGAAAACGAATCCCCGCCCGAGGTTCCAGGGCAGGAACCCGGCAAACGCCGCCGCTACGACGAGGCCCGCAACGGTCAGCCAGAATTGGCCCACCATGGTGCCTGCCACGGAGTAGAAGATGCCTACCAGGACTCCGTGCAGTCCCGAGATCCCGTTGATGCCGTCCATGAAGTTGGCGGCGTTAATATATGCCGCGACTGCAAGTGCCCCAACGGGAACCCACCAGTACGACTGTTCGATGGTCCAGGCAAGTGCCAGAGTGCCGACAGTACCAATCGCCAATTGCATCAGCGCTCTTAAGCGGATGGACAGCCCACGATAGTCTTCCGTCCATCCGAGCACAGCCGCTGAGGACAAAATAGCCAGAACAATCAACACGACGGAGCGATCTACCGGAACTAACCGGGTTAGCAATGACAGCACCAAGCCGACTGCAATACTCGCTGCGACAGTGATTCCCACCCCACGGATAACCACGGAGTCGTGGGACGAGCGCTCATTTGGGATGTCAAAGACGCCCATTCGCCTTAGCAACGGCTTGAACGCAAAAGGAAGCAGCGTGCTTAGGAGCAGGGTTACACCGGCAACCAGCCATAACAACATCAGAGCTTCTTACCGGAAGGGCGTCCCTCGGTATCGGACTGAGTCTCCGTGCAGACCTTGTGGTTCAGTCGTTCTGATTCCAACTCAGCCGGATTAAGTGTGGGCACTGGAGCATGCAGGATCATTTGATGGAACGGGTGAACTTCGCTTTCGCCCAAACCGACCAATTCCTCGTGAAGTTTCTCCCCCTGACGCAGGCCCGTGAACTCAATGTCGATTTCTTTTCCGGACATAGCGATCATCCGTTGTGCAATGTCGAGAATCTTCACCGGTTCTCCCATATCCAGAATGAGCACCTCGCCTCCTCTGCCGATCGCCCCCGCCTGAATCACGAGCTGGCAGGCTTCCGGGATAGTCATGAAGAACCTTGTGACCTCCGGGTCGGTAACGGTGACCGGTCCGCCCAAGCGGATCTGTTCGGTGAACAGCGGGAGCATTGACCCTCGGCTGCCGAGCACGTTTCCGAAGCGGACCGATACATACTTATTGCCTGCGGCTCTGGCGGTCCACGCGGTCAGCTTCTCCGCAATCCGTTTCGAGCGACCGAGGACGCTGGTCGGATTGGCCGCCTTATCAGTGGAGATGTTGACGAAGGTGTTGACTCCTGCCGCTTCCGCAGCACGCAACACGTTGAGGGTCCCTACTACGTTGGTTTTCCACGCTTCTTCCGGGTACTGCTCCAGCAGGGAAACATGCTTGAGTGCTGCGGCGTGGAAGACCACCTCTGGTTTACGGTCCACAAAAAGGGTGCGCAGGGTTTCGGCGTCCCGAATATCGGCCAGAATTGTGTCCTTACCCGTCAGCAGTCCCCTTCCCGTCAGGGAGATCTGGGTGGTCTGAAGTCCAGTCTCGTCGCGGTCGAGCATAATGAGGTCAGCGGGTGAATACTCAGCAATCTGCCGACAGAGCTCTGAACCGATGGATCCGCCTGCACCGGTTACGAGCACTCGCCGGCCCGTAATGTAGCCGGCAACTTCGTCGGCATGGATGTCGACGGGCCGTCGCCCAATGAGATCCTCAACAGCGACATCGCGAAAGTCATCTAAGACCTTCTCTCCACCTTCTGCGAGGATTTGGCGGAGTGGCGGGAGCACCAAGACCCTTACGCCCAGCCCCGAAACCCTGTCTGAAACTTCACGCATTCGTGCCGCCGTTACGTTCGAGAACGCGATGACAAGCGTTGTTGCCTGAGTTCTACGCGCAACTTCTGGTAGATCTTCAAGTCGTCCAAGCACCGGAACTGTGGACAATCGAAGATGTTTCTTGGTGGGATCGTCATCGATCAGCCCTACTGGGAAGTATGGCGATTCTGGATCCTGCATCATCCGGGTAACCAGCGATTTTCCTAGAAAGCCCGCTCCGTAGATTAGCGTCCGGTGGGCTTCGTCTCCGGGCTTGGCTTTACTCTCGACATACATGCGCTTCAGGTACCGCGACGATGCCATCAGCATGCAGGCAAACGGAAACGCAATGATAGCTACGCTGCGGGGAATTTGGATCACTGTGAAGAGAGCAATACTGACGAGCAAGAGGATGACCGAAACGATCACTGTTACTAGAACGAGAAGCTTGGCCTCGTGGAAACTCCCGAAAGTGTACCTTCCTCGGTACAGCGCGAAACTGAGCCCCACTACAAACTGTGCGACAACGGCGATTCCACAAATGACCGCAACTCCAGGGATGTGAACCTGCTCGACGAGCAACTCCAGTCTCAGCACCAGCGCGAGGACGATAGCAAAAATCCATGCTGCAGAATCCAACGCATATTGCGCCCAGATCCAAAGCCCGGGCTTATCCTCGCGCCCGCCACCGTTCTCGTGCTGCACCTGCTGTGAGTTGCGAGTGTCCGTCTGTGTCATGATTCCTTTGGATGGAGCCTGTAGCGCGGTCACGCCACCGTCGGATCCTGGGCGAAGTGACCGCCTGGGCCGTGTAATAGACTTTCCCTACCCGAGAATACTAGCCCGAGTGATGCGCGCTCTCCGTGACCACCTCACCGAGTTCCCACGCGCCGCGCAGGCTGGCCGAAAGGACCGTTTTGCAGGAAACCGTGGCTGTAGCGGCAGTGACTTTCGACAGGCCGGATGACGTACAGACACTCCTCGAAGCTCTCTCGCGACAGGATCATTCCATCGCCTCGGTGGCCCTCGTCGACTCCGGCACCCAGGACGTTGCCGCCCTGGCAGCGGGCTCGGATGCTCCCGTCAACTACATCCGTTCTGCCACCAACCTCGGCGGCGCCGGCGGATTCTCCCTCGCCATTCTTTCCGCGATGGCCAGCGGCGCCGAGTGGATCTGGATCATGGACGACGACGCGCACCCGGAAGACACGGGCGTGCTCAGCAGCCTGCTGGCGGCCGCCCGCAGCCGCAACCTCGACGTCGTCGTCCCGCTGATCGTAGCGCCGACCGACTCGTCCCGGCTGTCCTTTCCCTTCCGGGTTGAGGGGCGAACCACCCATGACCGCGCTCAGGTGGAAAAGCTCGGCTTCATCCCGGGCACGGCGCAGTTCTTCAATGGCGCCCTGATCCGCTCCGATGTCTTCTTCCGCGTCGGGCTTCCGGACCTGCGCCTGTTCATCCGGGGCGATGAGACCGACTTCATGCTGCGTCTGCGCCGTGCCGGGATCGCCTTCGGCACGGTCACGACCGTTGCCCTCAGCCATCCTCCGGGATGGGCCGAAGTCCAGCAGGTACTGGGCGACAGGCTCCACGTCCTGGTTCCCGAGACAGAGTTCAAGCGCTTCTACTTCTTCCGGAACCGCGGGCACCTCACCCGCCGGTATCTCCGGGGGCGGTCGCTGGTCGCCGATGTGGTGGGCTACCCGGTGTACTACCTGCGGCGCGGCGACGTCCGCGGACTCACATCCTGGGCCCGGGCCTACCTGGCGGGGGTGCGCGGGCGAAGCTTCGGTCCGCCCTCGGACTTCGGGTTCTGACCCGGTGACCGCCCTTCCGCCGGTCACCGTGGTGGTGACCACTTTCAACCGGGCCGGCTATCTAAGCCGCCTGCTCGAGTCGCTGGGCCGCCTCGATCCCGCTCCTGCCGCCGTCGTCGTCGTTGACAACGCAAGCACCGACTCCACCGCAGAGGTGCTGGAGGCCGCCGCCTCCTCGCTGCCGGTTCCGTTGACCGTACACCGGCTCCCCGCAAACGTCGGCGGTTCCGGCGGTTTTTCCGCTGGTGTGGAGCGTGCCCTCGCCCAGGGCGCCACCTGGCTTTGGCTGATGGACGACGACGTCGAAATCCTGCCCGGCGCACTCGCCGCCTTCGCTCCGTGGCTCGGGAAGTACCGCTGCCTGCACGGCCGGCGCCTGGACCATACCGGTGAGCCGTTCTTCTGGCAGCACAGGTTCAATGATTTCCTCGGCGTGCACTTTCCCGTTCCCGGCAATGTATTCGCCCACGCGCCGGTCTTCCGTACCAACGTGGCGTGCTTCGAGGGAGTGATGCTGCACGCCGACGTGGTCCGCGAGGTCGGGCTGCCGGATCCACGCTTCTTCATCAATGGGGATGACACCACGTACGGCTGGCTCATCTCGCAGCGGGAGCCAGTGGTGTACATCGATGCGTTCGTGCTGCGGAAGGCCCGGCCGCAGAAACAGATCGATCTTGGCCTGCGTCACCTGAACGACTCAAGCAACCTGGGCCGCTACTGCGGGATGCGGAACCGCGGCCACCTGGCGAGGTATCTCATGGAATACGGAAAGTTCAGCCGCGCAGGATTTGCTCTCGGCACCGCGCTGACGGCGGCGAAGGAAATCCTCAGGCTGGCCGCCGTTGAGCATACGCTGTCCGGCGTGAAGCCGCTGTGGAACGGCTGGCGGGAATCCCGCTTCATCCTGCGGGATCCGGACTGGTCACCGATGCCCGCGCCGGCCCCCCGTCCGACGGACGGGGCCTCATGAGGTGGTCAGTGATCGGAGGCAGCGGCTTTGTCGGCGGCGCTGTGCTGAAGACGCTCGCCGGAGCGGGCGAGGAAGCGCTGCCGGTCCGCGCCCCGCGCGTGGCCTCTGCGGCGCGGACGCCGCTGGAACTGCTCGCCGACGCCGACCGGCAGGGCGCCGTCGTCGATCTGCTGGCCCGCGAACTGGCTGGCAGCGCGGTGGTGGTCAACGCGGCAGGCGCCGCCGCTCCCCGCAGCCCGGAATCCCTTCAGCTCACCGGTGCCAACGCGCTGCTTCCGATCCTGATTGCCCGGGCGTGCGCCACGGCAGGCGTTCCGCGGTTTGTTCACCTCAGCAGCGCGGCTGTGCAGGGACACCGCCCGGTTCTCGACGAGTCGTCGGACACCGCTCCCTTCTCGCCGTACTCGCGCAGCAAGGCCCTCGGGGAGCGGGCGCTGCGGATGTTTCCGCCGGGCGGACCTGAGATAATCTCGGTCCGTGCCACTTCGGTCCAGGGCATTGAGCGGCCGACGACGGCGGCACTCGCCCGCCTCGCAGCCTCGCCCCTTGCCTCGGTCGCCTCCCCCGGCACAGCGCCCAGTCCGGTGGCGTCCGTCGATGCGCTGGCAGAACTGGTGCGGACGGTGGGATCCCATGAGGGTCAGCTGCCGCAGATTGTGCTCCAGCCCTGGGAGGGTATGACCGTGCGGACGGTGCTGGAGGCAACCGGCGGCACGCCCCTGGTTCTCCCCCGCTCCCTGTGCCGCGTCGTCCTGCGTACCGGGTACACCGTGTCAGCCCTTCTCGGGGAGCGCCTGCACGGGTCCGTCAGGCGCGTCGAACTGATGTGGTTCGGCCAGGATCAGGTGGCCGGTTGGACGGCTGAAGAAGGCGTCGTCCTGCCGTCGAGGGTCAGTTCGATCCTTGAGGAGGCAGGTGCCCGTCGGCGCGGCCGGCGCCAGCCGAGGGGTTCCGGGCAGGAGTAATGTCCTCCGGGTCCCCGGTGGCCGGGCTACCGGATGCAGGGTTCCCTGCGGGGGCATCAGTCGCCTCAGTGCCGGTCCCCAGAACCACCCCGGGGACCACAGCACGCAGTTCCTCGAAGGAGATCACTCCTTCCCGGACCACGATCGGCAGGTCGCCGGTGGTATCCACGATGGTTGAGGCGCCTGCGTCGGCAGAGCGCGGCCCGTCCTCAAGATAGACCTCGACGGCGTCGCCCAGCTGCTCATACGCCTCGGCTGCAGTGGCCGCCGCCGGCTGCCCCGTGCGGTTCGCCGAGGAAACCGCAAGAGGACCGGTCAGGATGAGCAGGTCCAGCGCGACGCGGTCGTCCGGCATGCGCAGTGCCACGGTTCCGAAGGTGTCGCCGAGGTCCCAGCTGAGCGAGGGTTGGGCGTGGCAGATGAGGGTCAGGCCCCCGGGCCAGAATTCCTCGGCGAGGCGGCGCGCCTCAAGGCTGACGTTCACGGCGAGGCCGTCCAGGGTCTGCACACGCGGAATAAGAACCGGAGGCGGCATGCTGCGTCCCCTGCCCTTGGCTGCCAGCAGCGCGGCAACAGCCTGCGGAGCGAACGCGTCGGCAGCGATCCCGTACACCGTGTCGGTGGGAATCACCACGCACTGCTGTGAAGCGAGCGCGCGCTGGGCGCGCGCCAGCCCTTCACTGCGCTCGGTCGGATCGGAACAGTCAAACATGGCACTCACGCCAGCCATCCTTTCACTTCCTGCCGTCCAACGGCATATCGGTTCGCGTGGCCGACGTCGCACGGTCGCGGCCGGAAAGGTCCTGGTGGGTGAGGACCGTTGTCCAGGAGGGGTCTGCACCGAGTATTGCCGCGAGCGCTGTGGCCTGCACCTCGGCATGTTCCATCACAAAGTAACCCCCGGGCTTCAGGAGACGTGCGGCAGAAGCCGCGGCCGCGAGCGGGAGGCGCAGACCATCGGCGCTTCCTCCGTAGAGCGCCATGTCCGGATCGTGCTCAGCCACCTCGGACTCACGGGGCACAGCCTCGGTGGGGATATAGGGAGGATTCGACACCACCACATCGAAGGTTCCATTGTGTTCGGTGAGCGCCTCCGCGTAGTCCGCCCTGACCAGGGTGACGCCGAACGGCGTGAGATTGCGTTCGGCCCAGGCGAAGGCCAAGTCGCTCAGCTCGACGGCGAAGACGAGCGCATCCGGCACTTCCTGCGCGACTGAGCCTGCAATGGCGCCCGACCCCGTGCCGAGGTCGGCAACCCGTGCACCCGGAATGAGCCGGGCAGCATCGATGGCGAGCTGGGCAACCGTCTCCGTCTCGGGACGGGGAATGAAGACGCCGGGTCCCACGGCGAGCTCCAATCCGCGGAAGTAGGCGACACCGGTGATGTGCTGGAGCGGCACCCGCCGGGCACGCTCCGCAACCAGTTCTCCGAACCCTTCCGGAGCGGCCGCCCCGACAAGGGCAAGCGCCCGGACCCTGCCGACGCTCTCCCCCAACAGGTGTGCGGCGAGGAGCTCTGCGTCAGCCCGGGGACTCGGTACGCCGGCGTCCGCGAGGGTAGAGACGGCAGCGCGCAGGGCTTCGTCCAGCGAGTCCATGGTGTGCGGCGGGCTTAGGCGTCGTCGCCGATGGCATCGAGCCGGGTCTGCTCATCGAGCTCGATGGCTGACTGTACTACCGGCTCCAGTTCGCCGTTCATGACGGCGTCAAGATTGTAGGCCTTGTAGCCGGTCCGGTGATCGGCGATCCGGTTCTCCGGGAAGTTGTAGGTACGGATGCGCTCCGAACGGTCCATGGTGCGCACCTGCGACTTACGGATATCGGAGTTCGCGGCGTCGATCTCTTCCTGCTTCGCGGCAAGGATGCGTGACCGGAGTACGCGCATCGCCGCTTCGCGGTTCTGCAGCTGCGACTTCTCGTTCTGCATTGCAACCACGATGCCGGTGGGAAGGTGGGTGATGCGGACCGCGGAGTCGGTAGTATTCACTGACTGCCCGCCGGGACCCGAGGAGCGGTAGACGTCGATCTTGAGATCATTCTGGCTGATTTCGACCTCTTCCGGCTCATCGACCTCCGGCAGCACCAGCACTCCGGCAGCCGAGGTGTGGATACGGCCCTGCGATTCAGTGACGGGGACACGCTGGACGCGGTGGACACCGCCCTCGAACTTCAGGCGTGCGTACACGCCCTCAGCGGGATCGTTGGATGAACCCTTGATGGCCATCTGGACATCCTTGTAGCCGCCGAGGTCGGACTCGTTGGCGGAGATGATTTCCGTCTTCCAGCCCCGGGATTCGGCGTACCGGGTGTACATGCGCAGCAGGTCGCCGGCGAAAAGGGCAGCCTCGTCGCCGCCTTCGCCGCCCTTGACCTCGATGATGACGTTGCGGGCGTCGTTGGGGTCGCGTGGAATGAGGAGCCGGCGGAGGCGTTCCTGTGCAGCGGCCAGCTGCTGTTCGAGCTCGGGGATTTCAGCGGCGAACTCGGGGTCGTCGGACATTTCGCGGGCCGCCTCGAGGTCATCCTGGAGGGCCTTCCAGCGCGTGTGCGCTTCGACGATGCCGCTGAGCTCGGCATAGCGCCGGCCAAGTTTGCGTGCCAGTGACTGGTCAGTATGTACGGCCGGATCGGACAGGCGGACCTGCAGGTCAGCATGCTCATCGAGCAGGCCCTGTATGGACTCAAACATGACGGACACAACCTCTTTCTGGCCTTTCAAGCCAGTCTAGATTAGGGCGAATTCCTCGGACTTTTGAAGCGACGGCGGCTTAACGCCGG
>NZ_KI914619.1:61924-72988 GCF_000520475.1 Arthrobacter sp. 35/47
AAGCCGCTCGAGACATGCCGGCCAGGGAGCGTTCGACGACTCCCAACCTTCGCAAGCTCAGGTCGGGGCCCTCGTCGTCTCTCTTACGGGCCTGGCACCACCAGCAGGGGCGGGGCTGGCATGTCTCGAACGGCTACTTAGCTAATCGTTGTCGCTCTTCGATCCCAGTGTGGTCTTTTGGACCTGCATGAGGAACTCGACGTTGGACTGCGTCTCCCGGATCTTGTTGGTGAGCAGCTCAAGTGCCTGCTGCTGCTCAAGCCCGGACAGGACCCGGCGGAGCTTCCACATGATCTTGACCTCGTCCGCAGAGAGAAGGTTCTCCTCACGGCGGGTACCCGAGGCGTTGACGTCCACGGCGGGGAAGATGCGCTTGTCCGCAAGGTTGCGGGACAGACGCAGCTCCATGTTGCCGGTGCCCTTGAACTCCTCGAAGATCACCTCGTCCATCTTTGAACCGGTCTCGACCAGCGCGGTAGCGAGAATGGTCAGCGAGCCGCCGTTCTCGATGTTGCGCGCTGCTCCGAAAAAGCGCTTCGGCGGGTACAGCGCAGCCGAGTCGACACCACCGGAGAGGATGCGGCCCGACGCCGGAGCGGCAAGGTTGTAGGCACGTCCGAGGCGGGTCATCGAGTCCAGAAGTACGACGACGTCCATTCCCATCTCGACGAGGCGCTTGGCACGCTCGATCGAGAGTTCTGCAACGGTGGTGTGGTCATCCGCCGGCCGGTCGAAGGTTGAGGCGATGACCTCTCCCTTGACGGTGCGCTGCATGTCGGTGACTTCCTCGGGACGTTCGTCGACGAGGACCATCATGAGGTGCACTTCGGGGTTGTTGACCGTGATGGCGTTGGCGATCGCCTGCAGGATCAGGGTCTTGCCGGCCTTCGGCGGCGAAACGATCAGGCCGCGCTGGCCCTTTCCGATCGGCGCCACGAGGTCAATGACGCGGGGACCGATCTTCCTGGGCTCGGTTTCCAGGCGAAGCCGCTCGGAGGGGTACAGCGGAACGAGCTTCGCGAAGTCGACGCGGTCCTTCAGTTCCTCCGGGGTCTTGCCGTTGATCGAGGTCAGGCGTACCAGCGCATTGAACTTCTGGCGGGTGCTGCCCTGGTTCTCCCCGTCACGCGGTGCACGGATGGCACCGACCACGGCGTCGCCCTTGCGCAGGCCGTACTTCTTGACCTGTGCCAGCGAGACGTAGACGTCATTGGCTCCCGGGAGGTACCCGGAAGTGCGCACGAATGCGTAGTTCTCGAGGACGTCCAGGATGCCGGCTACGGGCAGGAGGACGTCATCTTCGGTGACCTCGACGTCGTCGACGTCGGGGTTCTGGTTGCGGCCCCGACGGCGCTCGTTGCGGTCGCGGAAGCGGCTGTTGCGGTCGTCCTCGCGGTTGTTGCGGTTGCGGTTGCGCCGGTTGCGGCCGCTGCCGTCGTCGCGGTTATCCCGGTCGCCGCGGTTGTCGCGGTCACCCCGGTTGTCGCGGTTGTCGCGGTTATCCCGGTCAGCACGGTTGTCGCGGTTATCCCGGTCAGCACGGTTGTCCCGGTCGCCACGGTTGTCGCGGTCGCCACGGGCGTCGTCGTTGGATCGGCGCTCGTTGCGGTCGCGGTTGCGGTCCCGGCGGTCGTTCCGGCGCTCTGACTGGCCTTCGCCCTGGGTGTCTGCTCCATCTGTGTCCCCGCCCTGCGGAGCACCGGCGTCGGTGCTGTCGGCTTCAGGAGCGGGCGCACTCTGGGTTTCCGAATCCGAGCGGCGTCCACCACGGCGGCCGTCGCGGCTGCGGCGTCCGCGTTCGGTTCCGGCTTCCTCGGAGACAGTGTTCTCCTGGGCTGCGCTGCCCTCCGTGTCAGCAGTGGAAGCTGCGGCGGGTTCGGTGGGGGCGCTCTCCGGAGCGGCCTGTTCCGTCTTCACGACGCCGTCGCTTCCGGCACGCCGGTTCCGGTTGCGCGTGCGGGTGGGCCTCTCGGCAGGCTCCGCAGCCTGCTCCTGCTCCGTGGCACCGGCGGAGTCGGATGCGGATGCGGAAGCGTTGCGGCCCCTGGCAGGCGCAGCCTGCTCCTGGGCCGGTGCGGATGCGGTGGGGCGGTCTGCTACTGCCGAGCCGCGCTGGTGGTCCGAGATCGCGGCCACCAGGTCGCCCTTGCGCATACGGGAGCCCACGGAAATGCCGAGCTGACCGGCAAGCGCCTGCAGCTGGGCGAGCTTCAGTCCGGCAAGTCCGGAACTCTTGGAAGCTGGTGCGCCGTTCGTTTCGGCGGCTTGGCTATCCACGCCTGTCGGCAGGTCAGTGGTTTGAGTCACGAAGGATTCCTTCCCCCTCGTCGGGCGATCCATCTCTGATGTGGATCGCGGTTTGGTTTGCCCGCCGCCAAGTCGGAAGAGTTGGAAGCTAAGGTTTCGGTGCTGACCGGATGCTCTCCGGTGTGGCCGAGCGTGCTGGAGACCTCTAACCCGGTGCGTACCAGTCACACGCGAGAACGTGCTGTATGCATCAGGTTCTGGGAGGTACACCTGAGATTGAGCCACTGCTGACACACAGGCAGTTTCACGACGGTCACAGAACATGACGGCCAGATCAACAGAAGCACATCTGAATACGGAATTGCCTCGTAATCTGGAAGTGACTACCGAGAGCTATTACCGTTGGTGCACCTTCACTTTAGCACCTTCTGTGTCAACGTTCAGCCGAAGAACACGCCAGTCAATGCCGTCGTCCGTGCTGCCGACGATGCGCTCCGCCGCCGAAATCACTGCAGCGGCCTGTTCCTCCCCTACCGCGAGGGTCATCACGGTAGGGCCTGCGCCCGAGATCACCGCAGCGAAGCCCTCTGCACGCAGCGCCCGCATCAGCGAGGCGCTGTTCAGCATGGCCTGTGCACGGTAGTCCTGGTGCAGCAGGTCCCGGGTTCCGTCGAGGAGGAACTCCGGCGCCGACTGCATGGCATGGACCAGCAGTGCCGCACGTCCGGCATTGGCCGAAGCACTGTTGTGGGGCACCGAGGCCGGCAGCAGCGCACGCGCTGCCTCAGTGGACAGCTCACTCGCCGGAATCGCGACGACCGGCACTATGTCCGGGTGCACCGGAATAACCGTGCTCTGGTAGGCACGGCCGGTTTCCCAGGACACCGCCAGTGACCCGAGCAGCGCCGGAGCCACATTGTCCGGGTGACCCTCAAGAGTTGAGCACAGCTGCAGTACCCCCCGGGCATCCATGCGCGCCGGATCCGGAAGGAGCGCGTTGGCAGCCAGTACGGAGGACACGATCGCCGCGGCCGATGATCCGAGGCCGCGGCCGTGCGGAATAACGTTGCGCGTTTCGATCTCAAGGCCGGGACTGGCGTAGCCCGCGCGCTCAAGAGTTCCGAGGATCGTCGCCGCAACAAGGTGCGTTTCATCGCGGGGCAGGGAGGCTTCACCCTCACCGGTGACCTTCACCGTCGTCGTGCCGGTGTCGGTGGTGCGGACCAGCACGGAATCGTACAGCGTCACCGCCAGCCCAAGGCTGTCAAAGCCCGGGCCGAGGTTTGCGCTGGTTGCCGGCACTTCCACAGCCACTTCCTGCCCGGAAGCCACCACTGCCGCTGCTGTCATGGCCGGCGCTCCGCTAGGCATCGGCCGGCTGGTCCACGTGCGAGTCGGCCAGGCCCAGCGCACCTGCAACGCTGACGACGTCGAACTCCACCTTGGTGGGTTCCACATCCGATCCATCGGCCGCCTTAAGCGCCCACTGGGGGTCCTTGAGTCCGTGGCCGGTCACCGTGATGACGATGGTCTTGCCCTCCGGCACATCCCCGGCAGCGTGCTTCTTGAGCAGCCCGGCCACACCGGCCGCCGAGGCGGGTTCCACGAAGACACCCTCGCGGGCGGAAAGCCAACGGTGTGCCTCGAGGATCTCCTCGTCGGTCACGGCCTCAATCAGCCCGCCGGACTCGTCGCGGGCCGCAATTGCCTGGTCCCAGGAGGCAGGATTGCCGATCCGGATGGCCGTGGCGATGGTGTCCGGTTCCGTGACCGGGTAACCCTTCACCAGCGGCGATGCACCCTCAGCCTGGAAACCCCACATGGTGGGGGTCTTGGTGGAGACCGCCGGCAGCTCGCCGGCCGTCGCTGAGGTGTAGGGCTGGGAATACTCCTTGTAGCCCTTCCAGTACGCCGTGATGTTGCCTGCGTTGCCCACCGGCAACAGATGGTAGTCAGGGGCATCACCGAGGAAGTCGACAACTTCGAACGCGGCCGTCTTCTGCCCTTCGATCCGCGCCGGGTTCACCGAGTTCACGAGGAACACCGGGTAGGACTCGGCCAGCTTGCGGGCAACCTCGAGGCAGTTGTCGAAATTGCCGTGCACCTGCAGCAGCTCGGCGCCGTGCGCAATGGCCTGGCTGAGCTTGCCCATGGCGATCTTGCCGTCCGGCACCAGCACGGCACAGGTCAGGCCGGCCTGGGTTGCATAGGCCGCAGCGGAGGCCGAGGTGTTCCCGGTGGACGCGCACACCACGGCCTTCGCCCCCGCTTCGACTGCCGCGGTGATCGCCATGGTCATGCCGCGGTCCTTGAATGAGCCCGTCGGGTTCATTCCCTCGACCTTCAGGTACACGCTGCAGCCGGTGAGTTCCGACAGTGCCGGCGCATGCACCAGCGGGGTTCCGCCCTCGCCCAGGGTGATCACCCGGGTGGACTCTGTGACAGGCAACCGGTCAGCGTATTCGCGGATAACTCCGCGCCATTGGTGTGCCATCAGATTCCCTCTACTCGGAGGACTGAGGTCACCGCGTTGATGACGTCGAGGTCCTGGATATGTTTCACGGTGGCGGCAAGTGACGATTCGGCTGCCCTGTGCGTCACGATGCGCAGCTCGGCACTGGCTTCGCCGCCGTCCTTTGCCGGGTGAATGGTCTGCCGCATGGTTTCGATGGAGACTCCGTGCTCGGCGAAGAGGTGCGCAATTTTCGCGAGTACGCCGGGCTGGTCCGCCACATCGAGTCCGATGTAGTAGCTGGTGTTGACCATGTCGATGCTCAACGCAGGCACGTGCCCGGTGGTGGTTTCGGTGCGGCCGGGACCGCCCAGCACCATGCGGCGGGCGGCGCTCACCACGTCGCCCAGGACGGCGGAGGCGGTCGGTGTTCCACCGGCTCCCTGGCCGTAGAACATAAGTTCGCCCGCGTTCTCCGCTTCGACGAACACAGCGTTGAAGGCACCGCGCACCGCTGCAAGGGGGTGATCCCGCGGCAGGAGGGTGGGGTGCACGCGGACGCTGACGCCGTCGTCGCCCGCTTCATCCTTCAGCAGCTCAGCGATCGCAAGGAGCTTGATGACGTAGCCGGCGTCCTTCGCCGAGGCGATGTCCTCGGCGGTCACTGAGGTGATGCCCTGGCAATGCACGTTTTCCAGCGCAAAGCGGGTGTGGAAGGACAGGGAGGCAAGGATGGCGGCCTTCGAGGCGGCGTCGTATCCCTCGATGTCCGCGGTCGGATCGGCCTCGGCGTAACCGAGCCGCTGCGCGTCGGCGAGGGCATCGGCAAACTGTGCGCCGGTGGTGTCCATCTGGTCGAGGATGTAGTTCGTGGTTCCGTTGACAATCCCGAGGACACGGGTGATGCGGTCGCCCGAGAGGCTGTCGCGGATGGGACGCAGGATGGGGATGGCGCCGGCCACCGCGGCTTCATAGGACAGCTGGACGTGGGCGGCATCCGCACGTTCGTAGAGGGTGGGTCCGTCCTGTGCCAGGAGCGCCTTGTTGCCGCTGACAACGCTGGCGCCGTGGTCGATGGCGCGCAGGATCAGGGTCCGGGCCGGTTCGATGCCGCCCATCAGCTCGATGACGATGTCCGCGCCCTCAACCAGTGATTCCGCGTCGGTGGTGAACAGCTCCCGGGGCAGCTCGGCTTCGCGGGGCGCGTCGACCGAGCGCACCGCGATCCCGGTGAGCTCCAGACGGGCGCCGATACGGGCGGCCAGGTTGTCCGCGTCCTCCAGGAGGATCCGCGCGACCTGGGAACCGACATTTCCGCAACCCAGCAGGGCAACACGCAGTGTGGGCTGGGGCTCGGTGGTGTGGGGGGCATTCATCAAATCGATCAGGCTCCTGCTTCCAGAGTTGCTCGGTCGTTGTTCTCCCCGCGCAGAACGTCGCGCGCCAGGAGGTCTTCTTCGGTCTCGCCGCGCACAATCAGGCGCGCTTGCCCGTCCTTGACCGCGACGACGGGCGGACGGGTGAGGTAGTTGTAATTGCTGGCCAGTGACCAGCAGTAGGCGCCGGTCCCGGGGACGGCGATGAGGTCGCCGTTGGTGGTGTCGCCGGGCAGATATACGCTGCGCACCACGATATCGCCGCTTTCGCAGTGCTTGCCCACCACCCTCGAGAGCACGGGCTCGCCGACCGAGGTGCGCGAGGCGAGCACCGCCGAGTAGTCCGCGTCATACAGCACCGGACGCGCGTTGTCGCTCATGCCGCCGTCCACGGAAACATAGCGGCGGGGGTGGGAGGCGCCGTCCAGATCCACCTGCACCGTTTTGGTGGTGCCGGCGGTGTACAGCGTGAAGGTGCTCGGTCCAACGATGGCGCGGCCGGGTTCGATTGAGATCCGCGGCGCCCGGAGCCCGTGCTCGGCGCAGGCGTTTCCGACGACGGCGGCCAGCGCCTCTGCGATGACCGCCGGCGGGCGCGGCGCGTCCGCTTCCGTGTAGGCGATGCCGTAGCCGCCCCCGAGATCGAGTTCCTCCAGTGCGACGCCGTGGCGGTCCCGGACCTCCGCCAGGAACCCGAGGAGCCGGCGCGCCGCTTCCTCGAATCCTGCGGATTCGAAAATCTGCGAACCGATGTGGCTGTGAACCCCCAGCAGCCTGATGCACGGGTGCGCCAGCGCAGCGGCGACGGCCTGTCCGGCCGGTGAATCCTCACCGGACGACGACGGCGCGAGCGACAGCCCGAACTTCTGGTCCTCATGCGCTGTGGCGATGAATTCGTGCGTGTGCGCGTGCACGCCGGGCGTCAGCCGGAGCATGACGTTGGCGGTTGCGCCGCGTGCCTGGGCCAGCGCTCCGACGCGCTGGAGCTCATCGAGGCTGTCGACCACAATGCGGCCCACCTCGAGGTCGAGCGCGCGGTTCAACTCGGCGTCGGACTTGTTGTTGCCGTGGAGCGCGAGTTGGCGCCCCTTCAGCCCCGCACGGACCGCGACGGCGAGCTCCCCGCCGGAAGACGTGTCAAGGCGAAGGCCCTCCTCCGCCACCCAGTGCGCCACTTCCGAACAGAGGAATGACTTGCCCGCGTAATACACGTCCACTCCCCCGCACAGATCACGGAAGGCGGCATTAAAGGCGTCCCGGAAACCCCGCGCACGGGCACGGAAATCATTCTCGGAGACCACGTAGACGGGCGTGCCGAACCGCTCGGCGAGCTCCGTCACAGGCACACCGTCCACGGACAGCACGCCGCTGGAGGACCTGCTGACGGGCGAGGCCCAGAGGGCGGGGTTGAGCGTGTTGGCGTCCTCCGGGTAGGACAGCCACCCGGGAGCGAGGGGCGAGGCGGGCATCGCTACATCCGTTCCGGCGCGGACACGCCAAGCAGGTCCAGTCCATTGGCGAGGACCTGGGTCACCGCGTCATTGAGCCACAGCCGCGTGCGGTTGGTGTCGGTGACCGGTTCATCGCCCAGGGGTGTTACCCGGCAGGCGTCGTACCAGCGGTGGTAGGCGCCGGCGATGACCTCGAGGTGGCGCGCAACACGGTGCGGTTCACGGAACTTCGCCGCCTGCGCAACAACGGCCGGGTAGGAACCGAGGTGGGCCAGCAGTTCCTCATCCGCGGCCTGGTCCAGTGCGCCGGCGTCGAACGCGGACCGGTCAACACCTGCTGCTGCGGCGTTCCGCGCCACTGCGCAGGTCCTGGCATGCGCGTACTGAACGTAGAACACCGGGTTCTCATTGGTGTTCTTCTTCAACAGTTCCGGGTCCAGGGACATCGCGGAATCTGCCGGGGACCGGCCGAGCGAATAGCGCAGGGCATCCGCGCCAAGCCAGTCCAGCAGGTCACGGAGCTCGATGATATTGCCGGCGCGCTTGGACAGGCGGGCGCCGTTGACCGAGACCATCTGACCGATCAGCACCTCGATGTTGGCGTCCATGTCATCACCGGCGCAGGCGGCAATGGCCTTGAGCCGGCCGATGTACCCGTGATGATCAGCGCCCAGCAGGTAGATCTTCTCCGGAAAGCCACGGTCCTTCTTGGACAGGTAGTACGCGGCATCCGAAGCAAAGTAGGTCGGCTCACCGTTCGCGCGGATCAGGACGCGGTCCTTGTCATCACCGAAGTCCGTGGTGCGCAGCCAGACCGCACCGCCGTCGTCGTACACGTGCCCCTGTTCGCGCAACCTGTCCACGGCCTGCTCCACGGCACCGGCGGCGTGCAGGCCCTCCTCCGAGAAGTAGACGTCGAAATGGACGCCGAAGGCCGCGAGCGTTTCCTTGATGTCATCCATCTGCGCCCGGTAGGCGATGCTGCGGACCACCGGGAGCGCGTCCTCATCGGGGAGGTCGGCGGCGTCCGGACGTTCGGCAAGCACGGTGCGGCCGAGGTCGGCGATGTATTCTCCGGGGTAGCCGCCCTCCGGTGTGGGCCTGCCCTTGATGGAGGCCAGCACGGAAGCGGCGAAGTTGTTCATCTGGGTACCGGCATCGTTGATGTAGTACTCCTTGGTGACCTCGGCTCCGCTTGCGGAGAGTACCCGCGCAATGGAGTCACCGACTGCGGCCCACCGCGTGTGCGCCAGGTGCAGGGGTCCGGTGGGATTCGCGGACACGAACTCCATGTTGATGACATGGCCCGCCAGCGCGGCGTTGGTGCCGTAGGTGCGTCCTGCCTCCACGATGCTGCGCGCCAGCTCACCGGCCGCTGCGGCGTCGAGGCGGATGTTGAGGAAGCCCGGACCGGCGATGTCCACCGCGGAAACGCCCTCGATTCCCTCCAGCCGCGATTTCAGGATTCCGGCGAACTCCCTGGGGTTCATGCCCGCCTTCTTCGAGAGCTGGAGGGCGATGTTCGTGGCCCAGTCACCGTGGTCGCGGCTCTTGGGCCGCTCAACCCGCACCTCAGAGGGCAGCTCCACGTCGATTTCGCCGGCAGCGACGGCGTCTTTCAGGCATGAGGAGATTGAGGAGGAGAGTTCTTCGGGAGTCACCCATCCAGCATAACGGCGCGGGTCTAATCCCCCGGATTCTGTGACGGACGCCTTATCAGGGCCGGTCCTGGGCCCCGCCCATCCGGCAGGCCCCACTGAACCGAATCCACGGTATTAGCGTTAGTACTGGAGCAGGCCCACCCACCCAAGGAGATCTCGTGACCCACGCCGTGAAGAAACCCCACCAGCGCTGGGCACTGACCGGGCTTGCAGCGCTCTCGCTCCTGGGTTCAGCTGCCTGCGCCGCCAGCCCCGCGCCGTCGCCCGGTGCAGGAGGAGGTGCCGGAGGAGATGCGGCCAACGCAGCCGAGCCCACGTCCGGCGCCGGCGGGGAAGCCGGTTACACCGACGGGATGTTCTCGGCCACGGGCTCCTACCAGACGCCCGGCGGCGAGGAATCGATCGGGGTGACGGTCACGCTTGAATCCGGCATCGTCAGCGACGTGCAGACCGAGCCGATGCCGAGCAACGGAACCACCGAGCTCTACCAGGGCAAGTTCAGCAGCGGGATCCGGGAGCAGATTGTCGGGACTCCCCTTGATGACCTCAGCGTGGACAAGGTGTCCGGATCCTCACTGACCAGCGGCGGCTTCAGGACCGCGATTGAGCAGATCAAGACCGAAGCCGCACAGTGAGCCCGGCGGGCTGGTCCGGACAGTTCAGTTTCGACGCCATCGGCACGAGCTGGCGGATCGACACCCCCGGGGAACTTCCGCCGGAAATCCGCGATGACGTTGAGGACGTGATCCGGGATTACGACGCCGTTTACTCCCGGTTCCGGTCCGATTCACGGATCGCGGTACTCGCTTCCGGCGGCGGGGAAGTGAACCTGCCGCCCTCCGGTGAAGCGCTCGGGACGCTCTACCGGACCCTCCACCGCCTCACCCGCGGCGGAATGTCTCCGCTGGTCGGCGGTCCGCTGGAACACCTGGGGTACGACGCCGGCTACTCCTTCACACCGCAGGGTCCGCCGATGCCGGCGGCTGCCTGGGACGAATCCTTCCAGTGGCTGGGGACGACCATCCGGTCCCGGCGGCCGGTCACCCTTGATGTGGGCGCCGCAGGCAAGGGACAGCTTGTCGACCTCGTGTCGGAGTACCTCCACCGGGCCGGCCACCCGCACCACACCGTTGATGCCGGCGGGGACATGCGGCACTGTGGGCCGGACACCCTGCGGATAGCGCTCGAACACCCCTATGCTCCGGATACGGCCATCGGCGTGGTTGACCTGCGCGACCGGGCGCTGTGCGCCTCCGCGTCCAACAGGCGCCGGTGGGCCGACGGCCTGCACCATGTCCTGGATGCGACGACCGGGCACTGCGTCGATACAGTTGTTGCTACCTGGGTACTGGCCGACGACGCGCTCGTCGCCGACGCGCTGGCCACGGCCCTTTTCCTTGCCCCGCCCGAGGTTCTGCTGACCGAGTTCGACTTCGACTATGTCCGCATCTCCTCGGAGGGTCAGGCACTCTATTCATCATCATTGGCAGGAGCGCTGTTCTAGATGGCCGACCGGCTGAATCCGCTGAATCCGCTGACCAGGCTGGACACGCTGCTGGGACGCGCCACGATGTACCGGCTGGTGCTGGTGCTGCTTCTGGTGCTCACCGCCTACGCGTTTGGCCTGTCCCTGCTGGGCCTGCTGGCATTCAGTCCGGCGGAGCTGGGAGCAACGCTGGCAACTGCCGTTGTCACCTCCTGGGGCGGCACCCGGGTGATGGCGATGATGTTCCGCACCCGTCCGCACACTGAATCCTCGTTCATCACCGGGCTGCTGCTCTTTTTCGTGATGTTTCCCTCCGACGATGCAGCGGGGGTCGGCGGGATTGCGCTGGCGGGTCTGGCTGCGGCTGCTTCCAAGTATCTCGTTGCCGTCC
>NZ_KI914619.1:73088-75633 GCF_000520475.1 Arthrobacter sp. 35/47
CTGCTTCCAAGTATCTCGTTGCCGTCCGTGGCCGCCATATCTTCAATCCCGCCGCGTTCGGGGCGGTGGCCGTGACGCTGACGGGACTCGGCGCAGCGGCCTGGTGGGCGGCAAACCCCGCCATGCTGCCGGTTGTACTGGTCTGCACGCTCCTGATCCTCTACCGGACCCGGAAGCTCCCCATGGGGGCCGTCTTCCTCGGGGTGGCCGTCGGGATCCTGGTGGTCCGGCTGGCAGCCGGCGGCACCGACCCGGCAGCCGCGCTGCAACTGGTCCTGGTGTCCTACCCGTTGGTGTTCCTCCTCGGCTTCATGCTGACCGAGCCGCTGACGCTGCCTCCCCGGCGCTGGCAGCAGCTGCTGGTTGCCGCCGTCGTCGCCGTTGTCCTGGCGCTGCAGCCCTCAATCGGGCCGGTATTCCTCGGACCGGAGTTTGCGCTCCTGATAGGGAACGCGGTTGCCTTCATCATGGGCCAGCGGCGGCGTATCCGCCTCCGCTACACCGGTTTACGCCGGCCGACCCCCACCAGCGTGGAGGTCTCCTTCGCTCCGGAGAAACCGGTGCGCTTCAGGCCGGGCCAGTACATGGAACTCACGCTCCCCCACGCCCGCCCGGACGGCCGTGGGGTCCGCCGGATTTTCAGCATCAGCTCGCCGCCCGGGGACGATCAGATCCGCTTTTGTCTGCGCCTGTCCGACCCGCCGAGCTCCTTCAAGGCCGCGCTGCTTGACCTGCGTCCCGGATCCTCCGTCGATGCGACCACGGTCGCAGGCGACTTTGTACTGCCGGCCGATCCCTCGGTACCGCTGCTGCTGTTCGCCGGCGGTATCGGAGTGACCCCGTTTCTCAGCCAGCTGAGGTCCCCCGAGGTTATGGATCAGGGCCGCGACACAGTTCTTGTCTACGTCGTCAGGGCGCCGGCCGAACTTGGCTATACCGACGAACTCGCGCAGTTCCGGGTGATCCTTTTCTGCCCGGGCGACCCGGGTCCGCTACCGGAGCGCTGGACACATGGCGGCACTCAGTTCCCGACTGCCGCTGAGCTGCGCTCCCTCATACCGGACGTGGCGGAGCGGCGTCCCTACGTTTCCGGCTCGCCGACACACCTCTCCCGCGCCGCATCCGTCATCCGCGAAGCGGGCGGAAAGTCGATCCGGACCGATGCATTCCTGGGGTACTAACGCTTTTCCGGGCGCCGCCGGCAGCGTTTCGTTCAGCCAACTTTTCCCTGCTAAGCTTCATAAGTCCCTTTCGGTCACTGATATTTATCAGTGGGCCGTGCCCTCGTAGCTCAGGGGATAGAGCGTCTGCCTCCGGAGCAGAAGGTCGTAGGTTCGAATCCTATCGAGGGCACCATTCCGGTTTTGGCCTGCTGTCACTTCCGGCCCTCTCCTCTCACAGCGTCCCGCCGTGCACATAGCGGTGCGCCCACAGATCCCGCAACAGGGCCACCTCGGCCAGGTGATGGATCATTTCCCGGTTGATGTGCTGGACCAGCGCCGCCATGGGAGCCTCAGCGAACGGTCCCTCTGCCGGTCCCACCGGCTGCCCCAGTTCCTCCAGGGTGAGGCTGGTCACCGCACGGGACCAGTGCGCGTACATGCCGTCAAGCTGCTCAAGGGCTTCCCGGGCGCTCGCCGGATACTCATACGTTTCATAGCTGACCACGGGACCGCCGAAGTGCGAAGCCAGCCGGCCACCCAGCACACCGACGAGAATATGGCCGAGCCGCCACGCGATGGTGGTCACCGGAGCGGGATCGGGTTCCGGAATGGCGAAATCGATGGTGTAGTCTCCCTGGCCCACCTGGATCGCCGCCGCACCGGTCCCACGCGGCCGGATATTCCAGCTGCCGGGGACCGGTTCCCAGAAGTACTCCTCGTCCGTCAGTCCTTCCAGCCGTGGGCGTGCCTGGTTCTCCCAGTGCCACTGGAGCTGATCGGTCAGTTCCCTGCGAATGTCCATGGTTCCTCCTCCTGCGCGGGTACAGGAAAAGCGTAGGAAAGCTTGAGGACAACAACTGTCCGCATTGCTGGGTACCGTGGTGCCATGTTGGAAACTTCAGCACGGCTGCTCCAGCTGCTCTCCCTGCTGCAGCTTCGGCGCGAGTGGACGGGAGCTGCCCTCGCCGCACGGATGTCCGTCACTGAGCGCACCGTCCGCAGGGATATCGGCAAACTCCGCACCCTCGGCTACCCCATCCATGCCTCCCCCGGAATCGCCGGCGGCTATCAGCTGGGGGCCGGAGCCCAGCTGCCGCCGCTGCTCCTCGATGATGAGGAGGCACTCGCCGTCGCCATCGGCCTGAGCGCCGTCACAGCCAGCCCCGTATCGGGCCTCGGAGAAGCGTCCGTGCGCGCCCTCACGAAGCTGGAACAGGTTCTCCCCGGCAGACTGCGTCCGAAGTTCTCCGGGCTGCGCTCCGCCGTAACCCGGATGGCCGCTGTGAGCACCCCGGTGGATCCGGAAGTCCTCACCGCCCTCTCGGCCGCCATCACTGACCGGCGGGTCGTGGTGTTCAGGTATCTGCGCCATGACGGGGAAT
>NZ_KI914619.1:75733-98659 GCF_000520475.1 Arthrobacter sp. 35/47
CCCGCCGCGTCGTCGAACCGGTACGGCTGGTGGACACCGGGCGCCGCTGGTATCTGGTGGCCTGGGACGTTGACAGACAGGACTGGCGCACCTTCCGTGTGGACCGCTGCCTCAGCGTACCCGCACCGCGCGAAAGGTTCTCCGGACGCCCGCTGCCGGCTGACGACCTCGCGGCCTACGTGCAGAGGTCCATCACCCGCTCCCCCTACAGGCACGACATCCTCGTGCGGGTCGCCGCACCCGTGGCCGACATCGCCCAGCTGGTCCCGCCGAACGTCGCAGAAATCGAGGACGACGACGGCGCTACCCTCATGCGCTTCGGCGCTGACTCCCTGGACTGGCCGCTGATGCACGTAGTGGCGCTGGGGTTCGACTTCGAGATCCTCGAGCCGCCGGGGCTCCGGGAACATGCCGTCGCGGCCGCCGGACGCCTGATGCGGGCCGCGGGTTCCGCGATTCCTGGCGCAGGACCGGCCGCAGGTGCCGCATCCGCCGGTCCGTCGTAGGCTGAACCAGCAAGGGAAGACAGGAGAAGCACGTGGCCGGACCAGCACAGACACAGACCACCGTTGCCGAGGTGATGGACGAGTTGTCCGCGCTCGAAGACCCGAGAATGCGCGAGGTCAATGCCAGGCACGGCGACGACCACGGCGTGAATCTCTCGCGGCTGCGCGCGCTCGCCAAGCGGCTGAAGACCCAGCAGGACCTGGCGCAGCAACTGTGGACAACCGGTGACACGGCAGCGAGGCTCCTGGCCATCCTGATCTGCCGCCCCGGGTCCTTCGGACGGGACGAGCTTGACACCATGCTTCGCTCAGCACGTGCACCCAAGATCCAGGACTGGCTCATCAACTACGTGGTACGGAAGAACCCGCACACCGAGGAACTGCGCGTCCTCTGGTCTGCAGATGCCGACCCGGTGGTCGCAGGCGCGGGCTGGGCACTGACGGCCGACCGCGTGGCAAAACACGCTGAGGGCCTGGACCTCGCCGGACTGCTGGACATCATCGAAGCAGAAATGAAGGACGCACCGGAGCGGCTGCAGTGGGCGATGAACACCTGCCTGGCCCAGATCGGTATTCACCACCCGGAACACCGTGAGCGCGCGCTCCGGATCGGCGAACGCCTTGGGGTGCTGAGGGACTACCCGACCTCCCCGGGCTGCACATCGCCCTTTGCCCCGGCATGGATCAATGAAATGGTGCGGCGGCAGGACGCCGGTTAGGACCGGTTGCCGCTCTCACAGCCGGTGATGGGCGCCGGCGAACACCGGTGAGCGGCTGCCCGCCGCCGCGCCGAGTAAACTTGGAATCAATCATGTCACTGACAATTTCCTACCCTGCCCAGCTCCCAGTCTCTGAACGCCGGGCGGACATCATGGCAGCTATCGCAGCCAACCAGGTCACCATCATCGCGGGCGAAACCGGCTCGGGGAAAACCACCCAGATCCCCAAAATGTGCCTGGAGCTCGGCCTTGGCCGGTCAGGGATGATCGGCCATACCCAGCCCCGCCGCCTGGCAGCCCGCACGGTCGCCGAGCGGATCGCCGAGGAACTGGACGTGAAGCTCGGCGAAGAGGTCGGATACCAGGTCCGGTTCACCGGGGAGGTGGGCCGGAGCACGCGCATCAAGCTCATGACGGACGGTATCCTGCTCGCCGAAATCCAGCATGACAAGCAGCTGTTGAAGTACAGCACCATCATCATCGATGAGGCACATGAGCGCAGCCTCAACATTGACTTCATCCTCGGGTACCTGAAGCGCATCCTCCCGAAGCGGCCGGACCTGAAACTGATCATCACCTCCGCCACCATTGACCCCGAGCGCTTCGCGAACCACTTCGCTGCCGATGAAGCCGCGCCGGTCAAGAAGCCCGCACCCATCATCGAGGTCTCGGGGCGGACCTACCCCGTCGAGATCCGCTACCGTCCGCTCAGCCAGCCTGCGGGCGACACCGAATCGGACAGCGACGATGAACTCGAGGAAGACCGGGACCCGCTGGATGCGGTGTGCGATGCCGTCGATGAACTGGCAGGCGAGCCACCCGGGGACATCCTGGTGTTCTTCTCCGGTGAACGCGAGATCCGCGACGCCGCCGATGCCCTCCGCGCACGCGTCCAGGTGAATCCGCGGCTTCGCGGTACCGAGATTCTCCCGCTCTTCGCCCGGCTGTCACTGCAGGAACAGCACCGGGTGTTCAGGCCGGGCGGGTCAGCACGGCGAATCGTCCTGGCGACAAACGTCGCTGAAACGTCGCTGACCGTCCCCGGAATCAAGTACGTCATTGACACGGGAACCGCCCGCATTTCCCGCTACTCGCACCGTACCAAGGTGCAGCGGCTGCCGATCGAACGGGTGTCGCAGGCATCAGCGAACCAGCGGTCGGGCCGTTGCGGCCGCGTGTCCAACGGCATCGCCATCCGCCTGTATTCCGAGGAGGATTACGAGTCCCGGCGCCCCTTCACGGATCCGGAGATACTGCGGACCAACCTCGCAGCTGTCATCCTGCAGATGACGGCGATGGGCGTGACCCGTGGTCCGAAGGACGTCGCCGCCTTCCCCTTTGTCGAACCGCCGGATTCGAAGGCAATCAACGACGGCGTCACCCTCCTCCGTGAGCTGGGTGCCCTCACCGCTGACGGCAGCATTTCCCCGGTGGGCCGGCAGCTTGCCCAGCTTCCGGTGGATCCGCGGCTCGGCCGCATGATTGTGGAAGCCGGTCGCCGTGGCTGCGCCAGGGAAGTGATGGTGCTAGCCGCGGCGCTCACCATCCAGGATCCTCGGGAACGTCCCCAGCCTGACCAGACGGCGAAGCTCCAGGCTGCCACCGAGAAGCACCGGAGGTTCACTGATGAAAAGTCCGACTTCACCGCCTACCTGAACCTCTGGCGGTATCTGCAGGAACAGCAGAAGGCTCTGTCTTCGACGCAGTTCCGCAAGCTGTGCCGGAATGAGTTCATCAATTACCTGCGTGTGCGCGAGTGGCAGGACCTCTTCACCCAGCTGCGCCAGCTGGCCAAACCCCTCAACATCACCCTTTCTCCGGGGGAGGTTGACCCGGTAGCGCAGCACGACGCCGTCCATATCAGCATGCTGTCCGGTCTGCTCAGCCACATCGGCCTGTATGACCAGCGCAAGCGCGAGTATGCCGGCGCGCGCGGAACCCGATTTGCCATCTTCCCCGGCAGCGCGCTCTTCAAGAAGAACCCGGATTGGGTGATGGCGGCCGAGCTCGTGGAAACCTCACGGCTGTGGGCACGGGTTGTCGCCACCTTCGATCCGCTGTGGGCAGAGGACGTTGCTCCGGACCTCGTGAAGCGCAGCTACAGCGAGCCGCATTGGTCCCGCAAGATGGGCTCCGTCATGGCCTATGAGAAGGTCACCCTCTACGGAGTGCCGATCGTGCCCCAGCGGCGAATCAACTACGGTCGCATTGACCGGGAACTGGCGCGTGAGCTCTTCATCCGGCACGCCCTCGTTGAGGGTGACTGGCGAACGCATCACAAATTCTTTTCGCGCAACAAGGCGCGGATCGCGGAGATCGAAGAGCTGGAAAACCGGATGCGCCGCCGCGACCTCATGGTCGACGACGAAACCCTGTTCGCGTTCTACGACGCGCGGGTGGGAGCCGAGGTTGTGTCCGAACGGCATTTCGACAAGTGGTGGAAGCAGGCCCGCCAGGAGAACCCCGAGCTGCTCGACTTCAATCCTGAAGAACTGCTCAGCCGGGATGCCGGTCTCGACGAGCAGGCCTTCCCGAAGACCTGGCATCAGCAGGGGTTCGAGCTGCCGCTCAGCTACGAGTTTTCTCCCAACGTTCCCGGGGCTTCGGACGGGGTGACGGTGCAGGTGCCGATCCTGTTCCTGAACCAGCTTGAACCGGCACCGTTCCAGTGGCAGATTCCCGGCCTGCGCATTGAACTGGTGACGGCGCTGATCAAGTCGCTGCCGAAGCAGGTCCGCAAGAACTTCATTCCGGCACCGGATGTCGCCCGGGCAGCCGTCGATTCCCTCCACGCGGACTTCGATCCTGCCCGCGACGAACTCGAACCCTCGCTGGAGCTGGCCCTGCGCCGGCTGAAAGGCTCCATCATCCCGCCGGGTTCCTGGAACCGGGACGCCCTCCCGCCTCACCTGCTGATGAGCTTCCAGGTTGTCGACGCGAACGGGCGCGTCCTGGACGAGGACAAGGATCTGTCTGCCCTGAAGGACCGGCTTGCCCCGCAGACGCGTCGCGCAATCGCCGAGTCCCTGGGCGCCACACCGGCTTCGATTCAGCGGACCGGCGTTGCGGCGCGGCGCAAGCAACAGTCTCTACCGCCGTCGTCGTCATCGGTTGAGCAGTCGTCGGTCCAGTCGTCGTCATCGGCACCGGAGAGTCCTGGCATCACGGAGATCAGCGGCGCAACCGCGTGGAACTTCGGCACGGTGCCGCAGGAAGTGTCCCGCATCGTCGGCGGCCACCGGGTGACCGGTTATCCCGCTCTGGTCGATGAGGGGAAGTCCGTCGGCCTCCGGGTCTTCCCGAACCCGGACGAGCAGTCCGCCGCGATGCGCGCCGGCGTCATCAGGCTGCTCGCCCTGCGGGTGCCGAGCCCGGCACGCTACGTCCTGGAGCATCTGAGCAACGCGGAAAAGCTGACCTTCACGCAGAACCCGCACGGCAGTGTCAGTGCATTGATCGAGGATTGTTCCATCGCGGCGATCGACAGGCTCACGCCGGAGGGTCTGCCGTGGACGGCCGGAGAGTTCGACGCCCTGTATGAGAACGTCCGCGCGGAACTCATCGACACCGTGTTCGCGGTGACGGCAATCGTCGAAAAGATCCTCGCCAGTGCGCGCAGGATCGAAAAGCAGCTCAGGGGAACCACCAGCCTGGCCCTCATTACGGCGCTGAATGACGTGAAGAGCCAGCTTGAGCAGCTCGTCTTTCCGGGATTTGTTGCCCGGACCGGTTACGCCCAGCTCGCCCACCTGCCGCGGTATCTCGCCGGCATCGAGAAACGGCTGGAAAAGCTGGCCGGCAACGTCCAGCGCGACGCAATCAACACCGCGACCGTCCAGCGTCTCGAAGACGAGTACGACGACGCCCTGGCCGCCGTTGCGCCCAACGGACGGACAGTGCCGCCGGCCCTGGCCCGTGTCCGCTGGATGCTGGAGGAACTGCGGATCAGCCTGTTCGCGCAGGAACTGGGAACGGCCTACTCAGTGTCGGAAAAACGCATCCGGGCCGCGCTCGGGGAAGCCCTCGCCGCCTGAGGACCGGCAAGTTTCGGGCAGCTCCGGCGGGGTGCGCACCTGGCAACCCGCCAGAGCTGCGCAACAGTTCAGTGGATCAGGTCAGTCGGGAACGTAGGCCGCGTGGCCGGCGTCCCGCAGCGCACGCCGGAGCCGGTCCGCATTCTCGTCGAGCTTTGCCGGATCGGGGTTGTGGTCCACCTTGTGCACGTCGAAATCGGCTGCGCTCTGTGTCGGCCAGATGTGGACGTGCACATGCGGAATTTCGTAGCCCTCCATCAGCACTCCGATGCGCCGGGCGCTGAACTCCTTCTCCTGCACCCGGGCGATTCTCTGCGCCACGGCCATGACCTTGCCGAGGAGATCCGGATCCAGGTCCACCCAGTGGGCCACCTCGCGGCGCGGTACCACCATGACGTGACCGTCGGTGATGGGGGCGATGGTCAGGAACGCCGTGACGTCGTCGTCCTTCCAGACAAAGCGGCCGGGAATCTCCCCCTCGATGATCTTCGTGAACAGTGTGCTCATGAATCCTCCTTCAGTGATCCGGCGTCGAGGACAAACCGGTACAACACATCACCGGCAACCATGCGGTCGTAGGCCGTGTTGAGCTGGTCGGCGGTCACCAGTTCAATGTCGGATACGACACCGTGCTCAGCACAAAAATCGAGCATCTGCTGCGTTTCCGCGATGCCGCCGATGAGGGATCCGGCGTAGGTGCGCCGCTTCCGGACCAGCAGCGCGGGGTCCACTGCAGGCATCGGATCGGCGGGCAACCCGAGCTGGAACAGGGCTCCGTCCAGCCGCAGGGTACGGAGCAGTTCGTTGAGGTCATGCGGGGCCGCCACCGTATCGAGGACCACGTCCAGTGTGTTCGCAGCATCGGCCATGGCGTCCGCATCCCGCGAGACCACCACGTGGTCGGCTCCCAGCTCCCGCGCAGCGTCCACCTTGCCGGGGGACGTGGTGAACACTGTCACTTCAGCACCCATCGCCCTGGCGATCTTCACGGCCACATGCCCCAGACCGCCCAGTCCAACGACGCCGACAGCATCACCCTTCTCCACACCAAAATGGTTCAGCGGGGAGAAGGTGGTGATCCCGGCACAGAGCAGGGGCGCGGCGGCGGCCGGATCCAGGCCCGCCGGTATCCGAAGGACGTACCCCTCATTGACCACAATGGACGTCGAGTAACCGCCCTGGGTGATCTCGCCGTCGCGCCTGCGGTCAGGCGTGCCGTAGGTGGCGGTCATCCCGCGTTCGCAGTACTGCTCCAGACCGTCAGCGCAGCTCTCACACTCACGGCAGGAGTCCACCATGCAACCGACCCCCACCCGGTCCCCGACCGCAAAGGAGGTGACGGACTCCCCTACCCGGGTGACCCGCCCGACAATCTCATGGCCGGGCACCAACGGGTAGCGGGCAGCCCCCCACTCACTCCTGGCCGCGTGCACATCCGAGTGGCACAATCCGCAGAATTCGACGGCGATTTCGACGTCGTCGTGTTCCGGCTCCCGGCGTTCAACGGTGGTGCGTCCCAGTCCGCTGGACGGCGAAGTCGCCGCGTAGGCATAGGCAGTGGTCATACCGGCTACTCTCTCACAGCGAGGGTTTTCCGGACGATCAGCTGAGCGCTGTCAGGGGCCCGTCGCCACCGGCAGGTCCGCGCGTTGGGACCACTGGGACCAGGACCCCGGGTAGAGCGCAGCCCGGAATCCGGCCAGCTCAAGCGCGGCGATCTCGTGGGCAGCTGTGATACCGGACCCGCAGTACACCGCGACGTCAGCCGTTTCGGTGATTCCGAGGGCGGCGAACCGCCGTCGCAGCTCGGCTGCGGGCAGGAAGGTTTTCTGCGCCGTCAGGTTACCGGCGGTGGGCGAGTTCAACGCACCGGGAATGTGTCCCGCCTTCGGATCAACGGGCTCACTCTCCCCACTGAAACGCTCCGGTGCCCGGGCATCCAGCAGGACACCGCTTCTGGCGAGGGCAAGGACGTCCTCGGTCCGCACCACGGGCATATGCCCGAAGTCCAGGGTTACGTCGCCCAGGCAGTGCTGCTCCTCACCGCGCTCCGTCCCGTAACCCGCCGCCAGCCATGCCGCCAGTCCGCCGTCGAGCAGGTGGACACTGGTCAGGCCGGCGTTGCGGAGCAGCCACCATAGCCGCGCCGCCGCAAGATTACCGGTGTCGTCATAGGCGACCACCACGTCGCCGTCGTTGATGCCCCACTGACGGGCCGCTTCCTCCAGCGCCGCCGGCTCGGGCAGCGGATGCCGCCCCCCGGCAGCGGAGGGGGGCGAACACAGTTGCGTCTCGAGGTCAACGTAGACGGCGCCGGGAATGTGAGCTGATCGGTACTGTTCGTGACCGTGGGGGTTACCCAGCGCCCAGCGAACATCCAGCAGGACGGTCTGCCGCCCGGAGGTCATCCGGTTCCGCAGTGCCTGCACGTCCATCAGAGTCTCCATGAAGATCTCCTTGTGAAAGTGTGACCGGTGGCACACCGGTCAGGGTGTGAGCCAAGTTCACCACAGCTTTGTTCCACCCTCCAACCCGGCCCGGCACGCGGTATTGCGGTCCTCTGGCCCTGCAGGCCGACAAGGGGTACAACAGGGTCATGACAGCTTCCCTGGTGCTCGGTCCGATGCTCCGGTACGTTGACGAAACCTCAGCTGCCCTATGGGTGGAAACCAGCGAGGCCTGCACCGTGGAACTGCGCGCGGGACCGGACGCGTGGACCGCTTCCACCTTCGGCGCCCACGGTCATCACTACGCCCTGGTGGAGGCCGCCGGCCTTCCGCCGGGCACCACCCTGGAGTACACCGTAACCATCGACGGCGAGCGCTGCTGGCCGGAGCCGGACTCGCCCTTTCCTGCCCCGTCCATCCGGACGCTGCACCCCGAACGGCGCCTGAGGCTCGCGTTCGGTTCCTGCCGGACCAGCGTTCCCCACGACACCATGGGCAACGCCACCCACGGCGTCGATGCCCTGCGCGCCTATGCGATGCACCGGGCACACACCGACGACGACGACGCCCGCCCGGACCTCGTCGCGTTCCTGGGCGATCAGGTCTATGCGGATTCCACGAGCAAGGAGATGAAGGAGTTCATCTCCTCCCGCCGGTCGCTGCATGAACCGCCGGGTGAGGAGCTGAAGGACTACGAGGAGTACGCCCACCTCTATAAGCTCGCCTGGTCCGACCCCGCGAACCGCTGGCTGCTGTCCACCCTTCCCAGCGCGATGATCTTTGATGACCACGACATCCGCGACGACTGGAACGCCTCGCTGTCCTGGCGGAAAAAGATGCACGGCACCACGTGGTGGCACGGCCGGATTGTCGCCGGGCTGGCCTCCTACTGGGTGTACCAGCATCTCGGCAATCTCTCCTCCGCGGCCCGCACCGAGGACCCGCTGTGGCAGAAGATCGCCTCGCACCACGGGCCGGAGGAACTGGACCTCACCGCTGACCTTGACTCCTTCGCCGAGCGCGCGGACGCCGATCCCCTCAGCTACCGCTGGAGCTACTGCCGGGACATCGGTGACGCAAGGATCATCACCGTGGATTCGAGGGCAGCCCGGGTCCTTGAACCCGCGCGGCGGTCTCTCCTGGACGAGACTGAACTCACCTGGCTGGATGAGCATTTCCGCGGCGGGGTACGGCACCTGCTGATTGCGACTTCCCTGCCCTTCCTGCTCCCCCGGGGTCTTCACCATATTGAGTCGTGGGACGAGGCGCTTGCGGAAGGCGCCTGGGGCAGGCTGGGGTCGAGGATGGGCGAAGTGCTGCGGCAGGGCCTGGACCTTGAGCACTGGGGCGCGTTCCAGCGCAGCTTCAGGGCCGTTGCGGCGCTCGCCTGCGAGGTGGCGGACGGAAAACGCGGACCGGCACCTCAGACCGTCACCTTCCTCTCCGGCGATGTCCACTTCTCCTACATCGCCGAAGTCAACCGGTCCTCCGGCAGCCGGATCCTCCAGGCGGTCTGCTCACCCATCCGGAACCCCCTGCCGCGTGCCCTGAGGTTCGCGACGGTGGTGATGTCCTACGGCGTCGCCAGCCCGCTGGGGGCGCTGGTGGCCCGCTCCGCCAGGGTTCCGAAGCCGCCGTTCTCCTGGACGAGCATCAAGGGGCCGTGGTTCGACAACAACCTCGCGCTGCTTGAGGACACCGACAGCGGGCTGCAGCTGCGGTGGGCAACCGGCGTGGTCAATGGCAACCCCGACTCGCCCGAGCTCCAGGAGGTGGCGCGCCATACCATTGCGCCCCGGAGAGCCGGTGCGCCCCGCAAGGAGCCGGTCTAGAGGGACACGCTCTCCCCGGGCGCCAGATGGCGGAAATCTGTCCCGTAGTGCTTCCCCAGCCGCGAAAGGTGGCCCTCCACCATGGCCAGGCCCGTCTCATTCAGCAGCGCGTCATGGATCTGGTGAGCCCGCGGTGCCCGCACGGCGGTGACGAAATCAATCACCTCGGCGGTCTTGGACCAGGGTGCATGGACGGGCACCAGAAGCGTTTGCACCTGAACACCGTGCGGAACGATGAACGAATCCCCCGGATGGTAGAGGGTTCCTTCGATCAGGTACCCGATGTTCTTCACCAGCGGGATGTGCGGATGGATGAGGGCGTGCTGGCCGCCGAAAGTTTGCACAGCAAATCCTGCGATGGTGTAGCTGCGCTCAGGTTCGACGGAGTGCACCCGGACCGCTGCGCCGTCGTCCAGTTCCTCCCTCAGTTGTGCAGCGACACCCTCCGGGGCATGAACCGCCAGTTCCGGGGCCGCCCGCAGCGCCGCTGCGATCCGGTCCTTGTCGAAGTGGTCCGCATGCTCATGGGTGATGAGGATGGCGGCCGCTCCGGAAACCGCCTCCTCAACCTCGGAAAAATTCCCCGGGTCCAGGACCAGGGCGGTTCCGTCCTTCTCCAGACGGACACAGGCATGGGTGAACTTGGTCAACAACATGCGCCCACACTATCGCCGTGCTGCGTCCCTGTCTGCGGCACACCGCCGGAGATTGGCGGGGGTGCCGGTGCTACCCTTGACGCGAGGTTCAACCCGGAACACCACCGGACTATCGAGAGCGAGGTGACCAGCCAGGCATGTCAGCTGGAGCAGGGCAGCCCACCCGCAAGGGGTCGGAGCAGCGTGTTACACGGCAACGCCGGGCGGTCAGTGCCACGCTTGATGAGCTGGACGACTTCGTGAGCACGCAGGAGCTGTACCGCACCATGCACGAGCGCGGCGAGTCTGTCTCACTGGCCACCGCGTACCGCATCCTGCAGTCAATGGCCGATGACGGCCTTGTCGATGTGCTGCGGAACGGCGAGGGCGAGGCGGTCTACCGCCGGTGCGCCGTCGAACACCACCATCACCACCTGCTCTGCCGCAAGTGCGGACGGGCTGTGGAGATCGAGGCGCCGGCAGTCGAGCAGTGGGCGGCCCGCATCGCCCAGGAACACGGGTACACCGAGGTGGCCCATACCGTGGAAATCTACGGGCTGTGCCCGGAGTGCAGCGCGCCTGAGGCTTAGATCGGTTGCACCGCGCGTGCTTCGGACCTGGTGGACCGCGTGGAACGGTGCCAGCTGATGATCCTGCACACCAGGTAGATCACAAAGGAAATGGTTGTCACGTAGGGGCTGATGGGGATCCGGCCGCCCAGTGCCAGGAGGATACCGCCCACCACCGACGTGCAGGCGAACGCCACGCTGAGCAGGACCACCAGCCGCGGCGACGAAGTGACCTTGAGCGCAGCAGCAGCAGGCGTGATGAGCAGCGCAAGCACCAGGAGCGCACCGACCACCTGGATGGACAGCGCCACCGATACGCCCAGCAGGAACATGAAGACCAGCGACAGCCCGCGCACCGGGACACCGCGCGCCTCCGCCAGCTCCGGGTCCACGCTGGCAAAGGTCAGCGGACGCCAGATGGCGCCGAGGGCGGCCATGACGACGACGGCGCAGCCCGCCAGGAGCGTCAGCTGCACCTGGTCAACGGAGACAATCTGCCCGGTCAGCAGTCCGAACTTGTTGGCTGCCCTGCCCTCATAGAGCGCCAGGAACAGAATCCCGAGCCCCAGCCCGAACGGCATGATGACACCGATGATCGAATTGCGGTCACGGGCCCGGATGCCCATCAAGCCCAGCAGGAGCGCGGCGATCACGGAGCCGACCAGCGAACCGAACACCACGTTCGCCCCGATGAGCAGCGCAAACGCCGCACCGGCGAAGGACAGCTCGGCGATGCCATGCACCGCAAAGGCGAGATCCCGCATCATCACGAAGGTACCGATCAGGCCGCCCAGCAGCCCCAGCACCGCGCCGGCCCAGATGGAGTTCTGCACCAGCGGCAGCAGCTCGCTGTAGTTGTCGAACGTGAAGATCGCCCGGAGCATTTCGTCGAGGGTCATGGCTGCGCCGCCTCTGCATGATGATGGTGCGTGGTGGCGTCCGGCAGCCCCACCACAACAATGCGGCCGTTGTTGTGGATGACGTCCACCCGGCTGTTATAGAGCTCGGACAGAACGTCGCTGGTCATCACGTCCTGCGGCCGACCCACCCGGAACTGCCCGCCGGCCAGGTACAGGACGCGGTCAACGTAGTCGATGATCGGGTTGATTTCATGGGTCACGAAGACCACGGCGGTGTTGTGGTCACGGCACTGGTCATTGATCAGCCGGCTCACCGCCTGCTGGTGGTGCAGGTCCAGCGAAAGCAGCGGCTCATCGCACAGCAGCACCTGCGGGTCCGTGGCGAGGGCCTGCGCCGCACGGAGCCGCTGCTGCTCGCCGCCGGACAGCCGCCCCACCGGCGCATCCGCGTACGACGACGCGCCCACCTTCTCCAGGAGGGCATCGACCGTCCGGCGGTAGGCTGCTCCGCCGCCGCGGAACCCCCAGCGGTGCCCGTCCACGCCCAGGCCCACGAGGTCGCGTGCGCGCAGCGGCGTTTCTGCGGCGAAGGACTTCTGCTGCGGGATGTAGCCGAACGCGCGGCTGCCGCGGTGCAGTGCATGACCGTTGACGGTGGCCCGTCCCGAATCCAGTTCCTGCAGGCCGAGAAGCACCCTGAGCAGGCTCGTCTTGCCCGAGCCGTTAGGGCCGAGGACGGCCAGGAATTCTCCCGGCCGGATGTCCAGGTCAAGATCGTGCCAGAGCGTCCGGCGCCCAAACGAGAGGGAGGCAGAGCGAAGGCTCACCACAGGGCGAGCGGCAGCACCGCCGTCGTTGGCCACGCGGTCTCCTAGCTGAAGGGATGGGAGTGTCATGGCCAATTCTGTCAGGACTTCAGGGCTTCGGCGATGTTGTCGACGTTGGTGCTCATCCAGGACAGGTAGTCCGCACCCTCGGGAAGCGTTTCGGTGAAGTTGACGACGGGCACCGAGGCGGACTCCGCTGAACTGCGTACAGCCTGGGTCTGTGGACCCTCGGTCTGTTCGTTATACGCGAGGAACGCGACCGAGCCGTTCTTCACCAGCTCCTGCATCTCGTTCAGGGCGGCCACCGGAACGTCTGCGCCTTCCTCAATTGCCTCGGTGTAGTCGGCGGGGGTGACGTCCTCCAGGCCGGCGGTTTCCAGCAGGTACGCGGGCACAGGTTCGGTGGCGGCGACGGCCTTGCCTTCGGCCTCCGGTGCAAGCGCCGCCGCCCGCTCCTCGATCGCGGCCAGTTCCTCTGCGAAGCCGGCGGCGTTCGCCTCATAGGTGTCCGCGTTGTCGGGGTCGAGCGCTCCGAGTTTGTCCCCTACGGCGCCGGCGAGCTCCGCCATGGCCGCCAGGTTGTACCAGACGTGTTCGTTGAAGGAACCGTGCGCGTGTTCGTCCTCGGCGTGAGGTTCCTCCTCCGCGTGGGGTTCCTCCCCCGCGTGAGTGTCCTCCGCGTGAGTCTCCTCCTCCGCGTGAGTCTCCCCGGCGTGGGCTTCCTCCTCCGCGTGAGTCTCCTCGCCGTGAGGTTCCTCCTCCGGGGCCAGTCCTGAGATGTCGACTGCACTGAGTACGTACTCGTGATCCATCTCGACGGAATCGGCAAGGGTATGGAGGAACGGGTCATAGCCGCCCCCGTTCTCCACCAGGAGGTCCGCCTTGGAGACTGCAAGCTTGTCCTGCACCGTCGCCTCGTAGGAGTGCGGATCCTGGCTCAGGCTGTCGACAATCGCCGTCACCTCGACATGTTCCCCACCGACTGCCTCGACGATGTCCCCATAGACGTTGGTGGACGTCACCACCTGCAGCGCGCCTGATGCTGCGTCCTGTTCCGAACTGCCGCCCTCGGGGCCGCAGCCAGCCACCAGCAGTGGAAGAAGTGCCGAAGCGGCGAGTACCGTCGTCGTTCGCGCGGAAATGCTGCGCATGAATGTTCCCTCGATCTGTGTACGCAAGTGGTGTGGTGCCCTGTGGACTTGTCCAACTCTAACCTAAACGCGAATCATTCGCATTTTTGCGCCTTGCAGCGGGACCAGCCCGAGCACAGATCAGGGCCCTCCGCCGACCGGCGAAGGACCCTGAATTTCCGGCCCGGCGGGCTAGCGCGTCTCGAACCTGCCGAGCTCCGCGTCGCGCTGGAGCGACTCCCCGGTGCGCCGGTGCCCCTGGTTCTGGGTGGCATCCCGGATTTCGCCGATCAGCTGCTCGATGACGTCCTCGAGGAACAGGACACCGCGCGCCTGCCCGTCGCTGGTCATCACGCGGGCCAGGTGGGACCCGGTGCGCTGCATGATGGCAAGCGCGTCCTCGATCTCATCATCGACACTCAGATTGGCCAGAGCCCTGACCTTGTTCTCCGTGATGGGCCGCAGGTACCCCTCGACCGGCATCGACATGACGTCCTTGAGGTGCATGTAACCGGTGAGGTTGTCCTGCTCATCCACGAGTACGAAGCGGGAGAAACCGGTCCGTCCGACCGTCTTTTCGAACTCCTCGGGAGTGGAGTCGGTACGGAGCGTGACCAGTTCCTCCAGCGGCACCATGATGGTCCCCGCCGTCTGCCCCGAGAATTCGAGCGCGCTGCTGATCAGCCCGGCGTCGTCGTCCACCAGCCCGTGCCGCGTGGACTCCTGGACGATCGACTGCACCTCCTCCAGGGTGAAGGAAGACGTCACCTCGTCCTTCGGCTCGATCCGCATGGCCCTCAGAATGTGGTTGGCAGTCCAGTTCAGGCTGGAAATGACGGGATGCACCAGCTTGGCCACCATTACCAGCGGAGGCGCGAGGAACAGGGCAGCCTTGTCCGCCACGGATACCGAAATGTTCTTCGGCACCATTTCGCCGAAGGTCACGTGGAGGAAGGTGACCAGCGCAAGCGCAATACCGAACGCGATGCCGTCTGCCAGGCCTCCAGGGAGGCCGGCCGCTTCAAGCGGTACGACCATCAGGTGGTGAATGGCGGGCTCGGCCACCTGCAGGATGAGCAGGGAACATACCGTGATGCCCAACTGTGCGCAGGCCAGCATGAGGGACACGTGTTCCATGGCCCAGAGGGTGGTACGTGCACGTTTCATGCCCTGGTCCGCAAGCGGCTCGATCTGGCTGCGGCGCGCGCTCATGATCGCGAACTCGGCGCCCACAAAGAACGCGTTGCCGATCAGCAGGATGACCAGCCACAGGATTCCTGCCCAGTCGCTCATCGGGGACCGCCCGCGGCGGAGGAAGCTGCATCGGACTGTCCTGCTTCCGCAGGCTCCAGGGGCAGGAAGCTGACGCGGTCGATCCGGCGTCCGTCCATGCGTTCCACCTCAAGGATCCCGCCGGGGACGTCCACCCGGTCGCCTGTTTCGGCGATCCTGCCCAGAACGGACATGATGTAGCCGCCCACTGTCTCGTAGCCCGGTTCGTCCGGCACAACCAGGTTGGGGATCTGTTCACTGACCTCGTCCGGGCGCATGATGCCCGGGAAGAACCAGTTGCCTGCAGCGCTCTGCAGGACGCCGGGCTTGAGCTTGTCGTGTTCATCAGCCACCTCGCCCACAATCTCCTCGACGAGGTCCTCGAGTGTGACCACGCCGGCAGTTCCGCCGTACTCATCGAGCACCACAGCGAGCTGCAGGTTGGCCTCCTTCAGTTCGCTGAGCAGCGAGTCGAGGTGCACCGTCTCGGGGATCCGCAGGACCTCCGTCATGATGGTCCCGGCCGGAAGCTCCGCACGCCTGGAACGCGGCACTGCAACGGCCTTCTTCACGTGCACCACTCCACGGATGTCATCGGGCGAGTCCCCGAGGAGGGGAAAGCGTGAGTAGCCAGTCTGCCGCGCGAGATCGACGACGTCGGCCACCGTCTGGTCGGATTCGATCGTTGCCATCCTGATTCGCGGCGTCATGACGTCTGCCGCCGTGCGCTCGGAGAAACTGAACGTCCTCGCAAGGAAGTTTGCGGTCCCCTGATCAAGGGTTCCCAGCTCCGCGGACCGCCGCACCAGGGAGGACAGCTCGGAGGGAGTCCTGGCACCCGAGATTTCCTCTTTGGCTTCCAGCCCGAACAGATGCAGCACTCGGTTGGAGAAGCCGTTGAGAAGGACGATCGCCGGCTTGAAGATTGCGGTGAAGATGAGCTGCGGACGGGCCAGGGTCCTGCCGACTTTGAAGGGGAGGGCGATGGCCATGTTCTTGGGCACCAGCTCCCCGATCAGCATGGAGAGAAGGGTGGCCAGCGTCATCGCAAGAATCAGGGAGACCGATGCCCGCAGTGTGTCCGGCACGCCCAGTGCCCCCAGCGGCGTCTCAAGCAGCCGCCCCACGGAAGGCTCCATGACATAACCGGTCAGCAGCGTTGTCAGGGTGATGCCGAGCTGGCAGCTGGAGAGCTGCGTGGACAGGGACTTGAGACAGCGCAGCAGCGGTTCGGCGCGCTTGTCTCCCTCGTCCACCGCACGCTGGACATACGTCTGGTCGAGTGCAACGAGGGAAAACTCGACAGCAACAAAGAACCCGGTGCCGAGAATCAGCAGCAGGCCGGCAATCAGGTAGAGCCACTCCATTACCGGACCACCGCCGTGGGTGCGCAGGAATTACCCCGCGCGGCGGGTTTCGGAGGTTCCGCAGGTTGAGACGGCTCGTCCGGCTGGGAAGGCTCCGTCGACGCGGAGCTTCCCAAGGCGCTGTCTCCCGAGGCGTCACCGTCGGCGCGCTGATCCGGCATGGATGAGCTGCCGGAAGCGTCGCAACGCGCGGAAGTCAGTGGGTGATGGGCATGTGAACGGGGATTGCCGGCACTGGATGGCTGCGCTGCACATCGGATCGATGCTGCCTGTCGCTGCGTGCGCACCATGGGCCGGCCCCTAGAGGAACTGTCCATAAGGTCTCCAGTTTACAGCACGGGCGCCGTCCACGGCGCGGACCGATGCCGTGGGCATCCTCTGCCGCCGGGAGGTCCGCTGCCTCCAGGATCGCTCGCGCGCTGGACTCCGTGGCACCGGACTCCGCACCCCGGACTCCGGACACCGTGGAACCGGAACGGCACCGCAGGTCTGCTACCAGCTCTGCTGGAGAGGACGGCCTTCCTCGTAGCCGGCCGCGGACTGCACCCCGACAATTGCGCGTTCGCGGAATTCGGCGAGCGAGCGTGCACCCGCATAGGTCATCGAACTGCGCACACCGGCCGTGATCATGTCCAGCAGGTCCTCGACACCCGGGCGGGCAGGGTCCAGGTACATCGTGGACGTTGAGATGCCTTCCTCGAACAGTCCCTTGCGTGCGCGGGCGAACACGTCATCACGCTGCGTCCGGTTCTGGACTGCGCGCGCCGATGCCATGCCGAAGCTCTCCTTGTACAGGCGCCCCTGCCCATCGGTCTGGAGGTCCCCGGGGCTTTCGTAGGTACCCGCGAACCAGGACCCGATCATCACCTGGCTTGCTCCGGCCGCGAGCGCAAGGGCAACATCCCGTGGGTATCGGACGCCGCCGTCGGCCCAGACATGTGCACCTAGCTCCGCCGCCGCCTGGGCGCACTCGTGGACTGCAGAAAACTGCGGACGGCCCACTGCGGTCATCATTCGCGTGGTGCACATGGCACCGGGTCCCACGCCGACCTTGATGATCGAGGCGCCCGCCTCAACCAGGTCCCGTACCCCGTCGGCGCTGACAACGTTCCCGGCGACCACAGGAACGGACGGATCAAGGGCCGTGACGGCCTTGAGCGCGTCAAGCATTTTGCGCTGGTGCCCGTGGGCCGTGTCCACCACGAGGACGTCCACCCCGGCCTCAAGCAGCCCGGCCGCCTTGGCTGCTACGTCGCCATTGATACCGACGGCGGCAGCAACCCGCAACCGACCCCTGCCGTCAGTGGCCGGCTGGTAGATGGTGGAGCGCAGCGCGCCCTTGCGGGTGATGACGCCGGCGAGCTCTCCATTCCGGGACACTGCTGCAAGCGAGGCACCCGCGGCATCGAGCTCCTCGAAGGCCTGCTGAAGCGCGGCATCGCGGTCCGCCGAGAATCGCTCCGCGTCCAGGGTAAGAGGCCGGGTTCGCATGACGGACTCGAGGGAGGCGAACCGGTCGACACCCTCGCAGTCTTCCGCCCGGACCACACCCACGCAGCGGTTGGCATCGTCGACCACCATCACGGCACCGTGCGCGCGCTTGTTGATCAGGTGCAGCGCATCAATCACGGTATTCCCGGGCTGAAGCTTCAGCGGCGTCTCAAAGATCAGGTCGCGCTGCTTGACCCACTGCGTCACCTCGCTGATGACGTGCACGGGAATGTCCTGCGGCAGTACGGCCAGTCCGCCCCGCCGCGCCACGGTCTCCACCATGCGGCGTCCGGTGACGGCAGTCATGTTGGCGACCACCAGCGGGATCGTTGTGCCGGTGCCGTCGTCGCTGGCGAGGTCGACGTCGAATCGGGAGATCACCTCGGATGCTGACGGCACGAGGAAAACGTCAGAGTAGGTGAGGTCGGTTGAGGGCGTGTTGATCAAACGCACGGGTGCTCCTGCAGTCGGTTACACATGGGAGTCTATGTCGAATCGACGCCCTGCCCGGGCACGCGTGGAGTGATCGGTTGTGCTACGCCGGGCACTGTGCCGAGATTGGCTTGTTGCCTGAAACTGTCATTAGACTGATGGGCAGGTCAACAGGGTCAGGCGAGCGCTGATGTGAACCTTTTTGGGCCAAGGGCAACTCATGGAAGAGGGCGTATAACAAGTGCCACAACAACCCAACCACCGTCTACCGGAAGAATTCGGCGGGAATGAATGGCTTGTGGATGAGCTCTACGAGCAATTCCGCCAGGACAGGAATTCGGTAGACAAGAAGTGGTGGAGCCTTTTCGAATCCTTTGAAGCAGAGAGCAGCGGCTCGGACAACGGGCGGCACGCTGCTTCAAGGCCTGCCGGCTCCGGGGACCCGAATCCCCCCACCCGGGAGCTGCCCGTCGTCTCGGCGGAGCAGAATGCTCCCAAGGCGTCCGGGGAATCACCCGCTGCAACGCAGGAGTCCGGCAAGCCGCCGGTCGCCAAGGAAGAGCCCGGGCAAGACCGTGAGAAAGCTGCGGCGTCGAAGCCGGCGGCGGCCAAGGCCGAGCCCAAGCCGGAGCAGAAAACCGAAAAGGCTCCCATCCCGGCCCAGCTCCCGAAGTCGGATCTGAACCCGGAAATGGATGAAGACACCGTCACCGTCCTGCGCGGACCTGCCAAGGCCATCGCCACCAACATGGACGCGAGCCTCACGGTTCCGACGGCCACCAGTGTCCGGGCCATCCCGGCCAAGCTCCTGATCGACAACCGTGTGGTCATCAACAACCACCTGGAGCGGGCCCGTGGCGGCAAGGTTTCCTTCACCCACATCATCGGCTACGCGATCATCCGGGCACTCGCCCAGTTCCCTTCGCAGAACGTCTACTACGACGTCGTGGACGGCAAGCCCGCGGCGGTCCAGCCTGCCCATGTGAACTTCGGACTGGCGATCGACATGCCGCGGCCCGACGGTTCACGCCTGCTGGTGGTCCCCAACATCAAGAAGGCGGAAACGCTCAACTTCTCGGAGTTCTGGAACGCCTACGAGGACCTCGTCAAGCGTGCGCGTGCAGGCAAGCTCGGGGCGGACGACTACGCCGGCACCACCGTCTCGCTTACCAACCCCGGCGGCATCGGCACGGTCCACTCGGTTCCGAGGCTCTCCAAGGGCCAGGCCTGCATCATCGGCGCGGGCGCACTGGAGTACCCGGCCGCTTTCCAGGGCGCAAGCGAGAAGACGCTTGCCCAGCACGCAATCAGCAAGACCATCACCCTGACCTCCACGTATGACCACCGGGTCATCCAGGGCGCCGGAAGCGGCGAGTTCCTCAGGATTGTGCATCAGCTCCTGCTGGGCGAGCAGAACTTCTATGACGAGATCTTCGAGGCCCTGCGCATCCCGTATGAGCCGGTCCGGTGGAGCGCTGACATCCAGGTTGATCCCATGGATGAGATCAACAAGGTTGCCCGCATCCAGCAGCTGATCCACGCCTACCGCGTCCGCGGCCACCTCATGGCGGATACCAACCCGCTCGAGTACGTCCAGCGCAAGCACGCGGACCTCGACGTCCGTACCCATGGCCTGACGCTGTGGGACCTTGACCGCGAGTGGCCGACCGGCGGATTCGGCGGGAAGCCCACCCTGAAGTTCCGCACCATCCTCGGTGTATTGCGGGACGCCTACTGCAGGACCACCGGCATCGAGTACATGCATATCCAGGACCCTGAGGAACGCCAGTGGTTCCAGGATGAGCTGGAGCACGCCTACTCGAAGCCGAGCCGTGAGGAGCAGTTCCGCATCCTGCACCGGCTCAATGCCGCTGAAGCGTTCGAGACCTTCCTGCAAACCAAGTTTGTGGGCCAGAAGCGGTTCTCGCTGGAAGGCGGCGAATCCCTGATTCCGCTGCTCGACTCGATCCTGTCCGACTCCGCCGACGACGGCCTGGACGAGGTCGCGATCGGCATGGCCCACCGCGGCCGCCTCAACGTCCTCACCAACATTGCCGGCAAGACCTACGCCCAGGTCTTCCGCGAGTTCGAGGGCACCCAGGATCCGCGTTCGGTGCAGGGCTCCGGTGACGTGAAGTACCACCTCGGTACCGAAGGCACCTACACCTCGGACAGCGGCAATGAAACCAAGGTGTACCTCGCGGCAAACCCCTCGCACCTTGAGGCCGTGGACTCCGTCCTTGAGGGAATCGTCCGGGCCAAGCAGGACCGCCTGGACCAGGGAGACACCTTCCCGGTCCTGCCGATCCTCGTCCACGGTGACGCCGCCTTCGCGGGTCAGGGCGTGGTCGCGGAAACCCTGAACCTCTCACAGCTGCGCGGATACCGCACAGGTGGAACCATCCACATCATCGTGAACAACCAGGTGGGCTTCACCACGTCGCCCACTGCGTCGCGGTCATCGGTGTACTCGACGGACGTCGCCAAGATGGTCCAGGCCCCTATCTTCCATGTGAACGGCGACGACCCGGAAGCCGTGGTCCGGGTGGCCCAGCTGGCGTACCAGTTCCGCCAGCGGTTCAACAAGGACGTCGTCATCGACATGGTGTGCTACCGCCGGCGCGGTCACAACGAGGGCGACGACCCGTCGATGACGCAACCCATGATGTACAACCTCATCGAGGCCAAGCGTTCGGTGCGCAAGCTCTACACCGAGGCCTTGATCGGTCGCGGTGACATCAGTCAGGAGGAGGCCGAGCAGGCGCTGCGGGACTACCAGGAACGGCTGGAGCGCGTCTTCGCGGAGACGCATGCAGCGCAGACCTCCCCTATCCCGGTGGTCACCAAGGACGCTGCGGCTGTCTCCGACATCGAGCGACCCATCGCACAGCGCACCGACAACGGTGTGGGAGTTCCGGCGAGCACGGCTATCACCGCCGAGACCCTCGCCCACATCGGCAAGGCGCACCTGGCGTTCCCCGAGGGCTTCACGGTTCACCCGAAGCTCAAGGCCCTGCTCGAGAAGCGCGAGCAGATGTCCCGGGAAGGCGGCATCGACTGGGGCTTCGGCGAAATCGCAGCATTCGGTTCGCTTCTGATGGAAGGCGTGCCCGTACGTCTTGCCGGCCAGGACTCCCGTCGCGGTACTTTCGTGCAGCGTCACGCAGTGTTCCATGACCGCGCAAACGGCACCGAGTGGGTTCCGCTGGGAGAGCTCAGCGAGGGCCAGGCCAAGTTCTGGATCTACGATTCGCTGCTCTCGGAATACGCGGCCATGGGATTCGAGTACGGCTACTCGGTGGAACGCCCGGACGCCCTGGTGCTCTGGGAGGCCCAGTTCGGTGACTTCGTCAATGGCGCACAGACCATCATTGACGAGTTCATTTCCTCCGCGGAGCAGAAGTGGGGCCAGCGGTCCTCGCTGGTGCTCATGCTCCCGCACGGCTATGAAGGTCAGGGACCGGACCACTCGTCCGCCCGCATCGAACGCTTCCTGCAGATGTGCGCGGAAGACAACATGGTGGTGGCCAATCCCACCACCGCGGCGTCGCACTTCCACCTGCTGCGCAGGCAGGCCTACAGCCGGCCGCGGAAGCCGCTGGTCATCTTCACTCCGAAGCAGCTGCTGCGTCTGAAGGCGGCCGCGAGCAGTGTCGAGGACTTCACGCAGGGCAGCTTCAGGCCCGTCATCGAAGACACGGCCGGGCTCAACCCGGCGGATGTCACCCGTGTCCTGCTGGTTTCCGGACGGCTTTACTACGATCTGGCAGCGGCGCGCCAGAAGGCCAACGACACCTCGACCGCGATTCTGCGAGTCGAGCAGCTGGCTCCGCTACCGGTCGAGGAGATCAGGGCCGCGATCGGTGCGTACCCGGACGCGGAGATCGTCTGGGCACAGGATGAACCGGCAAACCAGGGACCGTGGCCATTCATCGGCCTGAACCTGCCGGAACACCTCGATCGCCCGCTCCGGCTGGCTTCCCGGCCTGCATCGGCCTCCACGGCCACCGGGTCGGCGAAGCACCACGCGGTGGAGCAGGAAATCCTGATCAAGAAGGCTTTCGACCGGAAGTAACTTACCTGTGGCCCGAACGTACAATGGGCAGGGTCGTTGGGACCCTGCCCATTGGCGTTCCCCGCACGGACTGGTCGGCGCCTCTGTTGGTGCCTGACCGAAACCCAGCCCGACAAGTAACCAGAGGTGTGATCAGTGGAACATCGCAGGATAAGGCTCGCCGCAGTGGGAGACGAGCTTCTCGCAGGACTCGGTGACCCGCGTGCACTCGGTTGGCTCGGGAGGGTCCTGGCGCGTACCACACCGGACAACGCCACCCTTGAGGCCTACAGCCTGGCTGCTCCCGGTGAAGGCACCGAGGCGTTGGCCGGGCGCTGGGTCGAGGAAGCCGGGCGGCGCTTTTCGGAGACCACCGAGAACCGCCTGCTCATCGGATTGTCGGACCGGGACCTCGATCTTGAGATCTCGACTGCACGCAGCCGGCTCAATCTCGCGAACATCCTCGACGGTGCAGCACAGATGAGCATCAAGGTCCTGGTAGTGGGACCGCCTCCCGGTCTGGACGCGGAACGCAACCGCCGGCTCGCCGACCTCTCGGCGGCCTTCGCGGACGTAACCACACGCCGCAAGCACGTCTACGTGGATACCTTCACTCCCCTGCATGCCCACGAACAGTGGCGTTCGGATCTCGCCGCCAACGGAGGAAGCCCGGGCCAGGCAGGCTACGGCCTCATGGCGTGGCTCGTACTGCACCGGGGATGGTTCCACTGGTTGGATATCCCCGCACCCG
>NZ_KI914619.1:98759-121479 GCF_000520475.1 Arthrobacter sp. 35/47
GGGGCCGGCTCCGCCAGCGCGTCAGTTTCCGTGGGTGAAAACCACCTTGCCGAACACCTCTCCCGTTTCCATGCGCTCGAACCCGCGCCGGGCGTCATCGAGCGCATGCACGGAGTCGATTCTCGGACGGATGCCGCTCACGGTAAGGAATTGCGCCAGCCGCCCGAGTTCATCACGAGTTCCCATGGTGGAGCCCAGCACGCGCAGCTGCAGGAAGAACACCCGGTTGAGGTCCGCAGACGGTGCGGGACCGCTTGTTGCACCGCAGGTGACGACGGCGCCGCCCGGTTTGAGCGCCTTGAGTGAGTGTGCCCAGGTGGCCTCGCCGACCGAATCAAAGACCACGTCCACCCGCTCGGGAAGCCGGGCACCGGCGTCGAACGCGTCCTGTGCCCCCAGTTCCAGCGCCTGCTCCCTTTTCTCCCCGCTGCGGCTGGTGACCCACACCCGGTAACCGGCAGCGGCAGCGAGCGAAATGAGAGCGGTGGCCACCCCGCCGCCGGCCCCCTGCACCAGGACCGTCGATCCTGGCGATGCAGTGGACGTGGTGAACAGCATCCGGTACGCCGTCAGCCAGGAAGTCGGCAGGCAGGCGGCCTCCTCGAACGTCAGGTCCGCCGGCTTCGGCACAAGATTGCGCGCAGGCACCCAGACGTAATCCGCCATGGTGCCCGGGTGGTGCTCCGACAGCAGCGAGCGGCGGGGGTCGAGGGTCTCATCCCCCTGCCAGCCGGGAGAGGAAATCACGCTGTGGATGATCACCTCGTTGCCGTCGTCGTCCAGTCCCGCCCCGTCACAGCCGAGGATCATCGGCAGCTTGTCCGGACCCAACCCGACACCGCGCAGCGACCACAGATCGTGATGGTTCAGCGCCGAGGCAAGCACGCGGACCCGGCGGAAGCCCTCCGGTGCGGGCTGCTCCGGAAGTTCACCGACCCGCAGTCCTTCCAGCGGACGCTCGGCGGACATCGACTCTGCAAATACTGCACGCACGCGGCACTCCTTTGTCGGGGATTCTTCCGCACTATCCTAGGCGGGCACCCGTCCCTCTGCCGCACCTGGCCTGTGGAGAGACCCTGCCGCGTGCGTTTAGGTTCACCCCGCCTGCGTGTGGGAGACTGGAGGGCAGTCCGGACCCGAGCGGTCAACCGGTAAAGCCATACACAGGCAACGTAAGGAGGCAGCCATGAGCAAGCGTGCACGCAAGCGCCGTGATCGCAAGCGCGGCGGCGCTAACCACGGTAAGCGCCCCAACACCTGACATCACGGTCACACAGACAAAGGAACCCCCGTACCAGTACGGGGGTTCCTTTGCGTTGTGCCCTCCGGTGGGGCGCCGGCCTAGTGGTCGACAGTCTTGATCTGGCTGATGCGATCGAGGATGTTCGACTTGAGGGTTGCCGGTGCAACCTCCGTACAGGACCGCTTCACCACCGACCGGATCACGCACTCCAGATCATGTTCCTGGGTGCAGTCCGGGCAGTCCTCGAGGTGGTTCTTGATCTCCACCAGGTCAGCGTGGGAGAGAGCACCGTCAAGGTACTCGTACAGCCGCTCGATCCGTGAATCGTCGCAGTCGCCAAGGCTATGGCAGTCGCTCATTTTCCGTTCTCCTGTGTAGTTCCACCGTCAGCGGCGGACGCGCGTGCCGAATCACCCATGCCGCGCTCATGCGCGTATTCGGAGAGCAATTCCCGCAGGAGCTTGCGTCCGCGGTGCAGCCGCGACATCACCGTGCCGATCGGGGTATTCATGATTTCCGAGATTTCCTTGTAGGCAAAGCCCTCGACATCCGAGAAGTAGACCGCCAGCCGGAACTCTTCGGGAATGGCCTGCAGCGCCTGCTTGACATCGGAATCGGGAAGGTGGTCGAGTGCCTCCACCTCGGCTGAACGCAGTCCCGATGACGTGTGTTCGGCTGCCTTGGCGAGCTGCCAGTCCTCAATGGTGTCCGAGTGCGACTGCAGGGGCTCCCGCTGACGCTTGCGGTACAGGTTGATGTACGTGTTGGTGAGGATGCGATACAGCCAGGCCTTCAGATTTGTACCCGGCTTGTACTGGTGGAAAGCGGAGAACGCCTTGGTGTAGGCCTCCTGCACCAGGTCCTCCGCGTCAGCCGGATTGCGTGCCATCCTCATGGCTGCCGAATAGAGCTGGTCCACGTACTGCATGGCATCCCGCTCGAACCGGGCCGTCCGTTCCGCAACGGATTCGGCGTCCAGGTCCAGTTCCTTGTCTTCGGTCGGCGTGGGCCCGGCCGCGGCTGTGGTATCCATTGCTGCAAAGTCTACGCGTCCACGGGTCTGCGGGCGCTGCGCCGGCCGGGCCGGGGCAGCCACCTGGAGGCGCGGAACCCGGTCCTGTACCGATGATGCTGTACCCATCTGCTCCTCGTATCCGTCCTCTGCGTGTTGTTCCTCTATCGACAACGGTCCCCGGGAAGCGGATATTCCTGCGCGGGCGCCGCAGCCGGATCGCCTCGCTGGAGCAAAAGTGTAAAACTAGACACATCCATTCCCAGCTGTAACTGACTTTGTCCGCATAAGTAGATCCGGTGCCGCCCGCGGTGCTGGAAACCAGGAGGCATTGTGACCCTTGTTCGCGTACTCGCCCGCCCATTGCTCGCCAGCAGCTTCGTCCTTACGGGCATTGACCGGCTTCGGAACACGGACGCGACGGCCGCTGCGCTCCGACCCACGCTCGACCGGATCACCAAGGCAGTCCCCGCTGCCGCCTCAGCGACAGGCAATGAACAGGCTGTCGCCAAAGTGCTCGGCACCGCGCACCTGGGAGCCGCCGTCCTGCTCGGCATCGGCCGTTTCTCCCGGCTTTCGGCACTGGTGCTGGTTGTGACCTCCACCCTGAACGCCGTCGTCGAATTCAACAATGCGGATTCATCCACGTCGAAGGCGCGCAAGGAACGGCGCAACCAGCTCATCAAGAACCTCTCCCTCCTCGGAGCTGTGCTGCTCGCAGCGGTGGACACCAATGGGCGGCCGAGCTGGGCCTGGCGGGCCGAGCACTTCGCCGAGGACGCACGCCGCAATGCCCTCGCCCTGAGCCACGACACCCGGAAGAACATCCGGAAGGCCGAAAAAGCAGTACGCAAGACGGCGTCGGAAGTCACGGGTAGCTAAGGGACGTGAGTGCACTGCCCGCCGCGCCGTCCTCCACCTCCTTCTGGCCCGCGCCGCGCACCCTGGGCCCTGTTGATGCAACAGTGGAGGTTCCAGGGTCAAAGTCCCTGACCAACCGGTACCTTGTGCTCGCAGCCCTGGCGAGCGGACCCAGCAGGCTGCGCGCACCGCTGCACTCACGGGACTCGCGCCTGATGGTGGACGCCCTGCGCTCCCTCGGCGCGGGCGTGCAGGAGGTCGACGGAGACGGCAGGTTCGGTCCCGACCTGCTGGTCACCCCCATCCCGGCGGATGCATCCGGAGACGCAAGCGTCGACTGCGGACTCGCCGGGACCGTCATGCGCTTTGTGCCCCCGCTGGCCGCCCTCCGGAACGGACGCACCTTCTTTGACGGCGACCCGCACGCCCGTCGGCGCCCCATGGGCACGGTGATCGGCGCCCTGCGCCGACTCGGTGTCCCGCTCGAAAACGACGACGACGCCCTGCCGTTCACGGTCGAGGGCTCCGGAGGGGTCGAGGGCGGGACACTGACGATCGATGCGAGCGCCTCGTCGCAGTTTGTCTCGGCGCTGCTGCTCGTCGGAGCCCGCTTCAGCGAAGGCCTGCGCCTCGAGCACGTCGGCCCCCCGGTGCCGAGCCTTGACCACATTGCCATGACCGTCCAGGTGCTGCGGGAGCTCGGCGTCGTCATCGATGACTCAGTGCCGAACGTCTGGCATGTGCAGCCGGGGACCATCAACGCCTTCGATGTCCGTATCGAACCGGATCTCTCCAACGCCGGCCCGTTCCTCGCGGCCGCGGTCGCCACCGGCGGCACGGTACGGATGCCGCACTGGCCCGCGGACACCACGCAGGTCGGCGCGAAGTGGCGGACCATCCTCCCCCGGCTCGGCGCCGCCGTCGAACTCACTGAGGATTCCACCCTGGTGGTCCGCGGAACCGGCACCATCACCGGTGCCGAACTGGCGGACACCAGCGAACTTGCGCCAACGGTAGCCGCGCTGTGCGCTCTCGCACAGACCCCGTCGCTGCTCACCGGGATAGCACACCTGCGCGGACACGAGACAGACCGGCTCGCGGCACTGGTGGCCGAGATAAACCGGCTGGGCGGCGATGCGGAGGAGACCTCCGACGGCCTGATCATCCGCCCGGCTGCGCTTCACGGCGGACCGTTCCACACCTATGACGATCACCGCATGGCCACGGCGGGCGCAATCCTGGGCCTCGTGGTGGACGGCGTCGAGGTGGAGAACATCGCGACCACAGGCAAGACCATGCCGCAGTTCCCCGAGCTGTGGGAGGCCGTCGCAGCCACCGCTGAGCCGAGCGGCCCGCGGTGACGTCCGGCGGATCCCGGCGCGGTACCTCCTCCTGGGATGAGTCCGACGTCCGCATCAGGCCGAACAAGAAAGGTTCCCGCCCACGGACAAAGGATCGCCCCGCCCATGAGGATGCGGTCACCGGGCGGATCATCACCGTGGATCGCGGGCGCTATACCGCCGTCGTCGATGAGGACCAGGCAACCGAGCGCGTGGTGATCGCCGCCCGCGCCCGGGAGCTGCGCCGCTCCCCCGTCGTCGCCGGGGACCTCGTGGCGCTGGTGGGTGACGTGAGCGGCGAGCCGGACACCCTTGCCCGGTTGGTCCGGATCCAGGAACGCCGAACCCTGCTGCGCCGCAGCGCCGACGACACCGATCCGGTGGAGCGGGCCGTGGTAGCCAACGCCGATCAGCTGGTGATTGTTGTTGCTGCGGCGAACCCCGAGCCGCGGACCGGTTTCATCGACCGTGCGCTGGTGGCCGCGTACGACGCCGGCATCCAGCCGCTGCTGTGCGTCACCAAAGCGGACCTGCAGGATCCTGCAGGCCTCCTTGCCAACTACGAGCACCTTGACCTGCACATCATCACCAGCCGCACGGCGTCCACCCCGGACGCGGTTCGGACAACGTCCGCCAGCGGCGCTTCCGCACTTCTGGCGCCTGAGGCGGTCGCGCAGCTGAAGGGTCTGCTGGACGGCCGGGTGAGTGTACTCCTCGGGCATTCCGGCGTCGGGAAGTCCACCCTGGTCAACGCGCTCACGGGAGCCAACCGCGCCACCGGGGGCGTCAACGCTGTCACCGGGCGCGGACGCCACACCTCGTCCTCGGCCTACGCCCTCAAGGCAGCCGACTCCGCACCGGGCACGTGGATCATCGACACGCCGGGAATTCGTTCATTCGGCCTTGCCCATGTGGATGCTGACCGCATCCTCGCTGCCTTTCCCGACCTCGCGCCCGGCACCGAGCAGTGCGAACGAGGGTGCAGGCATGATGACAGCGCGGTCAACTGCGGACTGGACGACTGGGTGGAATCCGGGCACGCCGGCGAGTCCGGGCCGGTGCGGCTTTCCTCCCTGCGACGGCTCCTTGGCGCAGGCATCGAAACGCCGCAGGGGTCGAAGGAATTGGGACAGCAGTAGCCGGTGCACCCGTACCGGCCCGCAGCCTGCTAGACTGAATCCAGTTGTTGTGTTGCGCACGAATATTTAGCCTTGATTTCTCTACGGAGTTCGAAAGCTTTTTTTGCAGGCGAGATGAACACCGCGACGGGAACCCCGAAGTACGGGGGGATCCTACACTCAAGGAATGAATAAAATGGCAACAGGTACAGTCAAGTGGTTTAACGCTGAAAAGGGCTTTGGATTCATCGCTCCTGATGACGGCGGCGCTGACGTCTTCGCTCACTTCTCCGCAATCAACTCCGGCGGCTTCCGCTCGCTCGAGGAGAACCAGAAGGTCAGCTTCGAGACCACCCAGGGACCCAAGGGTCCCCAGGCTGAGAACATCTCCGTTCTCTAACTCTTAGTTTTCAAGGAAAGGGACACCGGCTGACGGCCGGTGTCCCTTTCCTGCGTTAACCGTGCCCGCCGCCGGAGGGCACCACGCATACATTGGGCACGTTCGGCCCGGGCCTCCCGCACCCGCGCGTGCAGAGGATATAGGTTGAAGAGTATGAACCTCCAGAGCTACAACGATGACCTGCGCCTTGCCCATGTGATGGCCGACTCCGTGGACGACCAGACCATGTCCAGGTTCAAGGCACTGGATCTGGCGGTTGAGACCAAGCCGGACTTCACACCGGTCACGGACGCGGACAAGTCAGCCGAAGAGGCCATCCGCGGACAGCTCTCCCGCGCCCGTCCCAGGGACGCGGTGCTAGGCGAGGAGTTCGGCAGCAGCGGTGCGGGCTCCCGCCGCTGGATCATTGATCCGATTGACGGCACCAAGAACTTTGTCCGAGGCGTTCCCGTGTGGGCGACACTCATTGCGCTGGTCGATGAGGGGCGCCCCGTCGTCGGGGTGGTCAGTGCTCCCGCTCTCGGCAAGCGCTGGTGGGCGGCGACCGGCACGGGTGCGTTCATGGGCAAGTCGCTGGCCGCGGCAACCCGGCTGCGGGTCTCGAGCGTGTCCCGCCTGGAAGACGCCTCCCTCTCCTACTCGAGCCTCTCAGGGTGGAAGCAGCGCGGAAATCTCGACGAGTTCATGTCGCTGACCGAGTCAGTCTGGCGCACGCGGGCATACGGCGACTTCTGGTCCTACTGCCTGGTGGCCGAGGGAGCCGTGGACATCGCCTGCGAGCCGGAACTCAATCTGTATGACATGGCAGCGCTGGTCCCCATCGTCACCGAAGCCGGCGGCCGGTTCACCTCGCTTGAAGGTGCCGACGGACCGTTCGGCGGAAACGCGCTCGCCACCAACAGCATCCTGCACAGCGATGTGCTGAAGACGCTCAACCCCTCACTGGATGACCTGCTCCAGGAGGGTGCCGGCGCCTGAGCCGGCCGCGTAACAAAGCGCGCGGATGCCTCCGGTCTGTCCTATTCTGGATTCCTAGGTCACGAGTGCCAGCGTTAAACCCCGGTTTGCTGGCCGGCAACCCTCCTTCCGCGGTGGGGTGCCCCGGGTGACGACCAGGCCGGATCAGAATGTGGTTCGGCAAGCGCGGGACCTCCCTTTGCAGGTCCCTTGAGACCACTGTGGGGTTACATCCGTGAGCAATGCCATCCTGGAAACCATTCAGGACCTTTCCGAATCGCCGTTGGCGGACGTTCTTGGCGCCGACCTGCAGTCGCCGCTGATCGACGGCACGCCGGTACGGTACGTGAATCTGGACTATGCAGCATCGACGCCGGCGCTGGCACAGGTCAGCGATTATCTGCAGAGCGTCCTGCCCTACTACGCAAGCGTCCACCGCGGTGCTGGGTATGCGTCACAGATCTCGACTTCCCTGTATGAGAACGCGCGGCGGATTGTCCGGGCCTTCGTCGGGGGCAGGGAGGATGACGCGGTCATCTTCACCCGCAACACCACCGATTCCCTCAACCTCCTGGCGGGCTGCCTGCCGGAGGACGGCGAGGTGCTCTACCTCGACCTGGAGCACCACGCCAACCTGCTGCCCTGGCTTGACCGCCCCCACCGCGGGCTCGTCGCAGCAGACACCGTCGAGGCCACCCTTGCCGCCGTGGAGGAGGAACTCGCCTCCGGGGGGATCAGCCTGCTCGCGGTCACCGGTGCCTCGAATGTGACAGGCGAGGTGCTGCCGATCGCACGGTTCGCCTCCGCCGCCCACGCCCACGGTGCACGGATCGTCGTCGACGCCGCCCAGCTGGCGCCGCACCGGCGGCTTGACCTCGTGCGGGACGGCATTGACTACGTCGCCTTCTCCGGGCACAAGCTGTATGCGCCGTTCGGCGCGGGCGTACTGGTGGGAAGGCCGGACTGGCTCGACGCGGGCACCCCGCATCTCGCAGGCGGCGGCGCGGTGAAGACGGTGAAGGTTGATTCGGTGTCCTGGGCCACCGGTCCGGCACGCCATGAGGGCGGCTCGCCGAACGTCCTGGGTGCCGCAGCGCTGGCGCATGCGACGGAAGTTCTTGCTGCTTTGGACGCAAAGGACTGGCTGGAGCACGAATCACTACTGCGCACCTCCCTCGTCGAGGGGCTCGCGGCGCTTCCAGGTGTCACCGTCCACCGCATCTTCACGGACAGCACCGACGCGATCGGTGTGGTGAACTTTTCGGTCCACGGTTACGACGCCGGCCTCGTCGCTGCGTATCTGTCCGCCGAGCATGGCGTGGGACTCAGAGACGGGAAGTTCTGCGCCCATCCTCTGTTGAAGCGCCTGGGACTGCCCTCCGGATCGTTGCGGGCGAGTTTTGGTCTCGGCTCGCGCCAGGACGACGTCGGCCGGCTGCTGACCGGCCTCACCTCCCTTCTCCGGAACGGTCTGGGAACCGATTATGTGGTGGACGCAGGGCGCTGGGTGCCCGCCGTCGAGACCCGTTCCTTTCCGGAATGGGCGCCACCCACCCCGGGCACCGCGGGGGCCGCTCCGTGCGTCACCGACTGACTGCCCCCGGCCGGCCGTCAGTGCTGCCGGCGGCGCTGCTGTGGGAAAACGGATGATTTAATTGACGGGTTCCTATTAGTCCGGCCAGGAGTTGTGCCATGGGTCCCGGGGGTCCCCGCCTCGCAGAGCACCGCCGTCGTGAGTTGGCGCGGGGCTACCTGCAGGAGAGCGAGCGCTACGAGCGGGTCCGCCCGGGGTACCCGGCGGAAAGCGTGGAGTGGCTGGTGCCGGCGGGCGCGCAGCGCGCGGCCGACATCGGCGCGGGCACCGGTAAATTCACCCGCGAACTTGTCCGCCGCTGCCCCGAGGTAACGGCCGTGGACCCGTCGGAGGACATGCTGTCGGTGCTCGGACACCATCTTCCGCAGGTGCGGCGGGTGCAGGGTACGGCTGAGGCATCCCGGCTGGGCACCTCGAGCGTCGATGTGGTCACCATCGCCCAGGCATGGCACTGGTGTGACCCGGTATCGGCGAGCGCTGAAGCTGCGCGTATTCTCCGACCCGACGGTGTTTTCGGTCTGATCTGGAACCAGCTGGACGTGGGCGTGCCGTGGGTGCACCGGTTGTCACGCATCATGCACGCCGGGGACGTCTTCCGGCCGTCCTACCGCCCGGAGTTCGGTCCCTTCTTTTCGACGCCGGAGTCCTCGGTAGTCGCCTGGACACAGACCCTTCCGGTCGGAGATGTCATTGAGCTCGCCCGTTCTCGAAGCTACTACCAGAACGCTTCCGCCCGCGTACGCGCCAGGGTGGAGGCAAACCTGTCCTGGTATCTCCACGACCACCTCGGACACGCGGAGGACGCGATTCTCCAGCTGCCCTATCTCACCTATTCATGGCGTGCCGTCAGAGCCGGTGGTGAGTGCCCGGCGGGCGTCTGACCTTCCGCTTTTCCTGCCCGAAGCCGATTCAGATCGGGAGTCTGACTACAGCCGGAGCCTGACTATCCGGACGAGGAACGTCCGGAGGACCCTGCGTCCACGTCGGAGCCCTCGGCCGGATCCTGGGAGTGCGTCCCGGTATCCGAGGGATCCTGCGACCTGTCACCTTCGGCAGGCTGTTCCGAGTGCTCGCGCGGCTCTTCCTCGGCCTGGGGGTTCTCGCTCATGGTAAATCCTCCTGTTGATCGTTCCCAGATCCAACCATGCACGCCACGGCACGCTGTGTCGAGGGCGTCGCTGGAATCCCGGTGCGGTATGGGTTAGATTTAGGCATGCCGAAATTTTGGGTTCCGGTTTACCTCATCTGCCTGTCCATGCTGTCCGGGTGCGGTATCCAGACAGATCGCACAGCAGCCGAGGCGGATCCCCGCCCGGTTGTCCTCACCACGTTCTCGGTCCTTGCGGACCTCACCCGTTCCGTGGCCGGGGAACACATCCGCGTCGAGTCCATCACCAAGGTCGGGACGGAAATCCACGGCTATGAGCCGACGCCCTCCGACCTCATCAACGCACAGGACGCAGACCTGATCCTTGACAACGGGCTGGGCCTGGAACGCTGGTTTGAGCGGTTTGTGCTCTCTGTGGACGCTCCCCACGTTGTGCTCTCGGAGGGCGTCGATCCGGTCGACATCAGGTCCGGGAACTATGCGGGACTCCCCAACCCCCACGCCTGGATGTCGCCCAAGGCGGCACAGATCTATGTGGAGAACATCGTGGTAGCGCTATCGGACCTTGATCCGGAACACGCCGGTGATTACGCAGCGAACGGGAAGGAACTGAAGCAGGAACTCGAAGCCCTGCTGACTGATCTGCAGGGCGCTTTCGAGGCAGACGCGGCTACCCCGGCGCTCGTGACGTGCGAGGGAGCCTTTTCCTACCTCGCCCGCGATGCCGGACTGGAGGAAGCGTTCATCTGGCCGGTCAACTCCGACAATGAGGGCACACCCCGGCAGATCCTGGACGTGATCGCCTTCGTCGAGGAACACGAAGTGCCCACCGTGTTCTGTGAATCGACCGTGAACCCGTCGGCGCAGGAACAGGTGGCGCGCAGCACCGGTGCGGCGCTGGCCGGTCCGCTCTACGTGGATTCCCTGTCGGAGGCTGACGGACCGGTCCCCACCTTCCTCGATCTCCTGCGGCACGACATCAACCTCATCGTCGAAGGATTGACACCATGAACCAGACCTCCCTGAACCCTACCGAGCCGGCGATCGTCGTCGACCGGCTCAGCGTGCACTACGGCGATGTGACCGCGCTGGACAGTGTGAGCGTCACGGTCAACCGCGGACAGATCTGCGGGCTGATCGGTGTGAACGGGTCCGGCAAGTCAACGCTCTTCAAGTGCCTCATGGGGCTGGTTAATGCCCAGCAGGGCTCCCTTGCGCTCTTCGGGCGGAGCTCGACGGCCGCGAGGAAAGGCCGGCTGGTGGCGTACGTGCCGCAGTCCGAGGACGTGGACTGGAACTTTCCGGTGTCCGTCGGGGACGTCGTCCTGATGGGACGGTACGCGCACATGGGGCCGCTGCGGCATCCGTCACGGGCTGACCGCGCTGCCGTGGACCATGCGCTGGAGCGGGTGGGCCTCACCATGCTGCGTAACCGGCCGATCGGGGAGCTGTCCGGCGGACAGAAGAAACGCACCTTCGTTGCCCGCGGCATCGCGCAGGAAGCCCAGCTCCTGCTCCTGGATGAACCGTTTGCGGGCGTGGACAAGGTCAGCGAAGCCACCATCGTCGAGCTGCTCCACGAGCTGAAGGGTGAGGGCCGCACCGTCCTGGTATCCACCCATGACCTCGCCGGCCTCCCCCAGCTCTGCGACAGCGCCATCCTCCTGCACCAGCGCATCCTCGCCGAGGGAACACCGGCGAAGGTCCTGACCCACGAAAACCTGGCGCGGGCCTTCGGTCCCGGAAGTCCGCCCGTGCCTGTCACTACACCCTCCGCCACTCCGATCGCACCGGGAGCGTAAATGGACCCCGCAGCATTCCTCCTCGAACCACTGCAGTACGGCTTCCTGACCCGGGCGCTGTTGGTTACCCTGGCGGCCGCCGTCGTCGCTTCCGTCCTGTCGTGCTGGCTCATACTGATGGGCTGGTCGCTCATGGGAGATGCCGTCTCCCATGCAGTGCTGCCGGGGGTTGCGCTCGCCTACATTGTGGGAGTTCCGTTCTCGATCGGTGCCTTCATCTTCGGCGCCGGAGCGGTGGCCCTGATCGGCGCGGTGAAGTCGACCACCAAGCTCAAGTCCGACACCGTGATCGGAGTGGTTTTCACGGCCCTCTTCGCTGTGGGCCTGGCCATCATCTCGCGAACCCCCTCACAGGTGGACCTGATGCATATCCTCTTCGGCAACGTCCTGGGCGTCACGGACGGCGAGCTCTGGCAGGTGCTGACCCTCGGCGCGCTTACACTCGGAATCGTGCTGTTCAAGCGACGCGACCTCACCCTGCTGGCCTTCGACCGCACCCACGCCCACGTAATCGGGCTGAACACACGTTTCCTCGGCGCCCTCCTGCTGGGGCTGCTCGCCCTGAGCGTTGTGGTGGGGCTGCAGGCAGTGGGCATCATCCTCGTGGTGGCCATGCTGATCACTCCGGGCGCCACGGCCTTCCTGCTGACCCGCAGTTTCGACCGCATGGTTGTCCTCGCCGTCACCATCACCACCACGGCCGCAGTATCCGGCGTCTATGCCAGCTACTACCTCGACGTCTCCACGGGCGCCTCCGTGGTACTCGCCCAGGCGCTCGCCTTCACCGCCGCCTACGTCGCGGCGCCGCGCACCGGCCTGCTGTCCCAGTTCAGACAACGACGGCGGCAGGCCGGCTCCCCTGCCGGACAGGCAGCCTGAGATGGCGGCCAGGCCCAACCCCGCAGGAAATGACTCATCGAGCGTCCAGGACTACGTGAAGACCATCTACGCGCTGACGGAGTGGCACGATGAGCCGGTCACTTCGTCACGGCTGGCTGCCCGGCTGTCCGTCGCCAATTCGTCGGTCTCCGAAATGATCAGGAAACTCGCCGAACTGGGACTCGTCAATCACAAGCCCTACCGCCCCGTCGAGCTCACCGCCGACGGACGGCGTCTCGCCCTGGCCATGGTCAGGCGGCACCGGCTGATCGAAACGTTCCTGGTACAGGATCTCGGGTACCGGTGGGATGAGGTGCATGATGAGGCCGAGCTTCTCGAGCACACCGTCTCCGACATGTTCATCGACCGGCTCGATGCCAGGCTGGGTTTCCCTCCCGCCGACCCGCACGGTGATCCGATCCCGACGGCGGCAGGCTCCATCACGCTGCCGGATGCCCTCCCGCTGTACCGCTTCGATGACGGGCACTCGGGCCGGGTCGCCAGAATCAGTGACGAAAACCCACAGCTCCTGAGGTTCCTCGCCTCCGAGGAAGTGGGAATCGGCGCGGACGTGACCGTATTGGGGCGGGCACCGTTCGGCGGATCCCTGGAGGCGAGGGTCGGCAGGGGCGCCGAGGCGCGGAACCTCAGCTTCGGCGATGAGCTCACCCGGGCCATCTGGGTCGAATCGGTGGGAGAACACGCCGGCTGTAACTTGGTGCCATGACCCCGCGGCCACATGCTACCCCCGACCACCTCAGCTGGAAGGTATGGGCCGCCGTCGCCGTCGGCGGTTTCACCGGCACGGAGGCTCGTTACCTGCTCGGCGTTGTCTTCCCGGAACCGCCCGGGGCCTATCCGTGGACCACCCTCGCGATCAATGTCGCCGGCAGCCTCCTGCTCGGCTGGCTCACGGCATCCTGGGCCGCAGGTGCGCGCGCCCCCCGGTGGCTTCAGGCCGGCCTGGGCCCGGGGCTCATCGGGTCCTTCACCACCTTCTCGGCAGTCGCGCTCGCAACCCTCGCCGAGCCTGCCCTGCTGGTGCCCTACCTGGGCCTGTCGCTCGTGCTCGGTCTTGCGGCCGCTGCGGCGGGGATCGCGCTGGGCCGGAGGACAGCGGCATGATGCTTGCGGCGCTGGTGGGCCTGGGCGGTATGGCCGGTGCGCTGGCGCGTTTCGCCGTCGACAAGGCCGTCGAGGTGCTCCGCGCACGACGGCGCCACTCAGTACCGCCGAAGCCGCCCTTTCCGGGCGGCACCCTGGTGGTGAATATTCTCGGGTCCGGCGGTATCGGGGTCCTCTGGGGGCTACTGCTGAATTCGACGCTGGACGCCGACCGGTATGCGGTGTGGGCGGCAGGGCTGGCCGGCGGGCTGACAACGTTCAGCACCTTCACTGTTGCCGCCGTCTCGCTCTGGGCAGGCAGACGGCAGCTGGCCGCCGTCGTGCATGTGGTCTCCAACATCGGGTGCGGGCTTGCAGCCGTATGGCTGGGGCTGCTCGCAACCGGCGCTGTGTGACAGTGCCGGGCGCGCATCGCAGCGTCTGATGCCTACACTGGGGACATTCCGTCGCTCCATCGAAAGGCGCCCTATGGCCACGCTGGGAATTGAAGAAGAATACCTCCTGCTGCATCCGGAATCGGGACTGCCGGTCTTCAACGCAGCTGATGTGCAGGCTCTTCTGGAAACCGGCGGATCCGTCAAGGAGGAGGACATCCAGCGGGAGCTGCTGAGCTGTCAGATCGAAACAGCAACGCCGGTGTGTTCCACGCTCACTGAGGCAGAGGAATCGCTGCTGAACTTCCGGCGGCAGCTTTCGGCGGCAGCGCGGAAATCCGGCGTGCGGGCCAGCGGATCAGCAACCGCTCCGCGCATCGAGGACAGCTATCCGGAGCTCACCGACAAGCAGCGCTACTACCAGCTGAAGTCGAGCGCCCCCGGCATCGTGGGAGACCAGTTTGTGAACGGGCTCCACGTCCACGTGTCGATTCCGGACAAGGAAACCGGAGTGCAGGCGCTCAACCGGATCCGCCCCTGGCTTCCCATCATCACCGCACTCAGCACCAACTCGCCGTTCTGGCTGGACCGCGACAGCGGGTTCGCCAGCTGGCGCACGGTGCACTACCGGCGGTGGCCGGTGCAGGGCTGCCCGCCCGTTTTCACGGACGCCGCCGAGTATGAACGCCGGATCCAGCGACTGGTGGACACCGGCGTGATCATTGACCGCGGCGTACTTACCTGGGTGGCCAGGCTCTCCGACCACTACCCCACCCTTGAGGTGCGGACGGCTGATTCCCAGCTTGAGGCGCAGGATTCAGTCCTGATCGGCGGCCTGGTCCGGGGCCTCGTCTCAACCGCAGTCCGGGACGCACTCGAGGGCACGCCGTTTCCGGATCCGGATGCGGAGCTGCTGGATGCCGCGCAGTGGCAGGCCGCGCGCCAGGGTCTGACCGGCGCCGTTGTCAATCCGCTGACCGGCACGCTGGTGCCTGCCCGGGAACAGATGGACCGCCTGCTTGAGCATGTGGGCGACGCGCTGGACGATGCCGGGGATACCCACTGGATCCTCGCCGGGCTCACAACGGTATGGGAGCGCGGCACCGGCGCCGTCCGGCAGCGTCAGGCGATGGAACGCAGCGGCATGACCGGGCTCGTCGATCTGTACACGGAGACGCTGATCGCCGAGCGCTGAGCCGTCTTTTGGCAGGACACACCCCGTCTGGCGCGGGGAAAGCGGCGTGTCCTGACAAATCAACGGTCGGGAAAAGCGGTTTCAGGTGAGGCGGAGGATCCGTACCTCCCAGGGCCGCAGATCGGCAGCCGGCTCACCATCGTAATTCCCCAGGACGAGGGTTCCCGTGCGCGCTGAATCGGCCAGGGACTCGTCCTCCGGAAGCGACAACGCTGCCCCTGAGACGTTGCCGATGACCAGGAGGGACCCGCCTGCACCTGTGCGGGTGAATGCATAGAGCGTGGGGTGGTCCTCCGCGAGCATGGAGAATTCGCCAAGGCGGACTGTCTCATCCTTGTGGCGCAGCTCAATGAGCTGCTGGTAGAACCGGAACACGGACTTCTCGGCTGCGCGGTCGGTGTCGGCGTTGACCAGCGGGTAGTTCGGGTTGACGCCGATCCACGGAGTGCCGCTGGTGAATCCAGCCTGCTCGCCCGCGGTCCACTGCACCGGCGTGCGGGCGTTGTCGCGGCTCATGATGCGCAGGTTGCGCAGCACCTCCCCCGGCTCGTGTCCCAGCGGTCCCGTGGCCTCGTAGAAGTGGTTGATCGACTCGATGTCCCGGAAGTCGCCCACCGTTTCGAACGGCGCGTTGGTCATGCCGATCTCTTCGCCCTGGTAGACGTACGGCGTCCCCCGGTGCAGGTGGAGCAGGGCGGCCCAGCAGGTGGCGGACTCGTACCGGAATACCCCGTCGTTGCCGAACCGGGAGACCAGGCGCGGCTGGTCGTGGTTGTTCAGGTACAGGCTGTTCCAGCCGGTACGGGCCAGGCCCTTCTGCCAACGGTTCCACGAGGTCTTGAGATCACGCAGGTCCAGTCCCTTGTAGTCCCATTTTCCGCCCGGCCCATGATCCAGCCCGACGTGCTCGAACTGGAAGACCATGTCCACCTCCCGGCGGGCAGGATCAGTGAAGAGCTTCGCCTCATCGATGGTCACGCCGGGCATCTCCCCGACTGTGATCAGCTCCGCGTCGCGGTCGTCGAACACCTCGCGGTGCATCTCCTGCAGGTAGTCGTGGATGCGCGGCCCGGACACGTAGTACTGGGACCCGTCGCCCCAGAGCTTTCCCGGCGGGACCGGACCGTCCGGCAGCGCGGGATCCTTGGAGATGAAGTTGATGACGTCCATGCGGAAACCGTCCACGCCGCGGTCCAGCCACCAGTTCATCATCTCGTAGACGGCACTGCGCACCTCCGGGTTTTCCCAGTTCAGGTCCGGCTGCTCGGGGGCGAAGAGGTGGAGGTAGTACTGGTTGGTGGCCGGATCCAGGGTCCAGCTCGGGCCGCTGAACGCTGAGCCCCAGTTGCTTGGCTCCGCGCCTTTTTCTCCGGCCTCGAAGCCCTCCCGTGCATCGCGCCACCAGTACCAGTCCCGTTTCGGGTTGTCGGTGGAGGACGCTGATTCGATGAACCAGGGGTGTTCGCTGGATGTGTGGTTCACCACGAGGTCCATGACGAGTTTCATCCCACGGCTGTGCACGCCCTTGAGTAGTTCATCGAACTGCTCAAGAGTGCCGAACGTCGGATCGATCCGGCGATAGTCGCTGATGTCATAGCCGTTGTCATGCTGCGGCGAGGAATAGATCGGGGAAAGCCACACGACGTCCACCCCGAGCTCCTCAAGGTGATCGAGCTTGCTGATGATCCCGCCGAGGTCGCCGATTCCGTCGCCGTTCGAGTCGGCAAAGCTGCGCGGGTAGACCTGGTAGACGACGGCACCTGTCCACCAGGCGGGTTCGGTTGCTGTAAGTTCGGTGGCCGGGTTCATTTGGTTGATCCTCTCATCACTCCGGAGATTACCCATCGTTGTGCGAAAAGGTACACCAGGAGCAGCGGTGCCATCGCCATCAGGTAGGACGCGAACGCCACCGGATAGTTGGTATTGAACTGGCCCTGGAAAATGAACTGGGCCAGCGGCAGGGTCTGCGCGGACGGGTCGGACAGGATGACCAGCGGCAGCATGAAGTCGTTCCAGGCCCACAGGCAGGTGAGGATGCCGACGGTGGCGTTCATGGGACCGAGGAGGGGGAAGATGACTTTCCAGAAAACGGTCCAGGTGCTGGCGCCGTCGGTGATGGCTGCCTCTTCGAGCTCCATCGGGATGGACCGGATGTACGCCACGTAGACAAAGATGTTGAACGAGAGCCCGTACACCGTGTAAAGCAGGATGAGGCCCAGCTGGTTGTCGAGGCCGAAGAGTGCAGTCTCCTTCACGACCGGCAGCATGATGATCGGAAACGGCACAAAGAGCGCCGCAATGAAGTAGAAGTAGAGGCCCTTGAACAGCTTTCGGTGCATGTTCCGTGCGATCGCATACGCCACCATGGAGTTAGTCAGCAGGGTCAGCAGCACGGCCCCCACGGTGATCATCGCGCTGTTCAGAAGCGCCCGGGGAAAGTCCGTCAGGGTCCAGGCCTCGGCAAAGTTGCCCCAGGCGGGGGCGCCGGGCAGGCCGAACCCGGATCCGCCCAGCTCGTCGGGGGTCTTCAGCGCCGTCACTACGGTGAAGTAGAGGGGGATGAAGATCGTGAGGGAGAGCACCGCCACCAGCGCGGTGAGCCACCAGTTGATCTGCCGCCTGTCGGGGCGGTGGGCGCTGTGGTCGCGTCCGCCGTCGTTCACTATCCTGTTGTTTTTTTGCTGCAGGGCAGCTTGGTCTGTTGCAGTCATTAGAACGAGGCCTCCCTGCGCTGCAGGATGCGCAGCTGGATGAACGAGATAGCGATGATCACGAACAGGTAGATCACGGCATTGGCCGTCTGGTAACCGTATTCGCCGCCCTGGAACCCACCGCGGTAGATGAGCACGGAGATCGACTCCGTCGATGTGCCCGGCCCGCCTCCGGTGAGTGAGATGATCTGGTCGAAGACCTGAAGGAAATTCTTCAGCGACAGGACCATGTTGATGGTGAAGAACGCCCCGATGAGCGGGAAGGTGATGGTGCTGAACTGCTTCCAGGCCGAGGCTCCGTCCAGGGACGCCGCCTCGTAGAGTTCACCCGGAATGGTCTGCAGGCCGGCCAGGTAGATGATGATGTTGAACGCCGCCGCCTGCCACACGGACAGGATGACGACGCCGATCCACGCGGTATCCTCACCGGCGAGGATGCTGCTGGTCAGGGCGTTGATTCCTAGCGCTTCGGCGATCGCCGGCACCGAGTTGGAGAACAGGTAGTTGAAGACGTACCCGACGATCAGGATCGATAGGATGTTGGGGATGAAGAAGATCCCGCGGAAGCCGGTCTTGAACTTGATCCTGCTGTTGAGGGCCATGGCGACCGACAGCGCGATGATGTTGACGGCGATGGTCGAGACGATCGCGAACAGGAAGGTGAAGCCGTACGCGTTCAGGATCCGCTCGTCACGGAACAGGTTGATGTAGTTGCTCAGCCCGATGAAGGACCATTCACCATAGCCGGCGTAGTTGGTGAAGCTGTAATAGATGCCGGTGAGCACCGGGACCGTATGGAAGACGAGGAACAGCGCAAAGGCGGGCAGAACCATGAGGTAAAACGCGCGGGGCAGCTTTTTCGCCGGTCGCGCCAGGGTGGGAACGCTCATGAGCGTGCCTCCTCTCGGGTGATGGTGCGTTCGGCGATCTTGTCCCACTCGTTGTCCATCTTGGCGAGGAAACTTTCGGTGTTGCCGCTGAGGATGAATTCCTGCAGGTAGGCCGGAAGCGGAAGGCTGGGCGGGATCTGGTGGTCAATGAAGCCGATGATGCGGCCGCTCTCAAAGTACGGGGCGAGGCCTTCCAACGCGGGGTCTGCGTTGGGCGGGCTGTCCGCGATCGGTGAGAAGGTGCTCTGCGCTTCCGAGTACCGCTGGACAATCTCGGGCGACATCATGAACTCCACGAAGCGGCGGGCCTCCTCGGGATGTTCGGTATCCCGGCCGATGGAGATTCCCACGTCCACGCCCGAGACCACCACCGTGTCCTGCGGGTTGTTGGTGGCCGGGTACGGGAACGTGCCGATGTTGACGTCCGGGTTCGCCGCACGGATGGGTGGAATGGCGTAGCTGCCCTGCAGGTACATGGCGGATTCACCGTTGGCGAAGGCTGCGTTTCCAGCGTTGTAGTCGCGGCTGGGGGAATTCTCCTGGCCGTAGGAGAACAGCTTGGCGACCTTCTCCATGGCTTCGGGGTATTCGGCCGAGAAGGAGGTCTCCTCCTGGCGCAGGGAGTCATAGAAGCCGTCCGGCTGCAGCGCGCCTGCGAGGTTGACGAACGCGGGACTCACCGTCCACCCGTCCTTCAGCGTCGTGTAGAAGGGTGTCACTCCGTTGGCCTTGAACATGTCCGCGAGTGCAATCAGCTCGTCCCAGGTGCCGGGCACTTCGGCCCCGTACTCCTCGAAGAGGTCCTTGTTATAGAGGATCCCGCTCGCGTTGTTGGCGAAGGGCAGCGCATTGATCTCCGAGCCGTTGCAGCTTCCAAGTTCCTGCACAATGTCCTGCACCGCGGGAATGACCGTCTGCGTGGTGGGCATGTCAGTGAGGTCCGCGAACACGCAGGCCTCCGCGAGCAGCCCATAGTTGCCGTTGGCGTTCAGGGTCAGCACATCCGGAGTCTTGTTCTTGACCAAGAGCGTGCGGATCGCGGTGTCAGCGTCAGGGACGTGGTTCTGGACCACGTTGATATCAGGGTTGGCAGCCTCGAAATCAGCGATGATCTCCTCGAAGTTGCCCACCGCCTCAGGTTTGAACTGAAAGAAATCGAGGGTGACGACGTCGTCGCTTCCGCTGGCGGGCGCGCAGCCGGACAGCGTCAACGCCGCCAGCGCCGCGGCAGAGGCCGCCGCAAATTTCCTTCGTGTAGCGGGGTGCTTCACGAATATCTCCTTATGTGGTGGGTGCCGAAATGTGAAGTGTGCCGGATGTGAAGTGTGCCGGATGTGAAGTGTGCCGGATCAGGTGTAGTGGTGTGCCGGATCAGGTGGTGCGAGCCAGGACTTCGATCAGAAGGGACTGCTCGGGGAACAGGACCGGCGCCTGGACGCCGAGGGCGCCCAGCAGCCTGCCGCTGAGGACAAGGGGTGTACCGTCGCGGGCGGCTTCGATCCAGGGAAGGCCGGACTGGCCCTGATCCGCATAGTCGTAGGAGGCCGGGGCGATGGTGTAGGCGGCAGCAGGGTCCAACCCCGGGAAAGTAATCCTGCCCGGAGGGTAGGACGCGCTGGACCCGGTGAGCGAATAGCCGTACAGCGCGCTCTGCCGGTCGCCGGCGACGACGCCGCGCAGGTCCATGGCTGGGTCAGGCAGGTCTGCATGCACCGTGGTTCCGCTGTGGAGGACCTCCCGCCACTGCCTGTGCAGTTCGATCCAATCCGCCAGCCGGGCAAGCTCCTCCTCCGACAGCCCGGAAATATCCCACTCGACGCCGAAATGACCGAAGATCGCGGTCGCGGCCCGGAAGGAAAGATCATGAGTGCGCCCCGTGGAGTGGGACCTGGGACCGCCCACGTGCATGCCCATGAGTTCCGGCGGGACCAGCAGCCCGGTGTGCTTCTGGTTGACCAGGCGCTCGATGGGATCGATGCAGTCACTCGTCCAGATGCGGTCGGTATGGCGCAGGATTCCCATGTCCACCCGCCCGCCCCCAGAGGCACAGGACTCGATCTCCAGCCCCGGATGGCGGTCCTTCAGCTCTGCCATGAGGCGATACACCGCCTCGACATTGGAATGCACGACGGCGGCGCCGCTCGTTGCGTCGCTGGCTTCCAGGAGATCCCGGTTGTGGTCCCACTTGATGTACGCGATGTCATTCGCGGAAAGCACGTTGTCGATGCAGGTCAGGATGTAGTCATAGGCTTCCGGGATGGCCAGGTTCAGCACCTGCTGCTGGCGTGCGGCGACGGGCAGCCGTCCGCGGGGGGAGATGATCCACTCCGGATGGTTGCGCGCGAGTTTCGAGTCGGGGTTCACCATTTCCGGTTCGAACCACAGCCCGAATTCCATTCCCAGCGCGCGCACGTGGTCGATGAGCGGGGTCAGGCCCTGCGGCCAGACCTCCCCGTCCACGAACCAGTCCCCCAGGCCGGCCGTGTCATCGCGACGGCCGGTGAACCAGCCGTCGTCGAGCACGTAGCGCTCGATTCCTGCCTGTGCCGCCCTGTCTGCCAGCGCTTTCAGCGTGGTGAGGTTGTGGTCGAAGTAGACGGCTTCCCAGGTGTTGAGGGTGACCGGTCGGGGGCGTACGGGGTGTTCGGGACGGTTACGGAACTCGGCATGGAAGCGGGCCGCCAACTGGTTCAGCCCGTCGCCCCAGGAACCGATAGCGTCCGGGGCGGTGTAGGTGGCGCCGGGCGCGAGTGCCATCTCCCCGGGCAGCAGCAGTTCCCCGCATGCCAGGAACTTTTCCCCGGTGGGGGTCTGCTCGGCGATGTACTGGTGATTTCCGCTCCAGGCCGTGTGCACGGCGTGCACCAGGCCCCGCTCGAAACTGAAGGCCGGTTCACCCGCCGCCACAAGCACTGTCGCATCGGCTCCGGGGCGGCCCCTCCGGCTTTCGCGGTGATAGGACCCGGCGGTGAGGTTGTGACGCTGCGGTGAGCGCTCCCGCAGGTGGCGGCCGGAGTGGTCCAGCACTTCCTGTGCACCGGCGGGCAGGGGGAAGGACGCCAGAAGGGAACGCACTTCGTACACGTCCGGACCGGTGTTCGTCACGGCCAGCTGCTGGCGAAGCAGACCTGCGGCCGTGATGGTGAGCTGCAGGGTGAGCCCCAGGCCGGCGTCGTCGTCGTTTGCTGTCACCGTCAGCTCATGGCCACCGGCGTCCAGCTCCACCGTGCGGAAGGCGGGCGTAAGGAAACTTCCTCCACGGTGGCCGCTGAATCCCGGCGTGCCCTGCCACCCGAAGGCTTCCTGCGGAACCAGGGACAGCCGGGCGGGAACGTCCAGACCTCCGGATACCCGCTGGGGGCGAGCGGCGTCGGCGAGGGCGTCGAGTTCATCCCCGGAAAGCTCTCCCAGCGCAGTTCCCCAGTACAGGATGGTCGGCAGGCCCGGGGTTCCGGTGTCGAGTACAACGCTGGTGCCGCCGCGGGTGAGGTGAAGGGTGCCTGATTGGTGCATGCAATAATTTGTGCATGCAATAATTTTTACCGCAGAACTAAATGGGTGTCAACCATCACATTACTCCCGGTTTGGTGCGGGCAGTTCAACCGGCCCGCAACAGTCCAGTTGCCTGTTGTAGCCATATCCCGACAGATCGATGCTGAATGACACGCTCCCTCCAGTGCGCTATATTTTCACAATAAAATCTATTGGGCTGAAAGGTACGCTAATGAATGTGGTCGCGTCCCTCTCTCCAGACAGTCCTTCCCGCCTGCTCGCCCGCGAGGTGCTCATCGGCGGCCCGCTGTCCAGGGGGGAACTGTCGCGGCGTCTCGGGCTTTCCGTTGCGAGCCTGACCCGGCTGAGCAAACCCCTGATCGAGGCTGGCATCCTGCAGGAGGGCCGCGAGGTCCTCGAAGGCGGCGTTGGCCGCCCCACGCGACCCCTCGAGGTTCCCGGAGGAACCCACCGGTTTGTGGGCATCAAACTGACCGGCGAGACGGCCTCCGGCGTGGCAACCGACCTGCGGTGCCAGACCCTCGCCACCGCGCAGGAGCAGCTCGGCAGCGAATCAGTGACCGACGTCGTCGACGCTATAGCCGCCGTCGTCGACAGA
>NZ_KI914619.1:121579-130704 GCF_000520475.1 Arthrobacter sp. 35/47
CGACAGACTGGCTGACGGCCAGCCGGTGGACGGCATCGGGATCAGCATCGGCGGCAAGGTTGACGGCGACGGCACAGTGCTGCGCGCGCCCTTCCTGCACTGGCGCACGGTGCCGCTGGGTGACCTGGTACAGGAACGCACCGGCACCCCCGTCACGGTGGAGAACGACGTCGTTGCGCTCACCGTGGGCGAGCAGTGGTTCGGCGCAGGCAGGGGCATCAGCAACTTCGCCGTGCTCACGGTCGGCGCGGGCGTGGGCTACGGCCTCGTCATCAACGACCGCGTCATTGCTCCGGTTGACGCGGGGCTCGGCCTCGTAGGGCACTATCCCGTGGACTCCGCCGGGCCGTTCTGCCAGGAAGGGCACCGCGGGTGCGCGGGCGCCGTCCTCACCATGGCTGCCATCCGCGGGCAGTTCCGGATGGCAACCCAGGAAGACTGCAGCTATGAGGAAATCCTCGAGCGGGCACGGAATGGGGACCGGATCGCTTCCCTGCTGGTGGGGAACGCCGGCGCCGCGCTGGGCACCCTGATTGCCGCCGTCGCCAACCTGACGATGGTCAACCTCGTGGTCCTGTCCGGCGAGGGAGTAGCGCTGGCTGAAGTCGCCTCCGAAGAAATCAGCGAATCCATCCGGGAACACCGCGACCCCGAGGCAGCACCGGTGCAGCTGGAACGTGAGCCGACGGACTTCGGGCAGTGGGCACGCGGCGCTGCGGCCGTCGCCATCCAGAACTCGATTCTGGGTCCCACCCGCTGAGCTAGCGGCCCTCGTTCTGCCTCGTGAGGCCCACAATGAGGCAGATCAGGCCGGTTGCGAGCGGCACCAGCGTGAGGAGGGTATGGGTGCCGCCCAGATAACCCATCACGAAGATGTAGATGAACGTTGCGATGACGAGTACCAGACCCACCCTGATCAACGCCCGGCCGCGGTGCGGAGGCGGTAGCGGCGGCAGCCAGGACGGCCGGTCATTCGCGGTGCTCACCCGGACAGTCTACGTTTCCGCACCCTTGCATGGACCCGTTACGGCCGCCCTCAGCGGAAGAGGTTGTACCCGCCCCAGCCGGATCCCGCGATGGTCCGCGCTCCCCAGACGCCGTTGGCAAACGGGTAGTACGCCAGCCTGCCGTCCGTGAGCCTTGTCATGATGCCCTGCTGGTTCATCCCGTTGAACCCGGGAAGGTCCGTCATGGAATCGATGATGCCCCACCCGGTGCCGATCGTCGTCCGGCTTTCCGAAAGGAATCGGCCCGCGCCGTCCGAGCGGTACTGGATGAGCTTGCCGTCGGCCTTCTTCGCGAGGATGTCCATCCGGGAATCGCCGTCGAAATCGGTCATGGTGAGGTAGAGACCCTTCCAGCCCGTACCGATTGCGGTCCTGCCGCTCAACGCGCCGCCGGAACCGTTCCCGTAGAACCAGAGAGCGCCATTGGGGTCCGTCGCCACGATGCCGGGGAACCGGTCTCCCGAACGCCACTGTCCCACGGTCACGAAGTAGTCTCTCCAGCCGGTGCCGATGGCCTGCGCCGCGCCGAAGCCTCCCGCATACTTGCCGGGGTAGACCGTGAGGCGCCCGTCTTTCCACTGGGCAACCATGTCCAGCACGCCGTCCTGGTTCCAGTCCGTGACAAAGCCGCTCTTCAGTGAGGACCAGCCGCTCCCGATCTTGACGCGGTTGGAGAAGCCGCCCGCGCCGTTCGAGGGATAGTTCCAGAGGGTGCCGGCGCTGTCTGCCGCGACGACGTCCGCCTCGCTGCGCAGCGACGGCGAGAACGCTTCACTTGCCACACGGGCAACAGCCGCATCCGCGTCGACGATTCCTGTGCCGCAGCCGCCCGTGCAGGTGCCGGGCAGCGAACGTGCAGTATCGCGGAGGGTCTGCTCGATCTGTGCCGGGCTCAACAAGGGATTGACCGAGAGCATCAGTGCCGCGACGCCGGCCACGTGCGGCGCAGCCATCGAGGTGCCCTGCATGTAGCCGTACGTTGCGCCGGCCGGCGCGCTGGTGCCGCTGTTGACCGTGGAAAGGATATTTTCGGCACCTGTGTTACCGTCTCCGCCGGGTGCGCTGACGTCCAGTTCCGGACCGTAGTTGCTGTAGCTGGCGCTGTCTCCGGCCCGGCTGGTCGCGCCCACCGTGACCACGTTCCGGCAGTTTGCCGGGGAGACGTTTGCTGCCGGCTGGCTTTCGTTGCCTGCCGCGGCGATGACCACCGAGCCCCGCTGCACAGCAAAGTCGATGGCTGACTGCATGCTTGCCTGGCATACGGCTTCCGCGCCGAGGCTCATGTTGATGACACGCGCCGGTGTGGGATTCAGGGGCGCTCCGCTCACGATTCCGCCCGCTGCCCATCTCACGGCGTCCACGGTGTCGCTCAACCGGCCGCCGCAGGCGCCGATCACCCGAAGCGGCAGAAGCTTTGCTCCATAGGCGACACCCACCACACCCTTTGAGTTGTTTCCCACTGCTCCCGCGGTCCCTGCCACATGCGTGCCGTGCCAGGAGGACCGCGAACCGTCGCTCGCACAGGCGTCACCGGGGTCGCTGGGGTTGGGATCCCGTCCGTTGCCGTCCGCGGCCAGCGCCGCATCGCCGATGAAGTCGTAGCCGGGAAGGACGTTGGCCGCCAGGTCGCTGTGCTCGGTGATGCCGGTATCCAGGATGGCGATGGTCTGGCCCAGGCCCGTTGAGCGGTTCCAGGCAGCCGGGGTCCGTGGCCCGGCCGTGTCTTCGTGCAGGTTCCACTGGTGCTGGTAGTACTGGTCGTTCGGCGTTGCCAACGGATGGAGGAGCACATCGATCTCCGCGTACTCAACGTCGGGATGTGCATTAAGTACCCCGACGACGGCGTCGGCAGCCTGCGCAGACACGTCGCCGGTCGCTTCAACGACCACAGCACCGCCTGCAGTTTCCCTCAGTTCCCTGACCGGGATGCCGAGTTCTTTCGCCACCCGGCCATAGGCGTTGCCCCTGTTGGCCGGCGCTGCCGCCGGATCCTGCCGGAACTTCACGATGAACCGGTCAGCAGCCTGGTTTCCGCCCACGTCTGCGCGCGAAGGGGCGGCGACGGACTCGTCGATCGGAACCTGTGTCGGCTCAGACAGGGCACCGGCGGCGGGTGCGGCAAGCAGCGAGGCGCCGATCGCCGTCGTCATGGCGAGCGGGAGGAGAACGCGGGAACCGGAGCGCAGAGAGGGCATACGGAGAGTCCTGAGGATTGCGGTAGGCGGTCACATCAACCGTACCGAACCACGCGCACGGGAGCGACCGACCTTGGCCAATCCTTCGGCTCTCCGCGGGACAAACACAGCACAACCTGCGGCAGGCACAGAAAAAGCCCCGGCGAACCGGGGCTTTTGTCAGTGGAGATGGCGGGAATTGAACCCGCGTCCGATGCAGTGTAGTCAGGGCTTCTCCGGGCGCAGTTTGCGTCGGTTTTTCTCAGCTCCAGCCATCATGCAAACAAGTGGCTGCCGAGCTCAGTTGCATAAGTGTCCCCTTGGTTCCTGCAACGAAAACCAAGAGCAGTGGCCCTCTAAATGACGCCAGGAACCGGGTCGAGAGCATACCCGGGCTGACGGACTAGCTCTGCTGCTTAGGCAGCGAGAGCGAAGTCAGTGCGCTTCTGTTCGGCACTTATTGTTTTACAGAGAGCGTTTACGAGATAACTCTGTATCCTCGGCCCGCTTCCCCTGTCGCGACTAACATCGTCGAAACCTGTCATCCCCATATTCAGTTTTCAACCAACCGTTGCCAGTTGTCTCAACCGTTCCCGGATTGCTCCGGGCTATCCATTCTAACGCACCGTTCCGGAAATTCATTCCCGGGTGCGCCTTTCCCGGTGCGCTGAGGCGCCTAGAACCTGATCCCAAGAATGATGATCTGGGACTGCCACAGCATCAGCACCACGAATGACACCGCGACAAAGGCCAGTCCCAAAGCGGCCAGCGCCGTCGTGGCCGCCTGCTTGCGCCGGAAGCTCCACCAGAACACCGCTATGTTGAGCAGGATCAGGACAGGCGAAATCCAGACCAGGATCTGCGCGAAGTACACGTAGATCAGGAAAAAGAAGGGAATCAGCGCCAGGAACCCCGCCGGGACCACGGCGAACAGCAGCAGCAGGTTCACTATCGCGCCAACCGTCACCCACCACGGCCGCTTGTACCTGAGTTCTGATTCCTCAACCTCGTCGTCGGAATCCTGGGCGTCCCAGAAGACGTCGCTCATGCTCCGAGGTTCCGCTCACGCATGGCGCGCAGCGCCTCACGGTTGTCCTGCTGTTCGCGCAGGGTCTGACGCTTGTCATAGTCCCGCTTGCCGCGGGCGATGGCAATTTCCACCTTGGCGCGTCCGTTGAGGAAGTACAGCTGCAGCGGGACGATGGTGAAGCCGCTCTCGCGGATCTTATGGGAAATCTTGGTCAACTCCTCGCGGTGCAGGAGCAGTTTACGACGACGCCGGGCCGCATGGTTGGTCCAGCTTCCCTGGGAGTACTCCGGAATGTGAATGCCTTCGAGCCAGAGCTCGTCGTTGTAGAAAATTGCGAACCCGTCCACCAGGGACGCGCGTCCGGCCCGGAGCGATTTCACTTCGGTACCCTGCAGTGCGATGCCGGCCTCGTAGGTGTCCAGCACCTGATAGTCATGCCGGGCCTTCCGATTGGTGGCCACTACCTGACGGCCACTTTCCCTGGGCACGGTGGACTCCTTCACTAGTGCGGTGCGCATTGCGAATGCTTGCGGACAGTGCATCCCAGTCTACGGCGTCCGGGCGGAACCGGCGTCGGAGGCTGTGGAGAACGGCCGTCCGCTACATCAGCCCCATCGGATCAACCAGGCTACCGTTGAGCACAGTCTCGAAGTGCAGGTGGCAGCCGTTGGAGTTGCCGGTGGTACCTGTATAGCCGATCAGCTGCCCGGCGCTCACGCGCTGTCCCGGGCCCACCACGTAGCTTGCCAGGTGGTAGAAGTTGGTCGCCAAAGCGTTACCGCCGACCACGCCGTGGTTGAGCACTATCCGGTTGCCGGCACCCGGCAGGGCGTTGGAATCCGCGTACCAGACTTCGCCTGCCGCCGGAGCGTACAGCGGTGTTCCGCAGGTGACCCCATAGTCGATTCCGGTGTGGGTGTAGCCGCCGGACCCGTTGAAATCGATGGTTCCGAGCGGTGTGGGGCGCCAGCCGTAGCCGGAGGTGATCGGTCCGCTGACCGGAGCGCGCAGTCCGAACGCTGACGGACTGGATGCCGGCGGCGGAACGATGACCGGAGCCACCGGCTCCGGCACGATCGGGGCAGGAACCACCGGCGCGGGCCGGGGACGGTTCGCCTCAGCGGCGGCCTGCGCGGCTCGGCGGTTGGCCTCGGCAGCCTCCGCAGCCGCGCGGCGGTTCGCTTCCGCGGCCGCTGCGGCTCGGCGCTCGTTCTCGATCCTGGCCCGTTCCTCGGCCTCGGCCTTGAGCCGGGCTTCCTCACGCTTGCGGGCCTCTTCGATCAGGCGGCGCTGGCGTTCGGCAATATCGACGACGACCTGCTGGTGCGCTTCCTCGACCTTGGCAAGCTTTGCCTCGATAACCGGCTTCTGCTTCTGCAGCTTGTCGGAAAGCTTCGACGTGTCCGAGATGAGCTTGTCCACCTTGGCCTTTTCGGCCGCCGCCTCATCCCGGGCCACCTGTTCAGCGGCCAGGGCGGCGTCGGCCTTCGACTTCAGGTCGACGATCTCCTCTTCGACTGCGACCAGCCGCGCCTGCGAATTGACGTTGGTTGCGTTCTGCTGTGCCAGGCGTTCCAGGGCCGAGTTCTGGTTGCGCAGTGCCTGCTGCACCAGCTCCATGGAGGCGAAACCGTCCGAGCCCTTGCTGCCGAGCATCATCGAGAGACCGGTGGGCACCCCCCCGCTCTTGTACGCCTGGGTTGCGATCTGGCCGATCACCTCGCGGGTCTCGGCCATCTCGGCTTCGTCCTGCTTGAGCTGTTCGGTGATCTTGTTCTTGGTCTCCTGCGCCAGCTGGACCCGCTGGGCGAGCGCATTGACTTCCGCCGTGGCCGCCTCCACGCGACCCTGCGCATCGGCAAGGGACTGCTGCGCTCCGGGCAGCTGCCCCTGGTAGACCTTCAGCTGCGCGATGGTCTCCGCGATGTCTGAGTCGAGATATTCGATCGACTGCTGAACTTCCTCGATCTGCTGCTCCAGGGCTGACTTGCGGTCGGCCAGTTCATCCGCGTGGACGGGCCCGCTGAGTGTCAGCGTGAACGCGGCGGCTGTGACCAGCGACAAGGCAGTCAGGGTCCTGATTGTTCCCGGCCGGCGGACGGAACGGAGTTGGCAGGGCATCATGCCGTGCATACGGTCTTTTCTCACAAGTACCTACCCTAAACCTTCAAGTAGCGTCTGAGGGTTAGGAGGGACGACGCGCCCGCCAGGAGTGCCCCCAGAAGGAACAGCGCGGGGACTACCAGCAGGAGTTCCTGCGTCGAGATGAATCCCATCTGCGGGTACTCCCGGGAGAGCCACTGCCCGCCGTAACGCAGGACGGCCCAGAGCGTTCCAGACGCGATGGCCGCACCCAGGACGGCCGCAATGACTCCTTCAAGAACGAAGGGCAGCTGGATGATCGCCTTGCTGGCACCGACCAGCCGCATGATGCCGGTCTCCCGCCTCCGGCTGAATGCGGAGAGCCGGATGGTGGTTGCGATCAGCAGGATGGCCCCTACGCTCATGACGACGGCGATGCCCAGGGCAACGAGGGAGGCGATGTTGATATACCCGAAAATTTCCTCGAGGTACTCGCGCTGGTCGCTCACGATGTCAACACCAGGCTGTGAAGAGAATGCTTCGCTGATGACCTCGTACTTCTCCGGATCCACGAGCCCCACCCGGAACGACTCCGGGAGCTGTTCGGCAGTGACCGCTTCCACGATCGGTGAGTTGGCAAGCTGCTCGCGGAAGTGGACCAGCGCCTGGTCCTGCGACTCGTACTGAACTGTGTCCACATAGGCGCTCAACTCCGGCGACTTCAGTTTCGCCTCGATTGCGGTGCGCTGCTCGTCGGTGACCGGCCCTGAGGCACAGCTTTCCGAGGTGGAGTTTTCGACGCAGAGGAAGACCGCTACCTGCACGCGGTCATACCAGTACCCCTTCATCTGGTCTATCTGGAGCTGCAGCAGTCCGGCTGCTCCAACGAAGGTCAGTGAAATGAAGGTCACCAGAACAACCGAGACCACCATCACCAGGTTGCGGCGCATGCCTGAGGCGATCTCCCCGAGAACGAAAGCAAACCTCATCCGGCAGCCGCCGTCGTCGTACCGATGTAGATGCCCTGTGCGTCGTCACGGACCACGGATCCGTCCCGGAGTTCGACCACGCGCTTGCGCATGGTGTTCACGATGTCGTCGTCGTGGGTTGCCATCACCACGGTGGTGCCGTTCTGGTTGATCCTGTCGAGGACTTTCATGATGCCCATGGAGGTGGTCGGGTCCAGGTTTCCGGTGGGCTCATCGGCGAGGAGGATGCCCGGCTTGTTCACAATGGCGCGGGCAATTGCCACGCGCTGCTGCTCGCCGCCCGAAAGTTCGTGCGGCATGCGGTTGTTCTTGCCCTCGAGTCCGACGGTCTTCAGCACCTCGGGAACGGTTTCCCGGATGACCGCCCTGCTCTTTCCGATGACCTGCATCGCGAACGCGACGTTGGCGAAGACGGACTTGTTCGGCAGGAGCCGGAAATCCTGGAAGACGACGCCGATACCGCGCCTCAGTTTCGGGACGCGCCAGCTGGGGATATTGGCGACGTTCTGTCCTGCGACGTATACGGCGCCGCGGGTTGCGCGGTCTTCCTTGAGCACCAGGCGAATGAAGGTTGACTTGCCGGAGCCGGACGCGCCGACCAGGAAGACGAACTCGCCGCGGTCGACGTCAAGGCTGACACCGTCAAGGGCGGGCTTCGATTTCTGATCGTAGACTTTTGTGACGTGCTCGAATCTGATCATGGCTATTCTGCGCCCACATAACACCGCCAGTGCACGGGCAGGGGTGGGGGAAGGGAGCACCGGCTCCTTGACTATAGGCAGCAGGTCGGCGGGACACCGGGCATTCTCGCGGTGTGTCGCGAATCCATAACGGGCACCGCTGCCTGGGGATTTAGTCCTCGCTGTTGCGGTTGTTGGCCCGCCAGCGGATTCCCGCATCGATGAAGTCGTCGATCTCGCCGTCGAACACCGCGGAGGTGTTGCCCACCTCGTGTTCGGTACGAAGGTCCTTCACCATCTGGTAGGGATTCAGCACGTAGGAGCGCATTTGGTCACCCCAGGAGGCCTTGACGTCACCGGCGTGCGCCTTTTTCTCCGCGTCTTCCTGCTCCTTCTTGAGCAGCAGCAGGCGGGATTGCAGGACCCGGAGCGCGGCGGCCCGGTTCTGGATCTGCGACTTCTCGTTCTGCATGGAGACGACGACGCCAGTGGGAATGTGGGTCAGCCGGACGGCGGAGTCCGTGGTGTTGACCGATTGGCCGCCCGGTCCGGAGGAACGGAAAACGTCGACGCGGATCTCGTTGTCGGGTATCTCGATCGAATCTGTCTGTTCGATCAGCGGGATGACCTCGACCGCCGCGAAGGACGTCTGTCGCCGGCCCTGGTTGTCGAAGGGACTGATGCGCACCAGACGGTGGGTGCCCGCTTCGACGGACAGTGTGCCGAACGCGTAGGGTGCCTTGACCTCGAAGGTTGCCGATTTGAGGCCCGCTTCCTCGGCGTACGAGGTGTCGAGGACCTGCGTGGGGTAGCCGCGGCGTTCGGCCCAGCGCAGGTACATGCGCAGGAGCATTTCGGCGAAGTCCGCTGCATCCACTCCCCCGGCGCCGGAGCGGATGGTGACCACGGCTTCTCGCTCGTCCCATTCGCCGGCGAGCAGCGTGACGACTTCGAGTTCGTCGAGCGCCTTGCTGAGCGAGGTTAGTTCCCTGACCGCTTCCAGGCGCGAGTCTTCATCGTCCTCGTCCTGGGCGAGCTCCACGAGGACTTCCATGTCATCGATGCGCGACGCGAGCCTGGCGAGCCGGTCAAGCTCGGTCTGCTTGTGGGAGAGCCTGGAGGTGATCTGCTGGGCTGCGGCGGGATCATCCCACAGGTTGGGT
>NZ_KI914619.1:130804-136210 GCF_000520475.1 Arthrobacter sp. 35/47
GGACAGGTTGGGTTCGCCTGCCTGTTCGGTGAGATCGGCGATTTCTGCACGGATCGCTTCGACGTCCGTCACTGCCTCAATGGAGTCGTATTTCGCTCGGAGGGCGCGGATTTCTGCGGAAAAATCAATATCTGCCATGGTGTTTCAAGACTACGTCATGGTGCTCCGGCCGCGGCTACCGCGTCAGGTCCGCCCGCGCATCGGCGGTGGCGATGATGGGAATCCCGGCGGGGACCAGGTAGTTCACGATCGGCGGATGGACGACGGCGGTAAGCACCACGCGCGCGGTGCGGGAGTCGGGAGCGCCGGTCGACGGGTCCAGGGCGAGGTTGTTGAACCGCGCGGGCGCTCCGGCCCGTTCGACGTAGGCGGCGGCCGTCTGTGACACGGATTCCGAATCGAGGGCGGGAGCCGGCTCACCGCCGGCTGCGTCGATCGAGGCGACCGCGAACGTGTCGGCCGCGCTCAGCGCCGCACCGTCAGCGACGGAGAGAAGTTTCTTGTGCTCGATGTATACGGCGGATACCGCGGTGACGACTGCGATGACCAGGAGGGACAGCAGAATGTACCCGATGATCAGGACGGTGACCTGGCCTTCCTCGCCGATATCCTGCCCTGCACCAGGCTCGGGCGTAGCCGTCATCCGAACCGCTCCACGAGTTGGGTTGACCGGGAATCCACCGTGGCGGCAGAGGTGTTCAGCCCGGGCATTGTGGGAATAAGCGGGAGTGGAACCTTGAGAGTGACGTCAACCGTCACGCTTGAGCCGGGCTCAAGGCAGGTGCCTCCGCAGGTGATGGTGACGGCGGCGTCCTGGGGTGGGAAACCGAAATCGTTCACCGTCAGGTTCACGGCCTCCTGTGCACGGGTATGGGCTTCCGCCGGATTGTCGGAATCGACGAACACTTTCGCTGCCTGATCAGCTGCACCGACGACGGCGAACGACGCCCCCTGTACTGCTCCCACCGTGAGGACCAGATAGACCACGGGCACCAGGAGGAGCAGCCCAAGGAAAGTGAACTCAAGGACCGCACTGCCGGCGTCGTCGTTCTGGAGTGCCGCCCGCGCGCGCTCATGACGGGAGGGCAGCATGCCCGGTCACCTCCAGGGTGCCCGCGGGGCCGATGAGGCCGAGCACGGGAATCGGTGCCCGGACAGTGACCTGCAGGACGACTGACCCTCCGCGGTTGACCTGGCTTACGGATACGTCCTGCGCGTAGGTGCTGCTGATGGCGCCGGAGATGAGGGCGCTTGTGCGGGCTGCGGCGTCGGCGGGTGAACGATCGGCGAGCGTGCCGTACCGTGCGCCCGATGACGCTGCATCGATCAGGGTGTTGCGCACATGGAGGACCAGCGTGAGCTGCACGATGGCGATGAAAATGACCGTCAGGAGACCACCGATGAGGGCGAAATCGACTGTTGCGGTGCCGCGTTCACCCGCGTGCCGGTGCTCACGGGCCGGGCTTGTGCACCCTGCAGCTGTGAACACTGCGCTATCGGCTCACACGGTTGATCGCCTCATTGAACAGTCCCTCCAGTGCCGGTGAGGCGATAGCGAGGAGACCGGCAACGAGGACAGCCGACATCAGCGTGATCATGACCCACCCGGGCACGTCACCGCGCTCGAGGTGGTCCTCCGGGGACATGGCGTGTATGCCCGATGAGAACAGGGTGGTGACGTACAGGAAGCGTGCGATGAGGCGATGACGCATGCTGGATTCCTCTCTTTCTGTGGGGTTGATCTGCTTCAGTGGGTTTTGATTCGCGAATCAGAATCCCAGGTTGATCAGGGCAATGCCCGGGTAGACAGCGAACAGAACGGTCAAGGGCAGAACGCCGAATACAAGCGGCACCATCATGGCAATTTCCTTGCGCCCAGCGGACTCCATCAGTTCCCGTTTTGAGAGATCCCGGACATCCTGGGCCTGGGCGCGAAGCACGTCCGCCAGCGGTGTTCCGCGTTCTACTGCCACGCTGATACCGTCGACGAACCGCACCAGCGGTGCCAACTGCGTGCGGTTGGAAAAATTCTGGAGGGACTCCATCAGGGGTGTCCCTGCCCGGGTTTCGGCAAGCACCCGGCTGAATTCCTTTGCCAGTTCGCCGTTTCCTGTTCTGCAGATTCGTTCGAGCGCTCCCGTAGCGCTCTCCCCCGCGCTGACAGCCAGCGCCATCAATTCGGCGAGGCTGGGGAATTCCGCCAGGATGCGGCTCTCCCGCTTCCTGATTTCCGTACCCAGCAGGTAGTCACGAAACAGGTACCCGCCCGCGGCGCTGCCGAAAATGATGAGCACGGCAAGGAACGGATTGAAGCCGCCCGAGGTTGCGAGGCTCAGAATAACCATCGTCGACAGAGCCAACCCTGCGCTTCCCCACATGATCTGCTCAGCCCGGAAATCGAGGACGGACTGATTCCGCCCTGCCTGGTCGAGCCGTCGCGCAAGGATCGAGGACGCCGGACTGTAGCGGTTGAGCCAGGTCACGGCATCGCGCGCGACCGGGCGAACAATTCGTTCCAGCGGACCGAAGGGTGTGACGGACTGGGAATCCAGAAGTCTGGAGCCGACGTCGACGGATTTGAGCTGGGGAGCGATTCGCTCAACGAAACGTGGTTGGCGCATGATTGGCAGCCGCACGAAAGTGAGCCACAGCCCGGACCCGAGACATGCACCGGCAAGGACGGCCAGAGACAGTGTGCCCATCAGCGAAGCACCCGTTCGTCGTCAGGGAGGGCGCCGATGCGGAGCATGATCCAGTAACAGAATGCCGATACAACAAGCCCGCCGATCAGCACTACTGCCCCGCCCGCGGTGTTGTAGGCGGCGACTGCCTCCGGGCGGGTGGACAGGAGTGCAAGCACAATCCACGGTGCCGCGACAGCCAGTCTGGCAGCGTTGACCGTCCATGATTGCCGTGCTTCAAGTTCGCTCCGGGTCCGTGCACTGTCCCGGAGGAATTCTGCGAGCGTGCCGAGGAGCCGGCCAAGATCCGTGCCGCCGACCTCACGGGTGAGGCGCAGCGCCTCCACGATCCTGTCGGCCACCGGGTCAGCCAGCCGGTCCTTCAGCCGGTCCAGGGAAGAATCGAACTGTCCACCGGAGCGGTAATCGCCGGCGAACTCCCGGAAAGCCGGACGCAATTCCTCCGGACCCTTCACGCCCAGCTGCATCAACGCCTCGGGCAGTGAAAGACCGGCCCTGATGGCGGAGCGCAGATGATCTACCACGTCCGGCCATAGCTCGCGCAGCGATGCCGTACGTTTGTTGGCCCGCCATCGCACAACCATGAGGGGTGCGAGGCCGCCGAAAATCGCGAAACAGGCAGCGATCGCCGGGGTCCCGGTGAATACGAACGCGACAAGGAAGACGAACAACCCCGCAATGGCAGAGGCCGCGACCAGCCCTCCGGCGGATACCCGCTCGATTCCCGCCCTGATCAACAACTCTTCCACCCTGCCCGTACGGCGTTTCGACGCCTGGGGACGCGGCGGTACCGCCCACGTTGACCACCAGATGAGGAACAGGCCCGACCCAAGTGCGGCGCCGATCGCGACGGTCATGACGGATTGAGGAGGGAGGCAACAGAATAGCCCGCGGAGGCGAACTTCTCTTCCGCCGGCATCGTGGACGCGGTGAGCCTCAGCTCTCCCTCCATGCGCCTGAAGACAGTGGAGGTTTCAATCACGCCGTTTTCAACCCGGCGGCCCAGCGCAACGATCTCCGTGACGCGCCGGGCACCTGAGCGCTCGCGGACGCAGTGCACCACGAGGTCGATGCAGGAGGCGACGGTGGGCACAACGAAGGCGCTGGAGATGTTGTTTCCCGCCAACAGAGGCAGCGTGCATATCTTCGTGATTGCGTCATGTGCACTGTTGGCGTGAACGCTGCACATACCGGGCAGGCCCGAGTTCAGCGCAATCAGCATGTCGAGACTCTCGGCCTCCCGAACCTCTCCGACAATCAACCTGTCAGGCCGCATCCGGAGGGCTTCCTTGACAAGGCGCCGCAGCGGTATTTCGCCGTGCCCTTCAAGATTCGGCTGCCGGCATTGCAGGCCCACGACGTCGCGCAGGGGGAACTGGAGCTCGAAAATCTCCTCTACGGTCACCACCCGCTCACGCGGGCCGATGCTGGCGCCGAGGCAATTGAGCATTGTTGTCTTGCCTGCCTGGGTAGCTCCGGAAACGAGGATGTTCAGCCCGCTCGCCACCGCCGCGCTGAGGAAACGCGCAGCCTGCGGTGACAGCGTTCCAAGCTCGACGAGGTGGTCCAGCCGGGTTGCGCGGGAGACGAATTTCCTGATGTTCACTGCCCAATGGCGGCGTGTGACGTCGGGAATCACCACATGCAGCCTGGAGCCGTCCGGGAGGGATGCATCGACGAAGGGCGACGACAAGTCAAGGCGGCGACCCGAGGACTTCAGCATTTTTTCCACAAGATCGCGAACCTGCTGCTCGCTGAGACTCAGGGACGTGAGCTCCGACTCTCCAGCCCGCGCCACGTATATCTCGGAAGGGGAGTTGATCCAGATTTCTTCAATGGCGGGATCATCCAGGAGCGGCTGCAAGGCGCCGTAGCCCGCAACCGCGGCAAAGACGTAGCGGCTTGCCTGCTCACGGTGGCCAAGCGGCGGAAGTGAACCCACCAGTGAGCGTTCGTCATAGTCATTGACAGCAGCTTCAACAAGACGCCGCACTTCTCCACTCTGCAGCGCCGGATCAAGGCCCCGACGCCGGATGAGCTCTCTTACCTCATCCTCAACAATGCGCACTGCATCCATAGTTTTCCCCAAGGATTCGGCATGCAGGAGGAAAGAGCACGCCGGAGACTGTCAGACTGGTGAGGAACTTTCGAACCCGGTTCCCTGCATCAAAGCGTAGGCCACAGCAAATCAACTTACCTAGCCCAATGAAGGACCTGTGGAGAACTATGCGGCGGGCCCTGTAACACCAGTCCCACCCGTCACACCAGCAACACGCGAGTATCGGATGCCGGTCAGGCTCCTTCCGGAACTTGCACAACTTGGAGACCTTCCCCCGTGATAGCTTCCCGTGCAGCCAAGACCGTCGCCCTCTCATCGGTGGTTACTCTCAGCCTCCTCACCGGCCTGACCCCAGCGCTCGCAACTGAACCGGTCCCGACGCAGCCGACGGGTCCCGCGGAGGCGACCGCCATCGCCACTGCCACGGAACCAGCCGCTCCGACTGAACCAGCGACGCCGGTGGAGGAGGCATCTCCCCAGCCGTCGCCGTCGTCGTCCCCATCCGCATCGGCCGAGGAAACGCTGACCGCCGCGGACTACCGGAACGATCCGGCACTGCTGGCGGATCTCATCGGGAACCACGGCGCAAGCATGGGACAAGGACTCGAGCGGCTCGAAGTGACGGGCGACCCGCAGGAGCCGGCA
>NZ_KI914619.1:136310-138148 GCF_000520475.1 Arthrobacter sp. 35/47
GGGCGACCCGCAGGAGCCGGCACCCGAGGAGACGCGCAGCCTCTCCCTGGGCGCAGACAGCACGTCCGATGCAGACTCGGGTGCTGCAATGGCGCCGCTTGCGACCAACTACTGGCAGCCGTCGTCGGGAGTTCTCGGCGTCGATGTAAGCAGCCACCAGGGTGTTGTGAACTGGAACGGCGCCTGGAATTACGGCTCCCGCTGGGCCTACGTCAAGGCAACGGAAGCACTCGTCTACAAGAACCCCGAATTCGGCCACCAGTACGCCAGCTCGGCTAACCGCGGAATGCTGCGCGGTGCCTACCACTTCGCCATTCCCAACGTTTCCAGCGGCGCAGCCCAGGCGGACTATTTCGTAGCGAACGGTGGTGGTTGGAGCGCCGACGGCAAGACCCTTCCGCCGCTGCTCGATGTCGAGTACAACCCTTATCCGTCACTGGGAAACACCTGCTACGACATGAGCGCGTCCCAAATGGTCAATTGGATGAGGGACTTCTCGAACCGCATGGTCACTCTCACCGGACGCAAGCCGATGATCTACACGACCACCGACTGGTGGTACCGCTGCACCGGGAACAGCGCTGCCTTCTCGGACCACGCACTCCACATCGCTTCGTACAACAATTCCGGCGCCGGAACCCTCCCCGCGAGCTGGAACTTCTACAGCGTCTGGCAGTACACCAGCGAGGGCCCCGTTGTCGGGGACTGGAACCAGTGGAACGGGTCCATGACCAGCCTACAGTCATTCGCACGCGGCGGGAGCGTTCCTGCTCCGGCCCCACAGCAGCCCTCGATCCGTGCGTTGGCGGATATGGTGGCGATCGATTCCTCCGGCCGGCTCTGGAACTACCCCGCCAACGGCAAGGGCGGCTTCGGCACACGGTTCCAGATCGGCTCCGGCTGGACCGGAATCAAGTCCATCAACCCCGTGGACTGGAACGCCGACGGCACCATCGACCTCCTCACCCAGTGGAACAACGGAACCCTGAGCTACTACCCCGGCCTTCCCGGCGGCGGCTTCCGCTCCCCCGTCCAGATCGGCTCCTCCGGCTGGCAGAACTTCAGCCTCGCCGTCGGCCCCTGGGTCAAGGGACAGGGAATCACCATCGTCGGCACCCACACCGACGGCGCCCTCTACTACTGGCCCCACACCTCCACCCACCGACTCGGCAACGCCGTGAAAATCGGATCCGGCTTCACCAACATGCCCATCGTCATGGCCGACCAGAACCTCGACGGACGCATGGACCTGCTCTCCCGCGACGCCAACAACAACCTCCTGCGCTACACCGGAACCGGCACCGGCACCATCGCCTCCGGATCACGCACCACCGTCGGTAAAAACTGGGGCGGAGTCGACACGATCAACGCCGTCGACGGCTTCAACGGCACCACCAGCCGCGGCATCATCGGACGCAACACCAACGGAACCCTCACCTACTACCCCTTCACCACCAACGGCTTCGGCACCGCATCCACCGTCGGCAACGGCTGGACCACCTTCACCCTCGCCGGAACCTCGTTCGCAGTGGACAACTTCGTGCAGGAAGCAACTCCCGCCCCGGAACCGGCTCCCACTCCGGAACCCGCTCCAGCGCCGGAACCGGCGCCTGAGCCGGAGCAGTCGACGGCCTCGATCCGAGCGTTGGCGGATATGGTGGCGGTCGATTCCTCCGGCCGGCTCTGGAACTACCCGGCCAACGGCAAGGGCGGCTTCGGCACACGGTTCCAGATCGGCTCCGGATGGACCGGAATCAAGTCCATCAACCCCGTGGACTGGAACGCCGACGGCACCATCGACCTCCTCACCCAGTGGAACAACGGAACCCTGAGCTACT
>NZ_KI914620.1:0-5159 GCF_000520475.1 Arthrobacter sp. 35/47
GGCCGCGGGCGCCCAGCAGCCGGTCCTCGGCTGCCCGCGTGCCGGCGAGCAGCCGCGTGAACTGGACGACAGTCACGGCGCTCAGGGCAACGAGCACCACGAGCGCAATCGGGAGGACAGCGCTCACAGACTGCGTTGCGTCGGCCGCGGAGGAGAGCACGCCGGCGAGCCCTCCGGACGGAACCACGCCGCCGCTGTTCACCGCCGTATCGCTGCCGAGCCGCTGCGGCAGCTGGCGCAAACCCTCAGCGAGCCGGGCCAGCCCAGCCGCGTCCGCCGTGTCCGCGTCCACCGTGAAGATCCACTGGACTTTCGGATCACCGGTCAGCCTGGGTATGGCATCGGGAGGAACGACGACGGCGGTCGGCATCGTCTCCGCGCCCTGGACGGGCACGGGGTCCAGGAAGGCGGCATCCGGGCCGGTGGAATTCAGGGCGGCCACCAGTTCAAGCCGAAGCGTGCCGTCCGCGCCCTCGACCGCGAAGGTATCGCCTGGTACCAGCCCGAGCGCGTCCGCCGTCGAGGCTTCGAGAGCGGCGGGGACGTGGCCGCTCTCGGTCGTCCCTCCCGGGGGTGTCCCGTCCAGGGTTGTTCCGCCCGCGGTGAAGGGTTCGAGGGAGCCAGCTGCCGGCGTCGTCGTCGGGGTCCAGCCGACCGGCAGGAAGGTGAGATCGGAGGGTAGGTTGGTGGCGCTGCCGCCGGAGGGCACCAGCGGGCGGGGCGGCGAGTAGGAAGCTGTGGAGATTTCCAGACCGTTGGTTAGTCTGAGCTCCGCGAAGGCTTCTTCAGCGGCGCGCTGCTGTTCGGTGGCGTCGTCGGACTGGGAGGTGTGGATCCTGAAGAATCCCTCGGAGCCGGAGCCGGAGCCGGAGCCGGAGCCGGAGCCTGCGGCGAGGGAGCGCAGGGCCCCGGTGGCCGCGAGGTGGGTGGTGCCGCTGATCCCGGCAAGGACCGCCGTCAGGACCGCGAGCGTCAGCGCTATGATGGCCAGAAGGCTGCGACGGGCGTCGGAACGGCGCGAAGCAAGATGGACCAGCTTCACCTCGTTGCCCTACCCCCTCGATCAACCTCCTGCCATCCTATGCTCAAGGTTTCACGGGGCAGTACCCATGTTTTGACCCGCGTTTTGACCGGTGGGGTCGGTGCACGCTAATCTTGGAAGTCGTTGTGCGTGTCCCATCTCGATACGTCCATGTCCGCGTGCGGCTCAGTTGCAGAGCTACCTGGTCCGCGGAAATGGCCGAGAACCCAGGGATCACCGGTCCAGTTTCAGTCCTCACCTGAAGTCCCGGTAACGCATGCATCAGCTGCGTTGGTATCTGGAGGTTTTCCTTTCAGAACGCCGGCGTCACCGTAGACAAGAAACGAAGGCAAAAACCGTGCGTACGTACACCCCGAAGCCCGGCGACATCAACCGCCAGTGGCACGTCATTGACGCCACCGACGTTGTCCTAGGCCGTCTTGCCAGCCAGACCGCAACACTGCTGCGCGGAAAGCACAAGCCGACCTTTGCCCCCCACATGGATATGGGCGACTTCGTCATCATCATCAACGCCGAGAAGGTTGCCCTCACCGGCGCCAAGCTCGAGCAGAAGCGTGCCTACCGCCACTCCGGTTTCCCGGGTGGCCTGAAGTCCGTCAACTACGCAGAGCTGCTGGAGAAGAACCCGGTTCGCGCTGTGGAGAAGGCCATCAAGGGCATGCTGCCCAAGACCTCCCTCGCTGCCCAGCAGATCGGCAAGCTGAAGGTCTACCGCGGTGCGGAGCACCCGCACGCGGCCCAGAAGCCCCAGACTTTCGAAATCACCCAGGTCGCTCAGTAGTCCTGGCCACCACAGACTAAGAATCACTCAAGGAGAACCGTGGCTCAGAACACTGAAGAGCTGAATGAACCTACCGAGGAGCTCACAAGCTACACCTCGGAATCCGCACCCGCCTCAGAGACCCCCGTCAAGGAGCGCCCTGCGCTCACCGTCGGTGGTTCCGCTGTAGGCCGTCGCAAGGAAGCCGTTGCACGCGTCCGCGTGACGCCCGGCACCGGCAAGTGGATTGTCAACGGCCGCGAGCTGTCTGACTACTTCCCCAACAAGCTCCACCAGCAGGAAGTCAACGATCCGTTCAAGCTCCTCGAGCTCGACGGTGCGTACGACGTCATTGCACGCATCCACGGTGGTGGCCCTTCCGGCCAGGCCGGCGCGCTGCGCCTCGGTGTTGCCCGTGCGCTCAACGAGATTGACCGCGACAACAACCGCCCCGCCCTCAAGAAGGCAGGCTTCCTGACCCGTGACGCCCGCGTCATCGAGCGCAAGAAGGCCGGTCTCAAGAAGGCACGCAAGGCGCCTCAGTACTCCAAGCGGTAAAAATCGCCCGACCCAGGGAATACCGCTGGCGCGTTATTCCTTGGGTCCCCTCGGCTTTTTCCAGCGATTGGCTCCACGCTTGTGCCACTCGGCTTCTCAAGCACTCGGAGCGAAAAGTTTTGCTTCACCCGTTACGCCCGCTCGGCAGTTGCCGGGCGGGCGTAACGCCTTTAAACCGCAGCTCCATGGGGCTCACGCTCATCTGACCTAGGATGGACCACGATGACTAGATTATTTGGGACCGATGGTGTCCGCGGTCAGGCGAACGGCCTCCTCACCGCAGAACTTGCCCTTCAGCTTGCCCAGGCGGCCGCCGTCGTGCTCGGACATCAGCAGGCCGACGGTCGGCGGCCCACCGCTGTCATTGCACGCGATCCGCGGATCAGCGGCGACTTCATCGCCGCTGCCGTCGAAGCGGGCCTGGCCAGTGCCGGCGTCGACGTCTATGACGCAGGTGTCCTGCCCACCCCCGCCGCGGCGTTCCTCGTGGCGGATCTGGACGCGGACTTCGGCGTCATGATCTCCGCCTCCCACAATCCCGCCCCGGACAACGGCATCAAGTTCCTCGCCCGCGGCGGCAAGAAACTCGATGACGCTCTCGAAGACGCGATCGAAACCGAACTGAACGCACCCAAGCACCGGCCCGTCGGCCCGGACGTCGGCCGGATCCAGCGATTCGCGGATGCGGAAGACCGCTACATCGTGCACCTCCTGCAGTCCCTCCCGCACCGTCTCGACGGGTTGAAGGTGGTCCTGGACTGCGCCAACGGCGCTGCCAGCGGATGTTCCCCTCAGGTGTTCTCGGATGCCGGCGCGGAAATCGTTGTGATCGGTGCAGACCCGGACGGCAACAACATCAATGACGGGTGCGGCTCCACCCATCTTGAGCTGCTCCAGGCCGCGGTGCTGGAACACGGCGCGCACCTCGGAATTGCGCACGACGGCGATGCTGACCGCTGCCTCGCGGTCGACCACGAGGGAACCGTTGTTGACGGTGACCAGATCATGGCGATCATGGCTGTTGCACTCAACGGGGCCGGCCGCCTGAAGGACAGCACCCTGGTGGCCACGGTCATGAGCAACCTTGGCCTCAAGCTCGCCCTCCGTGAGGCGGGGATCAGCCTGCGGGAGACCGCGGTCGGTGACCGTTACGTCCTCGAAGGAATGCGCGACGGCGGTTTCAGCCTCGGCGGCGAACAGTCCGGCCATGTGATTTTTGCCGACTACGCAACCACCGGCGACGGCGTCCTGACCGGCCTCCAGCTCGCGGCGCAGGTCGCGCTGACCGGCCGGAGCCTCAAGGAGCTCGCTACGATCATGACCAAGCTTCCCCAGGTGCTGATCAATGTGAAGGGCGTCGACAAGGGCAGCGTCAACAGCGACGACGAGGTGCAGCGTGCTGTCCGTGAAGCGCAGGCCGCGCTTGGTGAAACCGGCCGGGTGCTGCTGCGCCCCTCGGGTACCGAACCCGTTGTGCGCGTGATGGTGGAAGCCGCCGACATGGTGACCGCTGAGCGCACCGCGGAGACCCTGGCGGGGATCGTGCAGAACCAGCTGGCGCTGGAGCCTGCCTGACCGGCCACAACATAGCGATCGAAGGGCGGAGACCTATGTCTCCGCCCTTCAGCTGTCTTCGGGTATCAGGGCTTACAGGGAACGCTGGCGGATACTGTCCCGGATCTCGGTCAGCAGCGCCACCTGCGGATCGACCTCCTCAACCTTCTCTTCCAGGTCCAGCTTCCGGTCACGGCGGTGCACAAGCTTGTTCATCGGCATCACGATGACAAAGTAGACGGCGGCCGCGATCAGCAGGAAGTTCACGACGGCGGTGAGAAACGCACCGAACAGGATCTCGTTGCCGTTGATGGTCACCTTCGCAAAATCGTCGAAGTTCGGCGACCCGACCAGGGCTGAGATCAGGGGCATGAGGACGTTCTCCACCAGCGATGACACCACCGCTCCGAACGCCGCACCGATAACCACGGCAACCGCCAGATCAATGACGTTGCCCTTCATGATGAATTCCTTGAAACCGTTGAGCATGCCTTCACGCTACTGGAACTTTCGCGCACTTCTGGTGAGCTGACGTCGCCCGGGCCCGCCATAGGTGCGCAAAAGTTCCGGGGGTCAGTACCCGGGGGCCGCCGGAAGCCCGAAGTATTCCTCCAGGGTCCTGGTTCCCTCAGCCCGCATTGCTTCGGCGACGTCCGGACCCACGTAGCGGTAATGCCAGGCCTCTCCGGAGAACCCGGTGGTGCCTTCCGCGCCGTCCGGGTACCGCAGGACGAACCCGAAGCGATGCGCGTTGGCTGCCATCCACTGACCGGCCGCCGTGTCCGCGAAGCAGGGGGAGAGGGTGCAGGCGCCGTCGTCCTGGCCGACGTCGAACGCCAGTCCCGTCTGGTGTTCGGAGAAGCCTGCCCGGGCCGAGATGCGGTCAGCGGCGGCCGTGTCTCCGCCGTTCTGCGCGACCCAGTGCTCATAGGTGGAGACCTGGTCCTGGTAGGAGCGGTATCCGCTGACCAGGGTGAGGCCGACGCCGTCGTCCGCTGCTGCCGCGAAGAGGTCCTGAACTGCGGCTGCGGTGTCTCCGCGGAGCAGCGCGTTGGGCTCCTGTACGGCAAGCGGCACCGCGGGCAGCACCAGTCCGGAGGGGAAGTAGTCGATGGGGTCGAGCGGGCGCTTCTTGTTGACGACCACGGTCACGGAGGCCGGATCGCTCAGCTCGGCGGAGCCGAGCCGGGCAGCAGTGGCAGGAGTCGCCGGTGAACTGGTCGCGGCCGCACTCGGCTCCGGCCG
>NZ_KI914620.1:5259-15639 GCF_000520475.1 Arthrobacter sp. 35/47
CTGGTCGCGGCCGCACTCGGCTCCGGCCGTGGCGGCGGGGGAGCCGTGGTCGGTGCTGTGGTGGGAGCGGTCCCCGGAGATTGCTGAGCCGGGGCGGGAATGGTGCCGGGCGGAAGTGTTGCGGGCGGTTCGACCGGTCCGGTGGCCCCTGGGGTGGGCGAGACGGCAGTCGCGGACGGCGCGGGGATGGCCGCCGACGGAGTGTCCTCGACCGTGGGCGGTGGAGTGCCGCAGGCTGAGAGCGCAGCGAGGAGTGCCGCCGTCGTTATCCAGAAGGACAAGGGGCGGCGCGACCGGGGGCTCGTCAGGTCTTTCGTAGCAGCATTCTTCGGATCGAGTGGTCGGCTTCCTTGGTGAGCACCAGGGTTGCGCGGCCCCGGGTGGGGAGGACGTTGGCCATCAGGTTCGGCTCGTTGATGCGGCGCCAGATGCCGAGTGCGGTCTCGCGGGCCTCCTCGTCGGTGAGGAAGGCGTACCGGTGGAAGTAGGATTCCGGGTTCGCGAAGGCGCCGCTGCGCAGCGACTGGAAACGCTGGACGTACCACTCCTCAATATAGGAGGTCTTGGCGTCCACGTAGATGGAAAAGTCGAAAAAATCGCTCAGGGCGAGTCCGGACCGTCCGTCCGCCCTCATCCGGGCGGGAGCCAGGACGTTCAGCCCCTCGACAATCAGCACATCCGGCCGGCGGACCACAATTTCACGGCCCGGCACAATGTTGTAGGTCAGGTGGGAGTACCAGGGCGCGCGGACCTCTTCGGCGCCGCTCTTGACCTCGCTGACAAAGCGCAGCAGCCGGCGCCGGTCATAGGACTCGGGGAAGCCCTTCCGCTGCATCAGGCCCCGCCGCTCCAGTTCCTCGTTGGGGTAAAGGAAGCCGTCCGTCGTCACCAGTTCCACATTCGGGGTGCCGGGCCAGCGCCGCAGGAGCTCGCGCAGCACACGGGCCGTGGTGGACTTGCCGACCGCCACGGAACCGGCAACCCCGATCACAAAGGGCGTCCGGGTGGTGCGCTCACCGAGGAAGGTGTTGGTGGCCGCATGCAACTGGTGGGATGCGGAGACGTACAGCGAAAGCAGCCGCGAGAGGGGCAGGTACACCTCGCGCACCTCATCGAGGTTGAGGGCGTCGCCCAGCCCGCGCAGCCGCTGGACATCCTCGACATTCAGCGGTGACTCGATCTCATTGGACAGTCGCGCCCACGTGGAACGGTCCAGTTCCACGAAGGGGGTGACACCGGCGTCCACCGTAGCTGTGGGCCCGGTACCGGGAGATCGCTCACTCACCCTTGGAATTCTGCCCTCTGGCCACCGCATTAACAAACGGGTCCGCGGCCCTGCCCGTGACCCGCACCACCCGCGCAGCGCCGGGACAAGGGTTGGAGCGCGCGGCAGGTACGCTTAAGCCCATGTGTGGAATCGTAGGATACGTAGGCCGTAATAGCGGCGCATCGCTCAGCAGCGCAGTACTCGACGACGTCGATTCAAACGGCAGCCACGGCGCCCTTGACGTTGTCATGGAAGGCCTCCGCCGCCTTGAGTACCGCGGTTATGACTCCGCGGGCGTCGCAGTCCTGACCGAGGCGGGCATCCAGTCCCGCAAGAAGTCCGGCAAGCTCACCAACCTCATCGCCGAGCTGGAGGCCGAGCCGCTTCCCGAGTCCCTCACCGGAATCGGCCACACCCGCTGGGCCACCCACGGCGGACCCACCGACCAGAACGCGCACCCCCACCTGGCCGACGACGGCCGGCTCGCCCTGATCCACAATGGCATCATCGAGAACTTCGCCGAGCTGAAGGCCGAACTTCTCGAGTCCGGCGCCACCTTCCTCTCCGATACCGACACCGAGGTTGCCGCAGTGCTGCTGGGCAGCATCTACCGCCGCCTCGCCGATGCCGGCACCGAGGACGCCCTGACCAGGGCCATGCAGGAAGCCTGCCAGCGCCTCGAAGGCGCGTTCACGCTGCTCGCCATCCACCAGGATTCCCCCGACGTGGTGGTGGCTGCCCGCCGTAACTCACCGCTGGTGGTCGGCCTCGGCGACGGCGAGAACTTCCTGGGCTCCGACGTTTCCGGCTTCATTGACTTCACCCGCCGCGCGGTTGAGCTCGGCCAGGACCAGGTTGTCACCATCACCCCCGAAGAGGTGGCAATCACCGACTTCTTCGGCGCCCCGGCCGAGGGCAAGGAATTCCACGTCGACTGGGACGCCGCTGCCGCGGAAAAGGGCGGTTACGACTCCTTCATGGAAAAGGAGATCAACGACCAGCCCGACGCCGTTGGCCAGACCCTGCTGGGCCGCACCGACGCCAAGGGAAACCTCGTGCTGGACGAGCTGCGCATCGACGAGTCCATCCTGCGTTCCGTGGACAAGATCGTTGTGCTGGCCTGTGGAACCTCCGCCTACGCCGGCTCCGTTGCCAAGTACGCCATCGAGCACTGGTGCCGCATCCCCACCGAGGTGGAACTTTCCCACGAGTTCCGGTACCGGGATCCGATCGTCAATGAGAAGACCCTCGTGGTGGCCATCTCCCAGTCCGGTGAGACCATGGACACCCTCATGGCCGTCCGGTACGCCCGGGAGCAGGGCGCCAAGGTGATTGCCATCTGTAACACCAACGGTTCAACCATCCCGCGCGAGTCCGACGCCGTGCTCTACACGCACGCAGGCCCGGAAATCGCTGTTGCCTCCACCAAGGCGTTCCTGGCACAGATCACCGCCGCCTACCTGCTGGGTCTCTACCTTGCCCAGCTGCGCGGCAACAAGTTCCGCGACGAGATCAACGCCGTCATGAGCGATCTCGGCGAGATGCCCGCCAAGATCCAGCAGGTTCTCGACAACTCGGACGCCGTCAAGAAGCTAGGCCGGGACATGGCCAACGCCAAGTCGGTGCTGTTCCTGGGCCGCCACGTCGGCTTCCCGGTGGCCATGGAGGGTGCGCTCAAGCTCAAGGAGCTCGCCTACATCCACGCTGAGGGGTTCGCCGCCGGCGAGCTCAAGCACGGCCCGATCGCGCTGATCGAAGAGGGCCAGCCCGTCGTCGTCGTCCTGCCGTCCCCGCGTGGCCGCGACTCACTGCACGCGAAGGTGGTCTCCAATATCCAGGAGATCCGCGCCCGCGGCGCCGTCACCATTGTGATCGCCGAGGAGGGGGATGAGTCCGTGGCCGCGTTCTCCGAGCACGTCATCCACGTGCCGCAGACCACCACGCTGCTGGCGCCGCTGCTCACCACCGTCCCGTTGCAGATCTTCGCCCTCGAGCTGGCAACCGCCAAGGGTTACGACGTCGACCAGCCCCGTAACCTCGCCAAGTCCGTCACGGTTGAATAGGCCCTCCCGATGATCATCGGCATCGGAGTGGACGTGGTGGATGTACCCCGGTTTGAGCGGCAACTGCAGCGCACCCCCGGGCTGCGCGACCGGCTGTTCGTGGCGGCGGAACGTGAACTGAATACCCGCTCGCTTGCGGCCCGGTTCGCGGCGAAGGAAGCCGTCGCGAAGGCCCTCGGCGCGCCCGCGGGCATGAACTGGCAGGACTGCTGGGTCGGCCTCAACGCCAACGGCAGCCCGTTCGTCCAGGTTTCCGGGACGGTGCTGGCGGCTGCCGACGCGCGTGGCGTGCACCGCTGGCACCTGTCGCTGAGCCACGACGGGGACGTCGCAACGGCCATGGTGGTGGCCGAGGGGGAAGATCCCGGCGTCACCCGGTAAGATCCTAAGGGTGCTTAGTGCTTATACCGGGAGTTCGGTCCGGGCGGCGGAATCCCCGCTGCTCGAGGCCGGCCTCGGTGATGAGCTGATGCAGCGGGCGGCGCACGGCCTCGCACAGGCCGCTGCCGGGGAGCTCTCGGCGACCGGCGGCACCTACGGACGTTCCGTCGTCGTACTGGCTGGCAGCGGCAACAACGGGGGAGACGCGCTCTATGCCGGCGCCCGCCTGCAGCAACGCGGAACAGGCACGACGGCGGTGCTCACCTCCGAACGGGCCCACACCGCCGCGCTGGCTGCGTTCCGCGCCGCGGGCGGCCGGGTGGTCCAGCTCGGCGACTCCACCCTGGACAGTGTCGCGGCACGGGTATCCACCGCGGACCTGATCCTCGACGGAATCCTCGGTACCGGCGGCGTAGGGGGCCTGCGGGGACTGGCCGCTGACCTGGTTGAACGCGTCAACGCGCGCGGTACCGCGGGAACCGTAGTGGCGTGTGACGTCCCAAGCGGCGTCAACGCCGACACCGGCGAGGCCACCGGCCACTTACTGTCCGCTGATCTCACCGTCACCTTCGGCGCGCTGAAGGCCGGGCTGCTGATGGGCGCCGGAGCCCGCGCTGCCGGACGCGTGTCCACCATCGACATCGGCCTGGGCGAAACCCTCCCTGAACCGGACCTGTACTCGCTGGAGCCCGCGGACTTCCGGCACCTCTACGCTCAGCCCCAACCCGCTGACCACAAGTACAGTCGCGGCGTCCTGGGCATCGCCGCCGGGTCCGGAATGTACCCGGGTGCCGCTGTCCTGGCCACGGGCGCGGCGCTGGCCACCGGCGTCGGGATGATCCGGTTCCTCGGCCCCGAACGGGTGACCGCGCTCATCAACACCGTCCACCCGGAGGTGGTGTGCTCACAGGGCTCGGTCTCCGATACGCACGTGCAGGCGTGGCTGGTGGGTCCGGGCGCCACGGAGGATCCCGGCCAGCGACGACGTGCCCGCGAGGCGATCTCCTCCGGCCTGCCCACCATCGTGGACGCCGGAGCCCTGCCGCTGCTGCCGGACGCCGTCGGTGCGCACGTCATCCTCACGCCGCACGCCGGTGAGCTGGCGGCGCTGTTCGAACGGCGGGGCGATGCGGTGAACCGGACCGCCATCGAGGCTGACCCTGCCGCGTTCGCCCGCCAGGCCGCCCAGGCCACCGGCGCCACCGTACTCTTGAAGGGGTACACCACAGTGGTGGCCGCACCGACGGGGGAGACCTTCGTCCAGGCCAACGCCACACCGTGGCTGGCAACCGCCGGGTCCGGAGACACGCTCGCCGGGATCCTGGGCGCGCTGGTCGCCACCCATGGCGCCAACGACGACGACGGCTCCCTCCCCGGGCCGCCGCCCCCAGCCCGCTGGGCTGCGCTGGCCGCGGCCGGAGCGCTGCTGCACGGCCTGGCCGGCCGGAGGGCCGCGAAGCGCGGCCCCATCGTGGTCAGCGGCCTGCCCCGGCACATCGGCCGGGTCATCCACGATCTGCTGCAGGATCCACCGTCCACGCAGCCCCAGTAACTTTCGTTCACCAGAATGTCAGATCCCTGCGCTATGAAAAGATGCAGGACAAGCGGCCCGAGCAGATCGGAACGCATAATCAAGCAAGGAGCACACATGGAGCTATGGCCAGGAGATGCCTACCCGCTGGGGGCAACCTATGACGGCACCGGCACCAACTTCGCCCTCTACAGCGAGGTCGCCGAGAAAGTGGAGCTGTGCCTGATAGATGATGACGGCGCCGAAACACGCATCGCGCTGAAGGAAGTTGACGGCTACGTCTGGCACGGCTATCTGCCGCACGTGGTGCCCGGCCAGAAATACGGTTATCGGGTCCACGGCCCCAACAACCCGGCCGAGGGGCACCGCTGCAACCCCAACAAGCTGCTCCTGGACCCCTACGCCAAGGCCATTCACGGCGAGTACGACTGGAACCAGGCACTGTTCGGCTACAACTTCGGCGACCCCGCCTCCGTGAACAACGAGGACTCAGCCGCCCACACCATGCTCGGTGTTGTCATCAACCCGTTCTTCGACTGGGACGGCGACCGCCGGCCGAAGGTCCCCTACCACCAGTCGGTCATCTACGAGGCCCATGTGAAGGGGCTCACCCAGCTTCACCCGGATGTGCCTGAGGAACAGCGCGGCACCTATGCCGGCGTGGCCCATCCGTCCGTCATCGCACACCTGCAGAAACTTGGTGTCACGGCCATCGAACTGATGCCGGTGCACCAGTTCGTCAATGACAGCACGCTGCAGGACAAGGGGCTGTCCAACTACTGGGGCTACAACACCATCGGCTTCTTCGCCCCGCACAATGCCTACGGCTCCGCCGGAGACGAGGGCGAGCAGGTTCAGGAATTCAAGGCGATGGTGCGGGAACTGCACCTCGCCGGCATCGAGGTGATTCTCGACGTCGTCTACAACCACACCGCCGAGGGCAACCACATGGGCCCCACCCTGTCGATGCGCGGCATTGACAACGCGGCCTACTACCGTCTCGTGGAGGACGACAAGCAGTACTACATGGACACCACGGGCACCGGAAACTCACTCAACGTGGGCAACCCGCACGCCCTCCAGCTGCTCATGGACTCGCTGCGTTACTGGGTAACCGAAATGCACGTCGACGGCTTCCGGTTTGACCTTGCCTCGGCCCTCGCCCGCGAGTTCTACGAAGTGGACCGGCTCTCGGCGTTCTTTGAACTGGTCCAGCAGGATCCGATCGTCTCCCAGGTGAAGCTCATCGCCGAACCCTGGGACGTTGGCCCCGGCGGGTATCAGGTGGGCAACTTCCCGCCGCAGTGGACTGAGTGGAACGGCAAGTACCGGGACACGGTCCGCGACTTCTGGCGCGGGGAGCCTTCGAGTATCGGCGAGTTCGCCTCCCGGCTGACCGGATCGGCGGACCTCTACGAGCACTCAGCCCGCCGCCCGGTGGCGTCCATCAACTTCGTCACGGCTCACGACGGCTTCACCCTTCGGGACCTCGTGTCCTACAACGAGAAGCACAACGAGGCCAACGGCGAGGACAACAACGACGGCGAAACCCATAACCGCTCCTGGAACTGCGGTGTCGAGGGCCCCACGGATGATCCCGAGGTCCAGTCCCTCCGCGCCCGCCAGCAGCGCAACTTCATCGCCACCCTGCTGTTGTCACAGGGTGTGCCGATGATCTCGCACGGCGACGAGCTTGGCCGCACACAGGACGGCAACAACAACACCTACTGCCAGGATTCCGAGCTTTCCTGGGTCCACTGGGACAAGCTGGACCAGCCGCTGCTCGAATTCACGGCCGCGGTGAACCGGCTCCGGTCCGAACACCCCACCTTCCGGCGCCGCCGCTTCTTCGACGGACGCCCGGTGCGCCGGGGCGAGGGCGAGGCGCTGCCGGACATCGTCTGGCTGGACACCGCCGGCGAACTGATGGCACCTGAGGACTGGAACGCCGGATTCGGCCGCTCCATCGGCGTCTTCCTGAATGGTCAGGGAATCCGCGGCCGCGACCAGCGTGGTCAGCGCATCACCGACCTCAACTTCCTCCTGTACTTCAACGCCAATGACGAGCCGGTAACGTTCACCGTTCCCTCGGCGGAGTACGGGCCCATGTGGGATGAAGTGATCGACACGGCCGGCGTCTACGCCGACTCCGCGCCCATCGCCGCAGGGAACAAGGTCACCGTGGAAGCCAAGTCCATGGTGGTACTGCGGGCGCACGCCGAGGTGGAAGAACCGGACCACTCCGTGGCCGCCTCCCTGGCCATCCTCGCCAACGAGCACACAGCGCGGGCCGGCTCAGCCTGATCCTTCCCAGGCCACCCAGTCCACCCCACATCAGGAGAAACAACGTGCACACACCCCGCTCGACCTACCGGCTGCAGATCCGATCCAGCTTCGACCTGTCCGCCGCAGCAGAAACTGTGCCCTACCTGGTGGACCTGGGGGTGGACTGGGTGTACCTCTCACCCGTCCTCACCGCGGAAAAGGGTTCCGACCACGGGTATGACGTCACCGACCCCACCTCGGTGGACCCGGAACGCGGAGGCGCCGACGCATTCGACGCCCTGTGCCGGACGGCCCACGAGGCGGGGCTCGGTGTCCTCGTGGACATCGTGCCCAACCACGTGGGCGTCGCCACCCCGGCGCAGAACGCCTGGTGGTGGGACCTGCTCGCCAAGGGCAGGGACTCCCGCTATGCCGAAGCGTTCGACGTGGACTGGGACGCCGGCGGCGGCCGGATCCGGATCCCCGTGCTCGGTGACGGGGACGGCGAGGAGGAACAGCTCAAGGTTGTTGACGGAGAGCTGCACTATTACGAGAATCGGTTCCCGATTGCAGAGGGCACCGCGAAACCTGGCGACACCGGCGCGCAGGTGCACGCACGTCAGCACTACGAGCTGGTGAACTGGCGGCGTGCGGACAGCGAACTGAATTACCGGCGCTTCTTCGGCGTCAACACACTCGCCGGTGTCCGGGTGGAGGTGCCGTGGGTCTTCGATGAGGCCCACTCCGAGGTGCGCCGCTGGTTCGCCGAATCCCTGGTGGACGGCGTCCGCATCGACCATCCGGACGGACTGGCGGATCCGGCCGGCTATCTGGAGCGGCTGCGGGAGCTTTCGGGCGGGGCCTACACCCTGGTGGAGAAGATCCTCGAGCCGGGTGAGTCGCTGCCCGCGCGCTGGGCCTGCGAAGGCACCACCGGCTATGACGGCCTCGCGGTCGTGGACCGGTTGTTTGTCGATCCGGACGGCCAGGCGCCGCTGGACGCCGCGATGCCGGTTGAACCGTTTGTGCACATGATCCACGGAACCAAACGTGGGATCACCGATGGGATCCTGCGCTCAGAGGTCCTGCGCCTTGCCCGTCTGGTTCCGGCGTCAGCGAACCTGGAACCGGAGCGAAGTGCCGACGCCGTTGCGGAATTGCTCACCTGTTTCCCGGTCTACCGCAGCTACCTGCCGGACGGCGCCGGCCACCTGGCGGAAGCGGTCCTCAACGCGAAGGTGCGGCGGCCGGACCTGTCAGCGGAGATCGACGCGCTGCATCCGCTCCTCAACCCGTACCTGAACGGGCCCGAAGGTGAGCTGACCGAGCTTGCCGTGCGGTTCCAGCAGACCTCCGGCATGGTGATGGCCAAGGGCGTCGAGGACACGGCGTTCTACCGGTTCAACCGGCTGACTTCGCTCAACGAGGTGGGCGCGGATCCGTCGATCTTCGCGCTGGATCCCTACGATGTCCACCGGGCACTGCTTGAACGCCAGGAATCGGCGCCGTACACCATGAACTCCCTCAGCACCCATGACACCAAGCGCGGCGAGGACACCCGGGCGCGGATCTCCGTGCTCTCGGAAATCCCGGAGGAATGGGTGGAAACCCTCGGGCAGCTGAACGCACTGGCGCCCATCGGCGATCCCGCATTCGCGTCCCTGATGTGGCAGGCGTTGGTGGGAGCCTGGCCGCTCAGCCGGGAACGGGCACACGCCTACGTCGAGAAGGCATCCCGCGAAGCCGATGCGAGCACCCACTGGACCGCACCGGACGCCGCGTTCGAAGAAAAAATGCATGACGCCGTGGACGCCGCTTTTGACCGTCCGGAAGTGAACAGTCTCGTCACCTCGCTGGTGGAGAGGACGGCCGTTCCCGGCTGGTCCAACTCGTTGGGCGCAAAGCTGGTGCAGCTCACCATGCCCGGTGTGCCGGATGTCTATCAGGGCTCCGAGTTCTGGGAAACCTCGCTGGTGGATCCGGACAACCGCCGCCCCGTGGACTTCGCGGCGCGGAAGCAGGGGCTGGTTGACCTTGCCTTCGGGGCGCTGCCCCGGATCGACGATGGCGGCCTGGCCAAGCTCCTGGTCACCTCACGGGCACTGCGGCTGCGGCGGGACCGGCCGGAGCTGTTCACCGGTTACCGTTCAGTGGTTTCCACGGGAGCGGCGGCGGACCACGTCTTCGCCTTCGACCGGGGCGGCGCCGTTACCGTAGTGACCCGCCTCCCGCTGGGACTGGAGCGGGCCGGCGGCTGGCGGGACACCGCCGTCGTACTCCCGGAAGGAAGCTACAGCTGCGCAATCACCGGCACCGGCTTCGAGGGTGGGCCGGTGCCCGCGGGTCGCCTGTTCGAGACCTACCCTGTGGCACTTCTCGTAAAGGAGGAAGCGTAAATGAGTTCGAGGTTTGATGTGTGGGCGCCCAAGGCGCAGTCCCTGACGCTCGTGGCCGATGGTGAGCAGTACCCCATGACGTCCCGGAGCGGCGGTTGGTGGGAAGCACCGGGTGCCCCGGCTGACGGCGACGTGGACTACGGGTACCTCATCAACGGCTCCGCTGACCCGGTGCCGGATCCGCGTTCCCGCCGGCAACCGGAAGGCGTGCATTCACTCTCCCGCACGTTCGACGCCGGAGCCTACTCCTGGGGGGACAGCGGCTGGGCTTCACCCGGCCTGGACGGGAACGTCATCTATGAGATGCACATCGGCACCTTCACGCCGGAGGGCACGCTGGACGCTGCGATCGGCAAGCTCGATTATCTTGCCGGTCTCGGAGTGCAGTACGTCGAGCTGCTCCCGGTCAACGCCTTCAACGGCACCCACAACTGGGGCTACGACGGCGTGCTCTGGTATGCCGTCCAGGAAACCTAC
>NZ_KI914620.1:15739-16999 GCF_000520475.1 Arthrobacter sp. 35/47
GTCGTACTCCCGGAAGGAAGCTACAGCTGCGCAATCACCGGCACCGGCTTCGAGGGTGGGCCGGTGCCCGCGGGTCGCCTGTTCGAGACCTACCCTGTGGCACTTCTCGTAAAGGAGGAAGCGTAAATGAGTTCGAGGTTTGATGTGTGGGCGCCCAAGGCGCAGTCCCTGACGCTCGTGGCCGATGGTGAGCAGTACCCCATGACGTCCCGGAGCGGCGGTTGGTGGGAAGCACCGGGTGCCCCGGCTGACGGCGACGTGGACTACGGGTACCTCATCAACGGCTCCGCTGACCCGGTGCCGGATCCGCGTTCCCGCCGGCAACCGGAAGGCGTGCATTCACTCTCCCGCACGTTCGACGCCGGAGCCTACTCCTGGGGGGACAGCGGCTGGGCTTCACCCGGCCTGGACGGGAACGTCATCTATGAGATGCACATCGGCACCTTCACGCCGGAGGGCACGCTGGACGCTGCGATCGGCAAGCTCGATTATCTTGCCGGTCTCGGAGTGCAGTACGTCGAGCTGCTCCCGGTCAACGCCTTCAACGGCACCCACAACTGGGGCTACGACGGCGTGCTCTGGTATGCCGTCCAGGAAACCTACGGGGCCGGCGGCTGGCGGGACACCGCCGTCGTACTCCCGGAAGGAAGCTACAGCTGCGCAATCACCGGCACCGGCTTCGAGGGTGGGCCGGTGCCCGCGGGTCGCCTGTTCGAGACCTACCCTGTGGCACTTCTCGTAAAGGAGGAAGCGTAAATGAGTTCGAGGTTTGATGTGTGGGCGCCCAAGGCGCAGTCCCTGACGCTCGTGGCCGATGGTGAGCAGTACCCCATGACGTCCCGGAGCGGCGGTTGGTGGGAAGCACCGGGTGCCCCGGCTGACGGCGACGTGGACTACGGGTACCTCATCAACGGCTCCGCTGACCCGGTGCCGGATCCGCGTTCCCGCCGGCAACCGGAAGGCGTGCATTCACTCTCCCGCACGTTCGACGCCGGAGCCTACTCCTGGGGGGACAGCGGCTGGGCTTCACCCGGCCTGGACGGGAACGTCATCTATGAGATGCACATCGGCACCTTCACGCCGGAGGGCACGCTGGACGCTGCGATCGGCAAGCTCGATTATCTTGCCGGTCTCGGAGTGCAGTACGTCGAGCTGCTCCCGGTCAACGCCTTCAACGGCACCCACAACTGGGGCTACGACGGCGTGCTCTGGTATGCCGTCCAGGAAACCTACGGCGGGCCCGAGGCCTACCAGCGCTTC
>NZ_KI914620.1:17099-22199 GCF_000520475.1 Arthrobacter sp. 35/47
TACCAGCGCTTCGTGGACGCCGCCCACCAGCACGGGCTCGGCGTCATCCAGGACGTTGTCTACAACCACCTCGGGCCCAGCGGAAACTACATCACGCAGTTTGCGCCCTATCTGACCGAGGGCAAGGCCAACACCTGGGGTGACTCCCTGAACCTCGACGGGCCGGGCTCCGACGAGGTACGCCGCTACGTGATCGACAACCTCCTCATGTGGTTCCGCGACTTCCATGTAGACGGGCTGCGGCTCGATGCCGTGCACGCACTGCATGACGAACGCGCCATCCACATCCTCGAGGAGTTCGCCGTCGAGACCGACCGGTGCGCTGCGGAGCTGGGCAAGCCCCTGTTCCTGGTTGCCGAGTCCGACCTGAACAACCCGCGGCTCATCGCACCCCGCAGTGACGGCGGCTATGGGCTGGCGGGGCAGTGGAGCGATGACTTCCACCACGCCGCGCACGTCAACGTCACCGGTGAGACGGTGGGCTATTACGAGGACTTCGACTCGATCGGCGCCCTCGCCAAGGTGTACACGGAGGGCTTCTTCCACAACGGCACCTGGTCCTCCTTCCGCGAGCGCTCACACGGGCGTCCCATCGACCCGGCGAAGCACAACCTGCACCAGCTCGTGGTCTGCACCCAGAACCACGACCAGATCGGCAACCGTGCGGCGGGGGACCGGATCAGCGCAACGCTTCCTCCGGTGCAGCTGGCCCACGCCGCCGTCCTCAACCTCGCCGGTCCCTTCACGCCGATGCTGTTCATGGGCGAGGAATACGGTGCGGCCACGCCCTGGCCGTTCTTCACCTCCCACCCCGAACCGGAACTCGGCAAGGCAACCGCAGAGGGGCGCCTGCGGGAATTCGAGAAGATGGGCTGGGACCCGGACACGGTGCCCAATCCCCAGGATCCGGAGACCTTCGCCTCGGCGAAGCTCGACTGGAGCGAGCAGGAGCGGCCCGAACAGGCGCGGCTCCTGAACCTGTACCGGGACCTGATCGCGCTGCGCCGGGAGAACAAGGACCTTCACAACCCGGACTTCACCTCGGTGAGCGTTGACTTTGACGAGGATCAGCGGTGGCTGGTGCTGCACCGGGGAGGCACCGCCGTCGTCGTAAATTTCGCGGACGCCCAGCGGGAGGTTCCGGTAGCGGCAAGGAAGGTACTGCTCAGCACCGCCCCCGGTGAATCCATCGGGGACGGGACGGTCACCCTCCCGGCTCACGGAGCGGCGATCCTGAAGGTCTAGCGGAAGGTCAAGCCACCATGCGGGAGCTCAGCACGGATGTGCTCGTGGTCGGAGCCGGTCCCACCGGGCTGATGCTCGCCGCCTGGCTGGCGAAGCTCGGCGTTGCTGCTGTGGTGGTTGACGGCAAGGCGGGGCCCACCCGGGAATCGCGTGCTCTCGGCGTCCACTCGCGGAGCATGGAGATCTATGACCAGCTGGGCGTGGTGGACCGGGTTCTTGCGGAGGGATACCCTGCGGTCACCATCCGCCCCGGCTACGAGCGCCGGTCCTTCGGCGCCGTACCCATCGGCAGGTTCGGGACCGGACTGACTCCCTACCCCGGGCTTCACGTGCTGGAGCAGAGCAGGAACGAGCGCATCCTGCTGGACCGGCTGGAGGAGCTCGGCGGGGCGGTCGAGTGGGACCACGCGCTGGTCGGGCTGAGCACGGGCGGGCTTCCCGACGGGGATGGCCATCGGATCCGCGCGGAGTGCAGAGGACCCGGCGGCCCGCTGACGATCAGCGCGCGGTTCTGCGTGGGAGCGGACGGTGGATCCTCCGCGGTACGGAAGCTTTCCGGCATCCCGTTTGAAGGCCTCACCAATGAGCACACGTTCTATGTCGCGGACGTCCTGGGTGTCTCGGGTGTCGCCGGGGACAGCGTGAACCTGCGGTTCGGCGCCGAGGAGTTCCTGCTCGGGTTTCCCATGGGACCCGGAGGCCACCATCGGCTGCTCGGGGTCCTGCGGACCGCACCCGGCGAGGAAGTCCCTGAGTCACTCGCGCGGCAACGCCTGGCTACCGTTTTTGGCGTCACCTTCGCGGAGACCCTCTGGTTCTCGACCTACCGGATCCACCACCGCGTTGCGGCCCGCTTCCGGCAGGGCGGCGTCTTCCTCGCCGGCGACGCGGGGCACGTGCACTCGCCCGTCGGCGCTCAGGGAATGAACACCGGCCTGCAGGACGCCCACAACCTGGCGTTCAAGCTGGCCGACGTACTCCGGGGCCGCGCCTCGGAACGGCTGCTCGACCGCTACGAGGCGGAGCGGCGGCCGGTGGCGCTCCGCCTCGTGAACAGCACCGACCGTGCCTTCGCCCTGGTGACCTCCGACCACCGCCTTGCCCGCGCCGTCCGGCGCACGGCACCACGGCTGATTGCACCCGTAGCGATCCGGCTGCTTCCGCGACTCCCGATTGCGCCGCGCCTGTTCGGCTACCTCTCGCAGATCCGCATCCACTACTGGATAGGCGATCCCCGGACTGACGACGGCGTCCGCTCACCCGCAGTGCGCTCCCGCCGCAGACGGCGCGGCCGGGTGGTGGGAAGACGGCTGCCGTGGACCGGCCCCAATTTCGAGGCCCTGCGCACCGCCGTCTGGCAGGTCCACACCTACGGTGAGGTGGATGCGGAGGTGGCTGCCGCCGTCGGGCGCGCCCTGCAGGTTCCGGCACATTCCTTCCCTGCCGCGGACGGTAGGGGACTGGCGGAGGGATTCTGCTACCTCGTGCGCCCTGACGGGTTTGTTGCGGGTGCGGCGCCGCTGCACACCGCAGTGTCGCACCTGCGTTCCCTCCTGCCGGATCGGTGGCCACAGCACTCAGCCACCTAGGATGAAGTCATGACTTTCCACCCCGCGGACAACCGCTATGACACCATGCCGTATCGACGAGTTGGCCGCAGCGGCCTGCACCTGCCGGCCGTCTCGCTGGGCCTGTGGCACAACTTCGGTGATGACAAGCCGTTCGACGTGCAGCGGGCCATCCTGCGCCGGGCTTTTGACCTGGGCGTGAACCACTTCGACCTGGCGAACAACTACGGCCCGCCCTACGGTTCAGCGGAGACCAACTTCGGCCGCCACCTGAAGGACGACTTCCGTCCGTTCCGGGATGAACTCGTCATTTCCAGCAAGGCCGGCTATGACATGTGGCCGGGGCCCTACGGCAACTTCGGCTCACGCAAGTACCTGCTGGCCAGCCTCGACCAGTCGCTGAACCGCATGGGGCTGGACTACGTTGACATCTTCTACAGCCACCGCCCGGATCCGGAGACACCGCTCGAGGAGACCATGGGTGCACTGGACACCGCGGTGCGCTCGGGCCGGGCGCTCTACGCCGGAATTTCCTCGTATTCGCCGGAAAAGACGGCCGAGGCGGCCGCCATCCTCCGTGACCTTGGCACCCCGCTGCTGATCCACCAGCCCTCCTACTCCATGCTCAACCGGTGGGTGGAGAACGGTGAGCCGAACCTGCCGCAGGTGCTCGAGCAGGTTGGGGCCGGCTCCATCGCCTTCTCGCCGCTGGCGCAGGGCCTGCTGACCAGCAGGTACCTCGACGGCGTCCCGGAGGGCTCGCGCGCCGCGTCCAACAAGTCGCTCTCCGAGGACCACCTGTCCGAGGACAACCTCCGGCGCGTCCGTGGGCTGAACGGCATAGCGGAGTCCCGGGGGCAGACGCTTGCACAGATGGCCATCGCCTGGATCCTCCGCCCGCAGGGCAAGGGGTCGCCGATCACGTCCGCGCTGATCGGTGCATCAAGCGTGAAGCAGCTGGAGGACAGCGTCGGCGCCATCAGAAACCTGGACTTCAGCGAGAGCGAACTCCACGCGATCGACGAGTTCGCCGTGGAATCGGACATCAACCTGTGGGCCAAGGCGCTCGAGGCGTAAACCCCGGGAACTTTTGTGCAGGTCGGGTGACCCCCGGCGCGGCAGAGTCACCCGAGCTGCGCAAAACTTCCCGGTTGGAGCCCGCGCACGCGGCGTCCTCCCTTACCGCCAGAGGCCCGGCAGCCCGGGGAACGCCCTCTCATACCCGCGGAGCAGCCGCTGCGCCGTATGGCCCGAGTCGATCAGCGGATGCAGCGCGAACGCCCGGAGGGCGAGCGCGCGGTCGCCATGCACGACGGCGGCGATCACGTCCTGCTCCACCCCTGATACCAGCGACATCAGTCCGAGCTGGTGCGGTGTCGGGGTGCGGACGGCCAGCGCCTCGGCGCCCCGCCCGGTGACGCGTGCGGGGATCTCGACCACAGCGTCGGCGGGCAGTTGCGGGACGGCGCCGCCGTTACGCACGTTGAGGATCAGCTCGGCGGGCTCATCGCGGAGGAGGGCTCGCATCGCGGTGAGGGCAACCTGCTCGTACCCGCCGCCGGCGAGGTCGGCCTCGTCGCGGGTTTCCTCGGCGGTGCGGGCTTCGGCGAGGTAACCCTCCTCGCGGGCGCGCCGGGCGGACTCCCACACGGTGAAGGGCTCCTCCGCCGCGAGCAGCGAAGGGTACAGATCCGCCTGCTGCCGGACCAGGGACTCCCCGCGGGTTTCGGCTGCGGCTGCGATCGAGCGCCGCGCCTCGGCGTGGAAGTAGTAGTAGAACAGGTACTCGTTCGGCAGCACCCCGAGCATCTGCAGGAAGGGTGCACCGAAAACCCGCCCTTCCTCGAAGGAAGCCAGCCTGGCGGGGTTGGCGAGGAGCGCGGGCAGGAGGTCGCCGCCGTCGTACTTGATCCCCCGGAGCCAGCCCAGATGGTTCAGGCCCACGTAATCCACCCCGATCAGCGTGCCGAACGGCAGCGGCGCACCGGCGGCGAGGGAGGCCCGGCGGACCAGCCCCGAGGCGGAGTCGCAGATTCCGATGACCCGCCCGCCGAGCACCGGCTGGAGCGCCCCGGTGATGATTCCGGCGGGGTTGGTGAAGTTGATGACCCAGGCCTCCGGGCAGATGGTGCGGATCGATTCCCCGATCGTCAGCATCTCCGGGATGGACCGCAGTGCATAGGAGAGTCCGCCGGCGCCCACCGTCTCCTGGCCCAGGACGCCCTCGGCAATCGCAACCCGCTCATCGATCACGCGGCCGGCTGCGCCGCCGGGACGAATGGCAACG
>NZ_KI914620.1:22299-25038 GCF_000520475.1 Arthrobacter sp. 35/47
CCCCCGCCAGCGCTTCTTCCAGCCGATCGTTGACGGTGAGCCGGGGCGGGCGGGCACCCTCCGGCAGGGGCAGGTCGGCTGCCACGCGGGCGATTGCTGCTGAACGGGAGTGATCGGCGTCGTACAGGCACACCTCGTCGACCAGGCCGGCAAAGGCACCCGAGCACAGTGCACGGTAGATCAGCGGAACCCGGAACCCGCCGCCGCCGATGACGGCCAGCTTGATGGTGTGCACGGTGTTGTCCTCCCTGCCCCGCAACTGCGGGGTATCGTGCCCTACATGGCCACCCCGAACCGTTTTGACCCGCTTGCCTCCGCGCGAACCTCAGAGGACCCCGAGTTCGACCTCCTGCTCACCGGTTCGGTGTTCTTCGACATTATCTTCACCGGGCTGGATGCGCTGCCCACGCCGGGGACCGAAGTCTGGGCCGAGGGGATGGGCTCCTGCCCGGGCGGGGTGGCCAACCAGGCCATCGCCGCGAGCAGGCTGGGCCTGCGGACCACGCTGGCGGCCGCCTTCGGCGATGACGGCTACGGCGCCTTCAACCGCAGCATCCTGCAGGGGCAGGAGCACGTGGACCTCTCGCGCTCGCGGACCTTCGAGCAGTGGCACTCACCCGTCACGGTCTCCCTCTCCGTGGCGCGCGACCGGTCCATGGTCACCCACGGGCACCCCTCACCGTTGTCCGCGTCGGAGCTGCTCGCGGACCTGCCGCGCTGCCGGGCGGCCATGGCGGAGGTCGGTCCCCAGGTTGAGCCGTGGGTCCCGGCGGCACACGCGCTCGGGATGCGGCTCTTCGGGGATGTCGGGTGGGACCCGAGCGGATCCTGGTCTCCGGACGCGCTGGATTCCCTCCGGTACTTCCACGCCTTCCTCCCCAACGAAACCGAGGCCATGGCCTACACCAGGACCAGTGACCCGTGGGCTGCGCTGTACGCGCTCGCTGACCGGGTGCCCGTCGCGGTGGTGACGGTCGGCCAGCAGGGTGCCATCGCCGTCGACTCCCTCACCGGTGAGGAGGAATGGGTCCCGGCGCTGCCGGTCAACGCCTATGACCCCACGGGAGCCGGTGACTGCTTCGGGGCCGCCTTCATCACCGGGGACCTGGCCGGGTGGCCGCTGGCGGACCGGCTGGCGTTCGCCAATCTTTGCGCCTCCCTGTCGGTGCAGGAGGTCGGAGGATCGCTCGCCGCCCCGGGCTGGGGCGACATTGCCGACTGGTGGCGCCGGGTGAGCGCCGAGCGCGACGGCGTCCGCAAACAGTGGCTGCGCCGCTACGCCTTCCTGGAGGACATCGTGTCCCACGTTCCGGCCGAGGCGGTCCGGCGGGCAAGCGCCACTATCGCAACACAATCCGATGCCTGAGGCGCCCTCCGCGGACTTCGGCCAGAACGCCGGCTCCGGTTAGTTCGCCCTGTGCCGGTCAGACCGACCGCCAGTCATCACTGGTGATGTGGGACCCCGCCTGGGGGCCCATCTGGAGCATGCCGCCGTCGACCACCCAGGATGCTCCGGTGACGTAACTGGACGCCGGTGAGGCGAGGAACGCGATCACAGCGGCGACTTCCCGTGCATCGCCCGGGCGTCCCAGCGGCACCCCCGGCCGGCGTATCTCGTGGGGGTCCTCATCCTCCGCGCCGGTCATGGGAGTGGCGATCTCACCGGGCAGGACGGCGTTCGCCGTGATGCCCCGGTCGCCCAGTTCCAGCGCGATGGTGCGGATCAGGCCGCCGAGTCCGTGCTTGGACGCGTCATAGGCGGCCGCGCCGACCCGGGGCTGCTCCTGGTGGACACTCGTCACGGCGATGATGCGGCCGCCGTTTCCTGCGCTGACCATCCGCTTCGCGGCCCGCTGGATACACACGAACGCGCCATCCAGGTTCGCTGTCACGGTTCCGCGCCAGGTGTCCCAGTCGAGATCCAGGAAGAGGGTTCCGTCACCGGTTCCGGCATTGTTCACGAAGACATCGACGCCGCCGAGCGTGTCCGCCAGCTGGTCGATGACGTCGCCGCAACCCGGTATGTCGGTGGTATCAAGCTGGGCCACGGCCGCTTTCCGGCCTGCCGCTTCCACCTGACGGGCAGTCTCCTCCGCTCCTTCCCGGTCCGAATGCCAGGTAATGCCGACGTCGCAGCCCGCTTCTGCGAGCGCCACGGCAGTTGCGCGTCCAATGCCCGAGTCGGAGCCGGTGACTATTGCTGTTGTGGGAGAGAAAGTCATGATCCATCGTGTCGCCGCCGGAACGCTGAGCGCAAGGGCACCTGGCGCTCCGCACCCCCGGATTCCTGACCGTCCGTTCAAAGCTGACAGAATAGGCGTGTGAGTTTTTCAGCAGGTCCCGTGCCCGAGCGGCGGGTAGACATCGACCTCGCCGCGGTGCGGCACAACGTACGGCATATCGCTGAAATCGCGAGCCCCGCGCGGGTCATGGCAGTGGTCAAGGCTGACGGCTACGGACACGGTGCCGTGCCCGTAGCCAGGGCCGCGCTGGAAGCGGGAGCCGCCTGGCTTGGCGTCGCGCACATCTCCGAAGCCGTGGAACTGCGCGAGGCGGGCATTGAAGCGCCCATCCTGGCCTGGCTGCACACCGAATCGAGCGACTTCGCGGCGGCCATCGAGCTGGGCATTGACCTCGGAATCTCCGGCTGGGAACTGACCCATGTGGTGAGTGAGGCGCGGCGGCTTGAGCGTCCCGCCCGCGTGCACCTGAAGATCGACACGGGGCTCGGCCGGAACG
>NZ_KI914620.1:25138-44164 GCF_000520475.1 Arthrobacter sp. 35/47
CGACACGGGGCTCGGCCGGAACGGCTGCCCGCCGGACCAGTGGGAAGCGCTGATCGGCCGTGCGCTGGAAAACCAGGAGCACGGGCTCATCCGGGTGGTCGGCGTCTTCTCCCACCTTGCGGTCGCCGACGAGCCCGACCGGGACGAGAACGACCACCAGATCGAACGCTTCCGGGACGCCGTCGCAGTGGCCGAAGACGCGGGCGTGGACCTGGAAGTACGGCACCTGGCCAACACACCCGGCACGCTCTCCCGCCCGGATGCGCACTTCGACCTGGTGCGCGTGGGCCTGGGAATCTACGGGCTCTCGCCCTTCGACGGGCAGTCCTCCGCGGAACTCGGCCTTCGCCCGGCCATGAGCTTCCGGACCAGCATCGCCAACTGCAAGGAGGTTCCGGCAGGCCACGGCGTCTCCTACGGGCTGTCCTACCTCACGGACAAGCGCACCACGCTGGGACTCATTCCGGTGGGCTACGGCGACGGTGTGCCGCGGGCGGCAACCGGCGCGCCGGTCGCGGTCGGCGGCCGGTTCTACCCCGTCGTGGGTCGGATCGCCATGGACCAGCTCGTCATCGACTTCGAGGAAACCGGGATCGCGGACTCGGCAGACAGCCCGCTGGGCCAGGAAGCGGTGATCTTCGGCGACGGGAACGGAACGCCCACCGCCGACGACTGGGCGCGGGCCAGCGGGTCGATCAACTATGAGATCGTCACCCGGATCAGCCCCCGCGTTGCCCGCCGCTATGTCGACACGGAGGCGGACCTGTGACCGGGCCCCTCTGGTTCCAGGAGTTTTCGGTGGCGTCCGTCGAGGAACTGCAGCGTGTTGCCGAGGGCCTGGGCCGACGGCTCGCCGGAGGTGACCTGCTCATCCTCACCGGGGGGCTCGGCGCCGGCAAAACCACCTTCACCCAGGGCCTGGGCCGGGGGCTCGGAGTCCGGGAAGGCATCATTTCCCCGACTTTCGTGCTGGTGCGCAACCATCCCTCGCTCATCAACGGTCCGGGGCTGGTCCATGTGGACGCGTACCGGCTGGAATCGGATGCAGAAATTGACGACCTCGACCTGGAATCCACCCTGGACAGTTCGGTCACCGTTGTCGAGTGGGGCGCCGGGCGCGTGGAACACCTCACCGACAGCTGGCTGCACATCACGCTGGTTCGCCCTGCCCTCGCCTCGCCGGCGTCGGCCTCCCTCACCGATGATGACGACGACGAACCGCGCCACCTGCGCATCGACGCCTACGGGCCCCGCTGGGCGGACAGCAACCTGGGAGCACTGGTCTAGGTGCTGATACTGGCTCTTGATACCTCCGCCGCGGCCAGTGCCGCGCTGGTGAGCGACGGCGTCGTTCTGGGGCGGTTCGCCTCAACGGACACGCGCTCGCACGCGGAAGTGCTGGCTCCCGCCGTCGAGCAGTTGCTTTTCGATGCCGGCGTGGCCGGAACCGGGCTGGACGCCCTGGTAGTGGGCGTTGGCCCCGGGCCGTTCACGGGGCTGCGTGCGGGTATTGCCACCGCGCGCATGCTTGCCTTCGTGTGGAACGTGCCGCTGTACGGGGTGATGAGCCTGGACGCTGTGGCCCTGGACGCGGACCATGCCGAGGGGGAGTTCGCGGTGGCCACGGACGCGCGCCGCAAGGAAGTGTACTGGGCGCGCTACCGGGCGGGTTCGGCGCTGCCGGAACTGGTGGACGGTCCGCACGTCGGTCCCGCCGAAAGCGTTCCGGACCTGCCGGTGTACGGTCGGGGAGCGGGCCTCTACTCCGGGCGGCTGGCCGGCACCGCCCACGCCACCGAGCTGACGCCCGACGCCGTTGCGCTGGCCCTCGTCGCCGAGCGCACCCTCGCGGACGGCGGTGCGCTCCGGGCCACCACGCCGCTGTATCTGCGTGAATCGGACGCCAAGGTGCCGGGTCCGCGGAAAAAGGCGCTGCTGTGACCATCGCCCTGCGTCCCATGCGGCTCCAGGACATCCCAGCGGTCGCCGAACTCGAGCAGAAGCTCTTTCCCATCGATGCGTGGCCGCTTGAGCTGTTCTTTGACGAGTTTGCCCAGGCGGAGACCCGGCACTACCTGGTTGCCGAGGCTGACGGTGAACTGATCGGCTACTGCGGGGTCATGGTGGTCGGTACCACCGCGGACATCCAGACGATCGGCGTGCTCCCGGACTACGAAGGGCGGGGGACCGGCACCATGATGCTGACCCGGATGCTCGCCGAAGCCCGGCGGCGGGGCGCCACCGAAACCCTGCTGGAGGTGCGTGAGGACAATCCGCGGGCGCGCCGGCTGTATGAACGGTTCGGGTTCGAACACATCCACACCCGGCGGGGGTACTACCGTGACGGGGTCAGCGCGCTCGTCATGCGGTTGACCTTCGATCTTCACAGCGTGAGCGAAAGGCAACCATGAACCGGTCCGAACCCCTCGTCCTGGGGATCGAGTCCTCCTGCGATGAGACCGGCGTCGGGATTGTCCGCGGGACCACCCTGCTCACCAACGCCGTGTCCTCCTCCATGGAGGAGCACGTGCGGTTCGGCGGAGTCATCCCGGAGATCGCCTCGCGCGCACACCTGGACGCCATGGTGCCCACCCTCCAGCAGGCCCTTGCCGACGCCGAGGTGGAACTCTCGGACGTTGACGCGCTCGCCGTAACCTCCGGGCCGGGGTTGTCCGGTGCGCTGATGGTCGGGGTCGCTGCGGCGAAGGCGCTGGCCGTGGCCACCGGCAAGCCGCTCTTTGCCGTGAACCACCTCGTGGCGCACGTAGGCGTGGGGCTGCTCGACGCCGGCCGGCTGCCGGACAACCTGGGCGCGCTGCTGGTTTCCGGCGGGCACACGGAGATCCTGCGCGTGCGGAACCTGGCCTCCGACGTCGAGCTCCTGGGGTCCACCATTGACGACGCCGCCGGCGAGGCCTATGACAAGGTGGCGCGCATCCTGGGCCTCGGATACCCGGGTGGTCCGGCGATCGACCGCCTTGCCGCCCAGGGGGATCCGGCTGCCATCCGGTTCCCGCGCGGGCTGAGCCAGCCCAAGTACCTGGGGACGCCGGAGCAACCCGGGCCGCACCGGTACGACTGGTCGTTCAGCGGGTTGAAAACCGCCGTCGCCCGGTTCATCGAGGACTGCGAGGCGCGCGGCGTTGAGGTCCCGGTCGCTGATGTGGCGGCGTCCTTCCAGGAGGCCGTCGTGGACATCATCACTTCAAAGGCAGTGCTCGCCTGTACCGAGAACGGCATCACCTCGCTGCTGCTGGGCGGGGGAGTGGCCTCCAATTCGCGGCTTCGGCAGCTGACCCGGGAACGCTGCGAGGCGGCGGGCATCACGCTGACCATCCCGCCGTCGTCGTTGTGTACCGACAACGGCGCCATGGTGGCGGCGCTCGCCGCGCGCATCATCATGGACGGCGGGGAACCCAGCGGGATCGGCTTCGGCACCGATTCCTCCATGCCGGTGACCACCGTCCACCTCTAGCCGCCCCGCGTTCATTTTGCAGGACACGCCGCTTTCCCCGCTCCATACGGGGTGTGTCCTGCCAACTCACGGGGGCTTACCGCGGAGGTCAGGCGGAGGGCCCCTCCCGGAGCTGGCGCACCATATCCAGTACGACGGCGCTCAGGTCGCCGTTGTTTTCGGCGGCGACGCGGCGCTGACGCTGGTAGCCGGCGCCGCGCTGCAGGATCTTTTCGACGTCGGCCAGTTCCGCGGAGCAGCCCAGTTTCGCCGCGACCGGTTCCAGCCGGTTCAGCTCATCCATCAGGTGCTCGGTGACCAGCCGCTCGTTCCCGGCGGCGTCCAGGATGATGATGGCCTCCAGCCCATAACGGGCGGCGCGCCACTTGTTCTCCTGCACATGCCACGGCGGCATGGTGGGGATGGACCCACCGTTGTCGAGGGTGGTTGAGAAATCGTCCACGAGACACTGGGTCAGGGCGGCGACGGCACCGACCTCCTCCAGCGTGGAGAGCCCGTCACACACCCGCAGCTCAATGGTTCCGAGGTTGCCGACCGGGCGGATGTCCCACCGGATCTCGCTCACCGAATCGATGACGCCGGTGGTGAACATGTCCTCGACGTAGGCCTCGTATTCCGCCCAGGAACGGAACTGGAACGGCAGGCCGGCGGTCGGAAGCTGCTGGAACATCAGGGCACGCTGCGATGCGTACCCGGTGTCCTCTCCTCCCCAGAACGGAGACGACGCCGAGATCGCCTGGAAGTGCGGGAAGTAATTCACCAGCCCGTCGAGCACGGGCAGCGCCTTGTCACGGCGGTCCAGACCCACGTGGACGTGCACGCCGTAAATCACCATCTGGTGCCCCCACCACTGGGTGCGGTCGATCAGCTTGGAGTACCGTTCCTTGTCCGTCACCGGCTGGGAACGCGGGGCGCTGAAGGGGTGGGAACCGGCCGAGAACAGCTCGACGCCCATCGGATCCGTCACCTCACGGACTGCCGCGAGTGACCGGCTCAGGTCTTCCTTGGCCTCAGAGACGGTGTGGCAGATGCCCGTGACGATCTCGACGGTGTTGAGCAGAAGCTCCTGCTTGATATGGGGGTGTTCGTCGTCGGCCTGGAGTTCCGGGTGCTTTTCATTGACCCCCCGGAGCACCTCTTTGGCAACCGAGACGAGATCGCCGTTGTACCGGTCGACCAGCGCGAGTTCCCACTCAACGCCCAGGGTCGACTGCTCGGATTTGGCGAACTCAATCTTCAATGGTGTGCTCCTGACCGGTACCGGACGGTGGGGAATATCTGCCTCGGTATCGCGCCATCGCGGGTGAGAACTGAGCTCAATAGTAGTGCAGAGGACATGCCCTGCAGTCGCAGGCGGCCGCTCCAGGACCTAGTGTGAAGGACAACCTTTGGCGGACGCGCACCCGACCCGGAAGGAGAAGAAACATGATTGACCCAAGCGGTGGTGGGAGTCAGCATGTGGTTCGATAACTGGGCAGAGGTGGCGAGGGTTCTGCTGGTAGGCTCTGCCGCCTATGCCGTTCTGGTCCTGATCCTCCGGGTCTCGGGCAAGCGGACTCTCAGCCAGCTCAACATCTTCGACTTCGTTGTCACTGTTGCCTTCGGCTCCACACTCGCAACCATCCTGCTCAACGCCAACGTTTCCTGGGCTGAAGGAGCGGCCGCGCTTGGACTGCTGGCCGCGTTGCAGTACCTGGTTGCCTTCGTCTCGTCCCGCTGGCCGGCATCCAGGCAGGCACTAACCTCCCGTCCGGTTCTCCTCTTCAGGGACGGCCGGATCCAGGAACCGGAGCTCAGGCGGAACCGGCTGACTGAGTCAGAGCTTCTTCAGGCGGTCCGCATGCAGGGCAATGGAGACCTCTCGCAGATTGCCGCCATAGTGCTGGAGACCAACGGGAAACTCAGCATTATTCCGGCCGGCAAGTACGGCGACGGCTCCGCGCTTGGGGACGTGGTGGGGCCGGAGCATAATTGACGGGTGCCGATCCTGAACAAAGACATGGCCCTGTGCATCTCCCTCGCCGCAAGGCCCAGCAACCTTGGCACCCGCTTCCACAACTGGCTGTATGACGAGCTGGGCCTGAACTACGTCTACAAGGCCTTCACCACCACGGACCTCCCGGCCGCCATCGGCGGTGTGCGCGCCCTGGGGATCCGCGGATGCGCCATCTCCATGCCGTTCAAGGAAGATGTCATATCCCTGGTGGACCGGATGGATCCCTCTGCGCTCGCCATCGACTCGGTGAACACGATAGTGAACGACGACGACGTCCTCACCGCCTATAACACCGACTACCTCGCCGTCGCGGAACTGATCAAACAGCGTTCGGAGGTGACGCCGTCGTCGTCGGTTCTGTTGCGCGGATCCGGCGGGATGGCCAAGGCGGTTGCGGCGGCCGTGCGGGATGCCGGGTTCAGCAACGTCACCATAGTGGCGCGGAATGAGGAGGCCGGACGGCATCTGGCGGGCCTGTACGGGTTCCGGTGGCAGGCGGAGCCGGGCACCTCGGCCGCTGACCTGCTGATCAACGTGACCCCACTGGGCATGGCAGGGCGGGACGAGGACGTGCAGTCCTTCAGCGACGAGGCGGTCGCTGCGGCGTCGCTGGTGTTTGATGTCGTCGCGCTGCCGTCGGAGACGCCGCTCATCGGGGCTGCCCGCCGGACGGGCCGGTCGGTCATCACCGGTGCCGAAGTTGCTGCGCTGCAGGCTGCCGAGCAGTTTGTGCTCTACACCGGGGTCCGGCCCACGGCTGAGCAGATCCGGGCGGCCGGAGAGTTCTCGCGGCAGCCGGCGTAGTTTCTTCTCAGGTTCCCCCGACGCCCCATGCCCGGCAACCCTGCCGGACGGGCATTCACCCCAGGACCGGATCGACGACGACGGCGATCCGCTCCTCGCCTATCCGCGTCAGTACCAGCGTGGCCTTGTTGGTGGCTTTCTTTGTGCCGGCCAGGAGCTGCTTGCGCAGTTCCTCCGGGGTGACCGAGGTTCCGCGTTTCTTGATGTCGAGGACGCCGATGCTGTTCGCCTTGACCCAGGCCTTGAGCGTTTTGACGTTGTAGGGCAGGACATCGAGGACGCGATAGGCACGTGCGAACGGTGTGTCCACCGGATCCGGAGCGCAGATGTAGGCGATGTGCGGGTCGACCAGATGCCCGCCGATGGAGCGGGCGACGTCCGCCACCAGCCCCGCCCGGATCACAGCACCGTCCGGCTCGTAAAGGTACCCTTCCACCGGGCCGACAGCGGCGTCGTCGTCCTCGCCGAAGTCCGAATTGCTGGTGAGCTCCGTGGCACCGTCAGCGCCGATGAGCAGGGCACTGCGCCGGACGTTGTCGCGGCGCAGCGCGTTGAACCAGAGGACCACTTCGGCGACGTCACCGTCCACCGACACCCACTGGGCTTCGCAGTTGGAGGGGACGGCGTCGTGGGGGATGCCCGGTCCGAGCTTCACGCCGACCGGCATGCCGGTGTCCGCGAGTCCCTCGACAAAGGAGAGGGGCGGCGAGAACGCTTCCGGATCGAACAGCCGCCTGGTGCCGGAGCTGGAGGTGGTCCGCCGTGCGGGATCCAGCCAGACGCCGTCGTAATCGGTCAGGTCAACGGCTGAGGCGTCAGCGTTGACCACCGTGGCGTTGGACCACGGCAGCAGGTTCATGGTGGCCGCGGCTGCGGTGGTCTCATCCAGTTCGACGGCGGTGACGTCGCGTTCGAGGGTGGCAAGGGCCATCGAATCGGCACCGACACCGCAGCCCAGGTCGGCGACCTTCTGCAGGCCGGCGGTCACATAGCGTTGGGCATGGCGCGCGGCGACGGTGAGCCGGGTTGCCTGTTCCAGGCCGGCGGGGGTGAACAGCATCCGGGACGCGAAGGGACCGAACTTGGCCTGGGCCTTGGCGCGCAGCCGTGACTGGGTCAGGGCGGCGTTGACCACCTCGGGGGAGTGGCCGGCGGCGCGCAGCTGCTCGTTGAGCCGGAGACTGTCCGATTCCGAGTAGGGTCCGAGCGAGTTGAGCAGTTCCCAGCCCTCGGGAGTCAGGACGGGCTCGAGGAGGTTCTGGGTCACGGTATCGCTTTCGGCGTTTCGGGAGGGGCTTTCGGCAAGGCGGGCTGGGCCGGGCTCTTCAGTCTATTGGACCGTGGTTGGAGGTCCAGCGGGTGCGTGCTGAACCATTCGGGACGCGCCTCTCTGGCACTCGCCTTGACCGAGTGCTAACCGTTGCATAAAGTCAGACTTGGCACTCTCGCTATGAGGGTGCTAATCCTTCGAGGATGCGCCAACCGGCACCGCGACGACGGTCAGCGCCTGCTCGATACCCAGATCCATTCAAACCAAGTGAAGGAGAGGTCCGAGTGTCGGTCTCTATCAAGCCTCTTGAAGATCGTATTGTTGTTCGCCCGCTGGAAGGCGAGCAGACCACCGCATCCGGTCTGGTCATTCCGGACACCGCGAAGGAGAAGCCCCAGGAGGGCGAAGTTGTCGCAGTAGGCCCCGGCCGCGTTGACGACAACGGCAACCGCGTTCCGGTTGATGTGGCTGAAGGCGACGTCGTCATCTACTCCAAGTACGGTGGCACCGAAGTCAAGCACGGTGGCCAGGAGTACCTGGTTCTTTCCGCCCGCGACGTACTGGCGATCGTAGTCAAGTAGTTGTGCAGAAGAACCCCGGTCATCATCGGCCGGGGTTCTTTCCTGTAAGTACACATCCCTGCACAAGCCTGAAAGGAAAGAAGCAACATGGCAAAGCAGTTGGAGTTTAACGACGCCGCCCGCCGCAAGCTGGAAGCCGGCGTTGACAAGCTGGCCGACACCGTGAAGGTGACGCTCGGCCCGCGCGGACGCAACGTGGTCCTCGACAAGAAGTGGGGCGCCCCCACCATCACCAACGACGGCGTGACCATCGCCCGTGAGGTGGAGCTGGACGACCCGTATGAAAACCTGGGCGCGCAGCTGGCCAAGGAAGTTGCCACCAAGACCAACGACGTCGCCGGTGACGGCACGACGACGGCCACCGTCCTCGCGCAAGCACTGGTCAAGGAAGGCCTGCGCAACGTTGCGGCAGGTGCCGCTCCCGGCGCACTGAAGCACGGCATCGAGGTTTCCATCGAGGCTGTGGCCGCACGTCTGCTGGAGAACGCCCGCGAGGTTGTCGGCAAGCAGACCGCCAACGTTGCAGCCATCTCGGCGCAGAGCCAGGAAGTCGGCGACCTGCTGGCCGAGGCCTTCGAGAAGGTCGGCAAGGACGGCGTCATCACCATCGAGGAATCCTCGACCACGCAGACCGAACTGGTCCTCACCGAGGGCATGCAGTTCGACAAGGGCTTCCTCAGCCCGTACTTCGTGACCGATCCTGAGCGTCAGGAAGCCATCCTCGAGGATGCCCTGATCCTGATCAACTCCGGCAAGATCTCCTCTCTCCAGGAGTTCCTGCCGCTGCTCGAGAAGGCTCTCCAGGCCGGCAAGCCGCTGTTCATCATCGCCGAGGACATCGAGGGTGAAGCACTGTCCACCCTCGTGGTCAACAAGATCCGCGGCACCCTGAACGTCGTTGCCGTCAAGGCCCCGGGCTTCGGCGACCGCCGCAAGGCCATGCTCCAGGACATCGCCACCCTCACCGGTGCGCAGGTGGTTTCCCCGGATCTCGGCCTGAAGCTGGACCAGGTAGGCCTCGAGGTCATGGGTACCGCCCGCCGCATCACCGTCACCAAGGACAACACCACCATTGTTGACGGCGCCGGCAGCGAGCAGGATGTTGCCGACCGCGTTTCGCAGATCCGCGCCGAGGTTGAGCGCACCGATTCCGACTGGGACCGCGAAAAGCTCCAGGAGCGCCTGGCCAAGCTCGCCGGCGGTGTCGGCGTGATCAAGGTCGGTGCAGCCACCGAGGTTGAGCTGAAGGAAAAGAAGCACCGCATCGAGGACGCTGTGTCCTCGACCCGCGCGGCCCTCGAAGAGGGCATCGTGGCAGGCGGCGGTTCTGCCCTGATCCACGCCTCGAAGGTGCTGGACGAAGATCCCACCGTCCTCAAGCTCGAGGGCGACGCGGCCACCGCCGTTGGTCTGGTCCGCCGTGCTCTGGTCCAGCCGCTTCGCTGGATCGCCGAGAACGCGGGCTTCGAAGGCTACGTCGTCGTCGACAAGGTCGGCCAGCTTGAGGTCGGACACGGCTTCAACGCCGTCACCGGCGACTACGAGAACCTCGTCGACGCCGGCATCATCGACCCGGTGAAGGTCACGCGCTCCGCGCTGCGCAACGCAGCGTCGATCGCCGCGCTGGTTCTCACCACCGAAACCCTCGTGGTGGAGAAGCCGGTCGAAGAAGAAGAGCAGCACGGCCACAGCCACTAAAAAGGCACACAGCCGCTAGCGGTCATGACCGCTGGAGCAGCACACAGGCAACGTTCCGGTCCTCCCAGGAGGGCCGGAACGTTGCCCTTTTCACACCCGGAAACCGGTCATCGGAATAGGGGCTGCACCGCATTCGTTCTACGATAGAAGCCGGAAAGCGCTGGTCCACCGCACCGGCGATCACTCCAAGCATCCCCCCGAAAGAGGCGCCGCGTTGAGCGAACTGTCGAACGTATCACCGTCCCACGATCCCTTCGGCTTTGTCGGGCTGACCTACGACGACGTCCTGCTCCTTCCCGGACACACCGACGTCATCCCCTCGGAGGCAGACACCAGCTCACGGGTCTCGAAGCGGATCACCGTCCAGACCCCCCTGCTGTCCTCCGCCATGGACACCGTCACCGAAGCACGCATGGCCGTCGCGATGGCACGCCAGGGCGGCCTCGGCGTGATCCACCGCAACCTCTCCATCGCTGACCAGGCCGAGCAGGTGGACCGCGTCAAGCGCAGCGAGTCCGGCATGATCACCAACCCCGTCACCATCGGCCCCGACGCCACCCTCCGCGAACTCGATGACCTCTGCGGCCACTACCGCGTCTCGGGCCTTCCCGTGGTCGACGGCGAGGGCAGGCTCCTCGGCATCGTCACCAACCGCGACACCCGCTTCGTCTCGGAGTCCGAGTTCGGGCATCGGCTGGTCCGCGAAGTCATGACCCCCATGCCGCTGGTCACCGGCCACGTGGGTATCAGCGGAGAGGACGCCATCGGCCTCCTCGGCAAGAACAAGATCGAAAAGCTCCCCCTGGTTGATGAGAACGGCATCCTGCGCGGCCTCATCACGGTCAAGGACTTCACCAAGGCGGAGCAGTATCCGCTGTCCACCAAGGATGACGAGGGCCGCCTCCGCGTCGGCGCCGCCATCGGTTTCTTCGGCGACGGCTGGGAGCGCGCCATGACACTGGTCGACGCCGGTGTGGACGCCCTCTTCGTCGACACCGCCAACGGGCACAGCGCCGGTGTCCTCGACATGATCGCCCGCCTCAAGGCAGAGAAGGCGGCCTCCAATGTGGACATCATCGGCGGCCAGGCCGCCACCCGCGAGGGCGCCCAGGCCCTGATCGACGCGGGCGCTGACGGCATCAAGGTGGGCGTGGGCCCCGGTTCCATCTGCACCACCCGCGTGGTGGCCGGCGTCGGCGTCCCGCAGGTGACCGCCATCTACGAATCAGCGAAGGCAGCCATTCCCGCAGGCGTACCGCTGATCGCCGACGGCGGCCTCCAGTACTCGGGGGACATCGGCAAGGCCCTGGTGGCCGGCGCCGACACCGTCATGTTGGGTTCGCTGCTGGCCGGTTCCGCCGAAGCGCCGGGGGAACTGGTCTTCGTCAACGGCAAGCAGTACAAGACGTACCGCGGCATGGGCTCGCTCGGGGCGATGCAGACCCGCGGCAAGAACACCTCCTACTCCAAGGACCGCTACTTCCAGGCCGACGTCACCGGTGATGACAAGCTCATCCCCGAAGGCGTCGAAGGCCGCGTGGCCTACCGCGGGCCGCTCTCCTCGGTGGCTTACCAGCTGGTCGGTGGCCTGCGCCAGACCATGTTCTACACCGGAGCCCGTTCCATCCCGGAACTCAAGGCGAAGGGCAAGTTTGTCCGGATCACGTCGGCCGGCCTCAAGGAATCCCACCCCCACGACATCCAGATGACCGTGGAAGCCCCCAACTACGGTTCCAAGTAACAGTCCACAGCAGGGGCGACGGCGGCCGTCACGCGCATGAGCGATGAATCCCTGCGACCGCCTCGCCAGGCACGCGGACGGCTGGCGCTGCGCCCCTATGCGCGCGCCGTCGGGCAGGTGCTGAAGGTCAGCATCAAGGCGTCGCCGGGCGGCGTCGTCATGAAGGCGGTCGGCTCGGTCATTGCCGCGGTCCTTCCGCTGGTCACCACCTACTTTGCAGCACTGACGACGACGGCGCTCGCCGAAGCGTACGCCGGCAATCCCGACGCCGGGGGACAGGCCATCGTGTATGTGGTGATCACCGCGGTGCTCGGGCTGCTGTGGGGAGGGTTCAACGGCGTCGACCGCTATATCCAGCAGGTGCTCAGTTTCCGGGTGGGCGCGATTGTCGGCGACCTCATGTATGAGCGGTTTCTCGCACTCGAGTTCTGGCGCTATGACGACAAGGAAACCGTCGATCTGTACGATCGCGCCCGCAGGTTCTCCGATTCCTACTCGCGGGTCCTCGACCGGATCGCCGCCATCTTCACCCAACTGGTGTCGGTGGTGCTCGCCATCGGCGCACTGCTGCTGGTCAGCTGGTGGGTTGCGCTGATCGTGCTGGTGGCCATTGTGCCCAGCGTCTACCTGCAGTTCCGCCTCTCACGCGAACAGATGGCCCACTGGAACACGCAGGTCGACTCCCGCCGGCAGCGCCGCATGATCGAAACCAATCTCATGCGTCCGCAGCACATCGCCGAGATGCGGTTGTACGGGATTGTGGGTTACCTGATGGACCTGAGGTCACGGCTGCGGGATGCCGATGAGTTGCGGCGGCTGGAATTCCAGCGAAGGTACATTCCCCGGCAGCTCGCCGCAGACGCCCTCCAGTACGGCGCGGAGGTGATCGCCCTGATCTGGGTTGTCGGCCAGATCATTGTCCGGGCGCAGCCGGTCGGGCAGTTCCTCTACGTCCAGCAGATCGTGAGCCGTGCCCTGGGCACGGCAACCAGCCTGGTCACGTCCCTCAGCTCCATCGACGAGGATCTCGCGAACCTGAAGGACTACGAGGAGTTCATGGAATTCCCGGTGGCCGCCAGGAACCGGCGGCAACTGGACCACGCGCCGTCGTCAATACGCCTCGATGACATCCGGTTCACCTACACCGGCAGCGAGCTGGAGGTACTCAAGGGAATCTCGCTGGACATCCGCAGCGGCCAGCACATCGCCATTGTCGGAGAGAACGGTGCCGGAAAGTCCACCCTCATCCGCATCCTCGCCGGGCTGTACCAGCCAAACACGGGCCGGGTGCTCCTGGACGGACAGGATCTGGCCGACGTCGACATCATCTCCTGGCACCGGCACCTCGCGGTCATGTCCCAGGACTTCCTGAAGTACGAGTTCGCCACTGCGGCCAACAACATCTACTTCGGGGATGTCTCCGAGCCCCGTGATGACGGCAGGATAGTCCGGGCCGCCCACGACGCCGAAGCGGCAGACTTCATCACCAGGCTGCCTGGCGGCTTCGAGAACCATGTCAGCAACTGGATGGAGGATCCGCGGGGGCGCAAGGGCAGCGGTCTCTCCGGCGGCCAGTGGCAGCGCCTCGCCATGGCCCGGAACTTCTACCGGGACGCATCATTCATCGTCATGGATGAACCCACCTCGGCGATTGATGCGCTCGCCGAACACAGAATCTTCAGTCGCTTGTTCGCCGACCGTGAGCACACCATCATCGCGGTGAGCCACCGCCTCGCCACCATCGAGAAGGCCGATGTCATCCACATGCTCGAGGATGGCCGCGTGGTGGAATCCGGCACCCATGCCGAACTCGTCGACCTGCGCGGACGCTACTTCCGTATGTTCGAAAGCCAACTGGTCGGGGAGAACGACGCCGGGTCCAACAGCTGACCCGTGACCACCGGCCGTCTGAGACAGGCCCGCCCTGGCGCTGGGATAACCTAGACCAGTGACTTACGAGATTGAGATCGGCCGAGGCAAACGCGGACGCAGGGCATACTCCCTCGATGACATTGCGGTGGTCCCATCCCGCCGCACACGCGACCCGCGAGACGTCTCCGTCCAGTGGCAGATCGACGCCTACCAGTTCGAGATGCCGGTCATCGCCGCTCCGATGGATTCGGCCATGTCCCCGGCCACAGCGATCGCGATGGGCAAGCTCGGAGGCCTGGGCGTCCTCAACCTCGAAGGCCTCTGGACCCGTTATGAGGATCCGGCACCGATCCTCGAGGAGATCGCCGGGCTCTCCACGGAGAATTTCAGCCCCGCAGCAACCCGGCGCATGCAGGAGCTCTACGAAGCGCCCATCCAGGCTGAGCTGATCACCAGCCGCCTGGCCGAAATGCGCGACGCCGGTGTGACAGTTGCCGGGTCCCTGACCCCCCAGCGCACCCAGGAGTTCTACAAGACCGTCCTCGCCGCCGGCGTCGACATCTTCATCATCCGCGGCACCACGGTCTCCGCCGAGCACGTCTCCAGGAACGAGGAACCGCTCAACCTCAAGCAGTTCATCTATGAACTCGACGTCCCGGTCATTGTGGGCGGCGCAGCCGGCTACACACCGGCCCTGCACCTGATGCGCACCGGAGCGGCCGGCGTGCTGGTCGGCTTCGGCGGCGGAGCAACGACGACGACGCGGCGCGCCCTGGGCATCCACTCACCGATGGCGTCGGCCATCTCGGATGTGGCTGCTGCACGCCGCGACTACCTGGATGAGTCCGGCGGGCGCTACGTGCACGTCATTGCGGACGGCGGCATGGGAGCCAGCGGTGACATCGTCAAGGCCATCGCCGTCGGAGCCGACGCCGTCATGCTCGGGTCAGCGCTGGCCCGCGCCGAGGAAGCGCCCGGCAAGGGCTGGCACTGGGGACAGGAAGCCCACCACAGCGAGATTCCCCGCGGCGACCGCGTGAACGTCGGTACGGTGGGGCCGCTCGAGGAAGTCCTCTGGGGCCCCTCGCACCACACCGACGGCAGCTCGAACATGATCGGTGCGCTCCGCCGCGCCATGGCGACTACGGGCTACTCGGACCTGAAGGAATTCCAGCGCGTGGAGGTCGTGCTCTCGCCCTACCTTTCCAACGGCTGATTGCTTAAGGTGGAGTGACCAATCCGCAACAACGAAGGTGGATAACGGCCATGACTAAAGGCGCCCTCAGCCCTCAGCAGCGCGAAGAAGCACTTGCCGCACTGAAGTCCACCGACCAACCCGGCAGGGAACTGGACATCCTGATTGTGGGCGGCGGCGTCGTCGGCGTCGGATCCGCGCTGGATGCGGTGACGCGGGGCCTGAACGTCGGGATCGTCGAGGCGCGTGACTGGGCGGCGGGCACATCATCCCGGTCATCCAAACTCATCCACGGCGGCCTGCGGTACCTCGAGATGCTGGACTTCGCCCTCGTCCAGGAAGCGCTCAAGGAACGGGGCCTCCTGATCCAGCGGATTGCGCCGCACCTGGTCCGGCCGGTGCCGTTCCTGTACCCGCTGAGCAAGCGTTTCATCGAGCGTCCCTACGTCGGCGCGGGCATTCTGCTGTATGACACCATGGGCATGACCTCCGGCAACTCCCGCGGCGTCCCCATGCACAAGCACCTCACCCGCAGGGGAACGCTCCGCGCCGCCCCCAGCCTCAAGGAAGACGCCATGGTGGGGTCCATCCGCTACTACGACGCGCAGGTGGATGACGCCCGCTACGTGGTCAACATGATGCGCACCGCCGCCTCCTACGGTGCCAAGGCAGCAAACCGGGTCTCGGTCATCGACTTCCTCCGGGAAGGCGAGCGCGTCGTCGGGGCACGGGTGAAGGACCAGGAAACGGGCGAGGAATTCAGCATCCGCGCCAAGCAGATCGTCAACGCCACCGGGGTCTGGACGGATGAAACCCAGGCCATGGTCACCGACCGCGGCCAGCTGAAGGTCCGCGCCTCGAAGGGCATCCACCTGGTGGTGCCGAGGGACCGGTTCCAGTCCACGGTGGGGCTCATCCTCCGGACCGAAAAGTCCGTGCTGTTCGTCATCCCCTGGGGGCGGCACTGGATCATCGGCACCACTGACACGGACTGGGACCTGGACAAGGCGCATCCGGCAGCATCGTCGTCGGACATCGACTACATCCTCGAACACGTCAACAAGGTGGTGAAGCGGCCGCTGACCCGGGAGGACGTGGAGGGCGTCTACGCGGGCCTGAGGCCGCTGCTGGCCGGGGAGAACGACTCCACGGCGAAGCTCTCACGCGAGCATGTGGTGGCCCACCCGGTTCCCGGCCTGGTGGTGGTGGCGGGCGGCAAATGGACCACCTACCGCGTCATGGCCAAGGACGCCGTGGATGAGGCCTCGCGCGCCCTCGACGAGCGGGTGCCGGAAAGCTGCACGGAAACGGTGCCGCTGCTCGGGGCCGAGGGGTACAAGGCCGCCTGGAACAAGCGCGCCCGCCTCGCCGAAGACGCCGGCGTCCACGTGGCCCGCGTCGAGCACCTGCTGCAGCGCTACGGAACCCAGGCCGAACTGGTGCTCGATCTCATCCGCGAGACCCCGGAACTCGCGGAGCCGCTTCCCGGCGCCGATGACTACCTGCGCGCGGAGGTGGTCTTCGCGACCACCCACGAAGACGCGCGCCACGTCGATGATGTCCTGACCCGCCGCACCCGCATCTCGATCGAATCCTGGGACCGCGGGGTGTCGGCAGCCCCTGTCGTGGCAGAACTCATGGCCCCCCACCTGGGCTGGAGCGAGGCACAGGTTGACCGTGAGGTCAAGCACTACCTCGCGAGGGTGGAGGCTGAAAGGCTCAGCCAGCAGCAGCCCGACGACGTTTCCGCCGACAGCGCACGCATGGGTGTGGAAGACATCGTGCCGCTAAGCTAGGACCCGGATCGGCGCGCCGGTCAAGGCTCTGGCGCCCGGCGCACAGTTCCCGACGCACCAGTTCCCGTATTTCCCCGTGAGAGGCCGGTTGTGACACCCCTCGACCTGCATGACGCCGAATTGACCACCCCGCACATGGTGATCCTCGATATGGTGGCGGAGGACAAGGCCGACGCCGCATCCCAGCTGGCCGCCCGCCTGCACGAGTGCGGGCGGATCACCGACCTCGACGCCTTCCTCGCCCAGGTCAACTCCCGCGAACACCAGATGGCTACCGGCCTGCCCGGCGGCGTGGGCGTCCCGCATGCCCGCAGCGAGTACGTGCAGCAGACGTCGATCGCCGTCGGCGTCACCCGGTACGGGCACAGCCTCGACTTCGGTGCGCTGGACGGCCCGGCCACCCTGGTGCTGCTGATCGCCACACCCGCAGCCTCCTACTCCGAGCACCTCGAGGTTCTCGCCACGCTGGCGCGTTCCCTGTTCAAGGAGAACTTCCGCGAGTCACTGCGCCGGGCACATGATGCCGAGGTGATCAGCGAGCTCATCAACTCATCGCTGGTGTTCTTCGACCACTAACCCCCGGAAGTTTTGCGCACCTCTGGCGGCCCAAACGCCGGCGAAGCCGCCGGAGGTGCCCGAAGTTCCCGGTCCTACTCGGTCCGCCACGACCGCCACAGAGCCGCGTACGAGCCGCCGAGTGCCAGCAGCTCGTCATGGGAGCCCAGCTCCGTGATGTTGCCGTTCTCCACCACGGCCACCCGGTCGGCGTCGTGCGCGGTATGCAGCCGGTGCGCGATCGCCACCACGGTCCTGCCCTCAAGCACGGCGCTGAGCGACCGCTCCAGGTCCCGCGCCGCCTGCGGATCAATCAGTGACGTCGCTTCATCGAGGACCAGCGTGTGCGGGTCGGCCAGGACGAGGCGCGCCAGCGCCACCTCCTGCGCCTGCGCGGGAGTCAACTCGTAGGCCCCGGAACCGACCTCCGTGTCCAGGCCGTCCGGCAACGCGCGCGCCCAGCCCAGCGCACCGACGTCGTCCAGTGCCTTTTCAATCTCGGGCACCGTGGCATCGGACTTTCCTAGCCGGATGTTGTCGGACAGCGACCCCACGAACACATGGTGCTCCTGGGTCACCAGCGCAACCTCCCGGCGCAATGCGTCCAGCGGACGGTGCACCAAGGGCACGCCGCCGACGGTCACCGAACCTGACGTGGGCGGGTGAATTCCCGCGATGAGCCGGCCAAGCGTCGACTTCCCGGCACCGGACGGCCCGACCATGGCCAGCCGTTCGCCGCGCCGCAGCTGCAGGTCCACCCCGTGCAGTACGTCGTGGCCCTCGCGGTAGGCGTAACGGGCGCCGGAGACAGTGATGTCCTCGGAATCGGGCTCCTGTGCCGTGGCGGTCCGGTCGGCAGGAACACTCTTGATGCCGATGATCCGGGCCAGCGAGGCCGCACCCACCTGGATTTCATCGGTCCACATGATCAGAAGATCCACGGGATCGATTAGGCGGACGGCAAACAGGGCGACTGTCGCAACGGCTCCGGGCGTGACGGCGCCGGTGGAAGCGAGCCACCCGCCCCACAGGAGTACACCGGCGACCGGCAGCCAGAAGGCCGTATCCGCAGCCGGGAAGAGCACCGAACGCAGCCAGAGCGTGTACCGCTCCGCGGCGAAACTGCCGCGAAGTTCCTCGTCGAGGCGGTCGCGGCGCAGTCCACCGAGCCCAAGCGCGTCAACGGTCCGGGCGCCCTCGATGGTCTCCGTGATGGCACCGTTCACCACCGCATAACTCTCCCGCTCCGCCTTGTAGCCCGCGGAGCTGCGTTTGAGGTACCAGCGCGTCGCGGGGTACAGCAGCGGGACGCCCACCAGCAGCGCGAGGGAGAGCAGGGGAGAGGCGAGCACCGCAGCAGCGAGCGTGATGACGATGGTCACCACGGACACCACCACCTGCGGAACACCGAACCGGACAGTGTGCGAGACCGAATCCACGTCGTTCGTGGTCCGGGAGACCAGATCTCCCGTACCTGCCTTCTCCACCGTGGACAGCGGCAACGAGGTCACCTGTGCCATGAAGTCCTCGCGCAGCTCTGCGAAAACCGTTTCACCGAACACCATGCCGGCCCGGACTGCGAACTTGCGCAGCAGCGCCTGGACCACGAGGAACGCCAGCATCAGCAGTGACATGGCAGCAATGAACCCACTGGTTGTCCCGGCAACCACAGCGTCGACCACCTCGCCGAGGATGAACGGGCCCACCAGCCCTGCCGCTGCCGAGCCGACGTAGAGCAGCACAACCCTGCTCAAGCCGCCCCGATGGCGTCGGATCAGGCGCAGCGATTCGGCTTTGACCGCCGGCGCGTCAGCGACCGGAAGCTTTCCCCGCATCGCCGCATCCGGGTCGGCTGCCGGAACAATCACCTGGGTATCACTCACTGCGGATCACCACATTCCGGTAGGCAGGGACGGTGGACATCAGTTCCTGGTGCGTTCCTTCCGCACTCAGCCGACCGTCCTCAAGGAAGATGACATGGTCCATTGCGCCGAGCATCAGCGGGCTCGCGGTCACGACGACGGTGCTGCCGCCCTCCGCCCG
>NZ_KI914620.1:44264-51203 GCF_000520475.1 Arthrobacter sp. 35/47
TCCGCCCGGCGGGCGCCGGCGAGCCGCCCCGCGATCCGGGCTTCAGTATGCGCGTCGACGGCACTCGTCGGTTCAATGAGAACCAGGGTTTCCGCCTGCGTCAGCAGCGCGCGGGCCAGTACCAGCCGCTGCCGTTGCCCGCCGGAAAAACCCCGCCCCCGCTCGGTCACCTCGGAATCGAGGCCCGCCTCGAGCCCGTCGAGGATATCCAGTGCGCTGGCAGCCTCGAGTGCCTCGAGGATTCGCCCGTCACTGGAGCGGCCATGAGGATCCAGCGAGCTCCGCAGGCAACCGGTGAACATCTGGGGATTCGCCTCACTCACGACAATCCGGCGCCGGACCTCATCGAGCGGAACCTCGTGCAGGGCGGCAGCACCCCACCGAACGACGGCGTCCCGCAGCACTGCGTCATCGAAGCGGCCCAGCCGGGTCGCGAGATCGGCGGAGACCGACGGATCGGCGGAGACCAGCGCGGTCAGTCCGCCCGGCTTCAGGCAGACACCGGTCAACGTATCCACAAGCGGCGCGGGGCGCGGCGGAGCGGAGGCAGTGGCGACATCGGAAACGCTTGCCTCCACGGACAGCACGTTGATGATCTTCCGTGCTCCGACCAGCGCCCTGATCGAGTGCGAAACGCCGTCGGCAGCGCTCCGGATGGGGGTCATCAGGAAAATGGAATAACCGAACAGGGCGACCAGCTGGCCGGGCTCGATGTCACCGTTCAGCACCAGCGTTGCGCCTACCCAGGTGAACACCACGCTGAACGCACCCGCGATGAAGACCTGCGACGCCTCCAGTGTTGCCAGCGAGCGGGCAACCCTGATGCCGGCGTCGCGTGTTTCAGCGGACCGCTCACGGTAGCGGTTGACGAAGATGTGCTCCCCGCCGATGCCGCGCAGAACGCGCAGTCCCGCGACCGTATCGGCACCCACCGCGGTCATTTTGCCGGATGCATCGCGCTGGTCGCGCTGCCGGGCCTGCAGCGGCCGGACCACGAACAGGAGCAGTGCACAGCACGCAGGAACACCTGCCAGCACGACGGCGGCGAGCGGAACCGAACTCAGGGCGATGAGCCCGCACACAACCAGCCAGGACACCAGCGCACCGGCGAGGCGGGCGCCGATGTAGAAAATCTCGCCGAGCCGCGTTGCATCGGACGCGGCCGTGGACACCACCTCGCCGGTGGAGAGCTTCTGCGGCAGCGCGTCTCCCGTGCGGGTGATGTGGTACCCCACCAGCCGGATCGACTTGAACGCTGCCTGCATCCAGTTGCTGATGGCCGCACGGTGCGCCAGCATTCCGGCGAACGCCTGCCCCACGGTGAGCGCAACCAGGATCCCGACCCACCAGAGCAGCGCCTCCTGGCTGCGGCCGATGATCCCCTCGTCAACGGCGCGCCCCAGCGCAAAAGGAACCACAGCCTGCGCCACCATGAGGAGCGTTTCAAGCACGACGGCGGCAGCCAGTGTGCCTTTCTGGCTGGAGGCCAGCCAGAGCAGGTAGCGGGAAGGCGACCGGAGGTCCGGAGGACCCGGGTCGGGGTAGGGGTACGAGCGCACGAAGACCAATCGTAGTCCTAAGTTCTCCGAAGTGATAGATGTTTCCCAATCAGTAATCCGGCCGTGATTTCCATCTCCTCCCCGTGGCCGTGATTCGTTCGCTTCACCCGGCACCAAGTACCGTTAAGACGTGTTGAAAACCGCGCTCAAGCCGCGATGGATCCTCTCACTGATCCTCGCCATGGCCATCGCCGCGCTTTTCGTTCTCCTGAGCCAGTGGCAGTTTTCCCGTTCGCAGGATTCAGCTCCGCCGCCTCCGAGCGCTACTGAGCAGGTCCGGCCCCTCACCGAAGTGTTTACACCGGGCGTTCCGATGACAGCAGGCATCGCGGACCAGATGGTCCGCATGGAAGGCCGTTTCCTGCCCGACACGACATTCCTCGTACAGACCCGGCTGCAGGGGGACAGGGAAGGCCTGTGGGTGGTATCGGCCTTTGAGGTCAACGGCGATCAGCCCGCCGTCCTGCCGGTGGTCCATGGGTGGGTGCCGGACGTTCAAGCGGGGTCAGGGGTACCGGAGCCGGCCGGCGCGGCCACGGTCGAAGGCAGGCTGCTCCCCACCGAAGCACCAGTGGTCCGGCAGCCGGTTGAGGGACAGATTCCCACGCTGTCGGTGGCGCACCTTATGAACCTGTGGGACGTGCCGTCCGCCTACTCCGGTTTTGTTGTGTCCGCCGAAACGGTCCTGGACGGTGCCGTCGTTGAACCTGAGCCGCCCCTTGAACCGGTACGGGTGGGCCCCCAGCCGCAGGAAACCCCCCTGAACTGGCTCAACATCTTCTATGCCGTGGAGTGGTTTGTCTTTGCCGGCTTCGCTTTCTTCCTCTGGTGGCGACTTGTGGCGGATGATCACCGGCGCACCCTGGAGGAGGAGCAGGACCGTCAGGACAGTCTCCTGAATGAACCGACAACCGACGAGGTAAGAACGTGACCGAACCAGCCCCCGCCAAGAGCACGGCCGGAAAGCGCCGCTTCGGAGGAACGCATGCGCAGATCCGTTCGGCGCTCAGCTTCTACAAGGTGCTCGCCTACGCAACCGGCGTGATGCTTCTGCTCGTCGTCGTCGAAATGGTGGCGAAGTACGGGTTCGGTGCGGAGATCATCGCGGGCGGGTCTGCGGGTGCGCTGGGACTCGTCCAGGAAGCCCAGGCGGACGCCGCCGGCGGATTCAACCTGTCCACAGCGGTTCTGATCGTCCACGGTTGGCTCTATGTGGTGTACCTGATCGCGGACTTCAGGCTCTGGCAGTTCATGCGCTGGCCGTTCTCCAAATTCGTGGTCATCGCGCTGGGCGGCGTTGTCCCGCTCCTCTCCTTCATCGTGGAGAAGCGCATCCACCGGCAGGTTGAAGAGGAACTGGCTGCCCACCCCGACGCAAAGACAAGGTACTGACTCCACAAATGTGCAGCCGCTGCCGCCCTGCCACTATTGTTGACGCGTGACTACCGCCGCTTCCGCCACTGAACACCCGCCGGTACTTGTCGTCGATTACGGCGCCCAGTATGCCCAGCTCATTGCCCGCCGGGTGAGGGAAGCGGACGTCTACTCCGAGATTGTCCCCCATACGCTCAGCACCCAGGAGCTGCTCGCGCGCAAGCCGGCGGCAATCATCCTCTCCGGCGGACCGTCCAGCGTTTATGCAGAGGGCGCTCCCCGCATCGATCCGGAGCTGTTCGATGCCGGTGTGCCCGTCCTTGGCATCTGCTACGGATTCCAGGCCATGGCGGACGCGCTCGGCGGCACGGTGGCAAAGACCGGCCTGCGGGAGTACGGCTCCACCGACGTCACCGTGTCCAACGGTGCACGGTCCATTCTCGAGGGAACTCCGGACCACCAGAATGCCTGGATGAGCCACGGCGACTCCGTGCAGGCAGCACCCGACGGATTCGAGGTCCTGGCGAGCACCGCGGGCGCACCGGTTGCTGCGTTCGCCCATGAGGGCAGGCAGCTATACGGTGTCCAGTGGCACCCCGAGGTCAAGCACTCGGCGCATGGCCAGCAGGTCCTGGAAAACTTCCTGTTCAAGGGTGCGCGGCTGCACCCAAACTGGACCACCGGCAACATCGTCGAGGAGCAGGTGGAGCGCATCCGGGAGCAGGTAGGGGACTCCCGGGTGATCTGCGGGCTGTCCGGCGGTGTGGACTCCGCCGTCGCCGCCGCTCTCGTCCAGCGTGCGGTCGGTGACCAGCTCACCTGCGTTTTTGTGGACCACGGGCTGCTCCGTGAAGGCGAGGCGGAACAGGTGGAGCGTGACTTCGTTGCCGCCACCGGCGTCAACCTGTACGTCGCCAATGAGCAGAAGCGGTTCCTCGAGGCTCTCGAGGGTGTCGAGGATCCCGAAACCAAGCGCAAGATCATCGGACGCGAGTTCATCCGCGCGTTCGAGGAAGCCGAGCGCGCCATCATCGCGGACGCCGAAGCGCACGGCGAGAAAATCCGCTTCCTCGTGCAGGGCACGCTGTACCCGGACGTGGTGGAATCCGGTGGCGGTGAGGGTGCGGCCAACATCAAGAGCCACCACAACGTCGGCGGCCTCCCCGAAGACCTGCAGTTTGAGCTCGTGGAACCGCTGCGGACGCTGTTCAAGGACGAGGTCCGGGCCGTCGGCGCCCAGCTCGGGCTGCCCGCGGAGATCGTCGGACGCCAGCCGTTCCCCGGCCCCGGCCTCGGAATCCGGATCGTCGGCTCCGTCAACGCCGAACGGCTGGAACTGCTCCGCAAGGCGGATGCCATCGCCCGCGCGGAACTCACCGCAGCCGGCCTCGACAACGAGGTCTGGCAGATGCCGGTGGTCCTGCTGGCCGATGTGCGCAGCGTCGGCGTCCAGGGCGACGGCCGTACCTACGGGCACCCCATCGTGCTCCGGCCGGTCTCCAGCGAAGATGCCATGACCGCCGACTGGTCGCGGCTGCCTTATGAGCTACTCGCCCGGATCTCCAACCGGATCACCAACGAGGTCGACGGCGTCAACCGCGTGGTACTGGACGTCACCAGCAAGCCGCCGGGCACCATCGAGTGGGAGTAGTACCGCTTCCGGGGTGAGTACCGGCAAAGGAAGCCGGGTCAGCCGCTGCGAAATTCGGCGCCGGCCCGCGTTGCTTGCAGCCGGTGGCGGGCAGCGTCGGCTAGCTTGTAAGACATGCCTATCTGGTCAAGATCAGGCCGCGAGGCCGTAGGGAAGAGGACAACCGTGCCAGTGCCGGACGCCGGGGACTCCGCTGAGGATTTCCTGATCCCGTGGCTGCGCAGGCTTGGTCCGCACGCGGGAACCGATACGCTCCTGCACTTCACGCCGTCGCGCTCCAACAGCATCGACCTTACGCACGCCCATCCGTCCGGTCTGGCGCAGCTTCTGGCAGGCCGGCGAACGCGCCTGTCCACCCTGCTGCGCGACCCTGACCAGTACTCGGCTGCCATGAAGGCCGCGCGGCTGCTCCGTGCAAAGGTCTATGAACTCGCCACAGAACGCGGGATCGACGTCGGCTATCTCGCTGCCGGCACCGCCTCCTGGCGCACCATGGACGACGCCGGCCGGACGGACTCGCTGACCGCGCCGGTACTGCTCACTTCCGTTGCCCTGACGGTGCACGGGTCGCAGGACGACTACGAACTCCAGCTCACAGACAAGGCACGGCTCAACCCTGCGCTGGTCCGCACCCTGCACAAGGACCACGGCATTGATTTCGATCCCGAGGCCGTTGCCCGCCTCGCCTACAGCACCGCCCGCTTCGATCCACACCCGGTGCTGGACCGCCTCCGCGCCCTGACCGACAACGTCCGCGGCATGACGGTTGAACACCACATCCTCGTGTCCACCTTCGCGGACCTCGCCGACGTCGGCGCGGACTCGGCGGTCCGGCCGGAACACCCACTGCTCGCTGCCCTGATGGACGCCGCCCGTGAAGGTATCGACTCTCCGTCGGGCGCAGAAGCGCCGTCGCGGGACACCCCGCTCGATGACCGGGACCCCTCCACGGAATTCCTCATTCTCGACGCTGATCCCCGGCAGCAGAAGGTGCTCGACGCCGTGGCTGCCGGCGGTTCCGTGGTGGTGTCCGCCCCTCCCGGGACCGGCCAGACCCAGACAGCCCTGAACGCCGCGGCAGCGCTCGCCGAGCAGGGCAAGAGCGTCCTGGTGGTTGCCGAGCGCCGGGGAACCCTGAACCAGTTCGTGCAGGAACTGGACGCGCTCAATCTCGGCTCACTGGTACTGCAGCTCAATGCGAACAGCAACCCGGCCCAGCTGAAGGACCAGCTGGTTCGTGCAATCGTCCGCAACGAGAAGGCTGTGCAGCCCAAGCTGACCTCGCTTCATGAGACGCTCGTTTCCCACCGGCACAAGCTGCTGGACCACGTGCGGTCGCTGCACAACGTGCGCTCACGCTGGGGGTGCTCGCCCTACCAGGCCATGCAGTCCCTTGCCGAGCTGACCTCGCTCAATCCGGCCCCCGCTACAACCGTCCGGCTCAAGCGCAGCGTCATGGACAGCATTCCGAACCGGACGGAGCTTACCGCGAGGCTCCGGCGCGCCGCCGAGCTGGGCGGGTTCAGCAGGGAAGCGACCCAGAGCCCCTGGTTCGGTGCGAAGCTCCGCAACCGCAAGGAAACCGAACAGGCGCACACTCTGGCAGTGGACCTCGCGCGGGACATCCCGCTGCTGCAGGAAAAGGTCCGTGCGGTTGCGGACCACTCGCACATCGAGCTTGGAACCACGTTCGAGGAGTGGGGCGGCCAGCTCGATCTGCTGGTCGCTGTGCGGGCCAGCCTCGACAAGTTCACCCCGGATATCTTCGACCGGCCCGTGACCGACCTGATCTCGGCGACGGCCTCTTCCTCCTGGCGCAGGGAGCGGACCATCGAAATGAGCTCGATGACCCGGTCGCGGCTGCGCAGGGTTGCCAAGGAGTATGTGCGGCCCGGCGTCCATATCTCGGACCTGCACCAGTCCCTCGTCGAGGTACAGGAACAGCGCGCCCTCTGGACGAAGTACGCCACCACCGAGCGGCACCCCTCGGTGCCGACGGGCCTGGCGGAGATCAACAGTTTCTATCGGACAATCGACTCCCGCCTGGCCGAGCTCACCTCCATCCTGGCCGGAACGCCGGAGAAGCCGAAGCTTGCCGCGATGCCGCTGGATGAGCTTGCCGACCGGCTCGCTGAACTCGCCCGCGACAAGCAAAGCCTTGCAACCCTCCCGGAACGCACCCTGCTGCTCGACGAGATGCGCGAGAACGGTCTGGGCGAACTGCTCGATGATCTCGCGGAGCGCGAAGTGGGCGCCCGCCAGGTCGGAGGAGAGCTCGAACTGGCCTGGTGGCAGTCCGCGCTGGAGGCCATGATCAGCGGGGACGATTACCTTGCCATGTCCGACGGCGCGAGC
>NZ_KI914620.1:51303-94401 GCF_000520475.1 Arthrobacter sp. 35/47
GGCGCGAGCCTGCGCACGCTGGAGGCGGAGTACCGGCTGGCTGACAACGCACATGTGGCCTCGGGCGCCGGCCGCATCCGCTGGGCGTTGGCCGAGCGGTGGCGGGCTGCGCTCGAGACGATGCCGGCCGAAGCGGAACAGCTGCGCGGCCTGCTGAAGGAAGGCGAGCCGGGCCTTGAAGCGCTGAGCGCACAGGCCGATGAACTGGTGACCGCGCTCATGCCGGTCTGGGCTGCAAGCCCACTCGTCCTTCCGCTGGTCCTGCCGCAGGACAAGACGTTCGACGCCGTGATTGTGCTGGATGCAGAATCGATTTCCCTGCAGTCGGTGGTGCCGGCGCTGGCACGTTCACGGCAGGTCATCGCGTTCGGCGATGACCGGCTCGGCGGCCCGCGCAGCTTCACCGTGTCGGTGGGGGACGAGCGCCGCAATGCGCCCGAGCACCTTCCGAGCGCCTACCGGGCGCTCGCCGCGGTATTGCCTTCACTGGCCCTGCGGGATGTCTACCGCGGGGTGGACAAGGATCTGTCGGACTTCCTCAGCGAACGTTTCTATGACGGCGAGCTGACACGGCTGCCTTCCGGTTCTGAGATCACCGGGCTGGAGCGCCCCTTCAGGGTTGAGTACCTGCCGGACGGAACCGGCATGCCGAGCTCGGATCACGACGGCGTCGAGAGCGTGGCCGCGGAGGTAACCCGCGTTGTGGACCTCGTCTTCGAACACATCCGGCACCGGCCGAGTTACTCGCTGGCCGTTGTCACCGCGAGCGCCCGCCATGCCCAGCGCGTGGGTGAAGCTGTACGGCTCTTCATGGCCGACGCTCCGTGGGCGGCGGATTTCTTCAAACCCGGCAACGAGTCCTTCCGGGTGGTCCCGGTGGACCGCGCTGCAGGGCTTACCCGCGACGCCGTGATTTTCTCGCTGGGATTCGGACGGACGCCGCACGGACGTGCGCTGCACAACTTCGGGCCGCTCTCGGCTCCGGACGGCCGCGGGAAGTTTGTCACGGCCATGACCCGCGCCAGGTACCGCCTTCACGTACTGACCTGTTTCCAGCCCGGTGATCTGGATCCGGAACGGCTGGGACACGGCGCACTGGACTTCTACGAACTCCTGCGCATGGAACTTTCCGGGGACGCAGCGCAGGCCTCGTCCGCCGATGGTGATGCCGCCAACCAGGATCCGCTGGTCGCGGATCTTGTGGAGCGGCTGCGCTACCGGGGAGCGGCTGTCCGCAGCAACTACGACGGCGTACTGGACATCGTGGCGGGGGCCGGGACAGGCGTGCCTGCCACCGACGACGAACCTGAGCTGTTCATTCCTCCCGTAGCCATCGAGTCCGACGGTTCCGACCGCTACCGGAGCATGAGCGTGCGGGAGCGCAGCAGGCTGCGCCCCCAACTGCTCGAACGCATGGGCTGGCGTTATATGCCGCTGTGGACCATTGAGGTGTTTACCGATCCGGAGGGCTGCGCCGAACTGATTTCGGGGTATCTTGGCCTGGAGCACAACGGCCGGGAGATTGCGCGCAGCGGCGCGCAGGGGCCACGGGAAGGAAGCGGGGCAACCATGGAACCCGGAACCGGGAACAGCGGAGAATCCGAAGGAAGACCCACGGGAGACAGCGCGGCGGAGGACACGCCGGCCGAGCCTGCGGCGGCGCAGCCAAGTTCCGCCGAAACCACCAGTACCGCACCCCATGGTGACGTGATTCCGCAGCGCGCCGCCGAGGATGACCCGCGCTCCTGGAATGAAGAAGACGGCAACCACGACGAGTGGCTGAAGGAGCAGAAGCCGCCGCACTGGAGCTAGCACGCGAGGTGCGTTCTATGACCAAGGGGCGCCAGCGACTCTGAACCGCTAGTCCCCGGACGCGGCAGTCAGAACGAGGTGGACCTGACCGCTGCTTGAGGCTCCCGCCAGAGCAGCGGCTTCATCCGGAGCGGCTGCAACCACCACCAGGCCGTCTTCGGCACCCTGCGGCGCGCTGAACGGTCCCGTGCCCGATTCCTCTGACGTCCACAGCACCGGCAGCCCTCGGGCGAGAACCGTGTTCTTCGCCGATACTTCAAACCCGTTACCCGTGCTGAGCACCACATCGACACGCTGCCCTGCGGAGAGAAGCTGCACGGTGGAGGCGTCAGCAGGACGCAGCGGCACAGCGACAGTGCCCTCCGGACTGCCGGCAAGGAGCCCGGCCCCCACCAGGAAGTTCTCGGCGAGCACATCACCGGCGTAGACGGGGGTGGCGAGTTGCTGCCCTGCCACCAGCTCGAACGAGTCAAAGGAGTGTTCCGGGACGGCAGCGCCGGGCAGCTCCACCATGGCGAGTTGCTCCGGTGCCAGCACCGTGCCGACCGGAAGGTCCGATGACGCGGCGACCACCTGCACGGTCTCGGGTTCAGGGGGCAGCAGCGCTTCGACGGCGAATCCGGCGGCTGCGCAGAGGAAGGCGGCCGCCAGAAGACGGCGTTTGCGGAATAGAAAGGCGTGGAGGCGACTCTGCAACCGGGCGCAGGTGTTTGCTGGTTCAGGCATGCCTCAACGCTAGGATCACTGCGATCTCAGCGGCGTGGGAATCCGCCGTATGTGGACAACCCGCCCCGAGTCAGGCGGGCGTGGCGGCGTCAGGCAGACGTGGCGGCCGCGGCTGCTGCCTTCCCGGATGCTCCGGAGGAGGACGTCGAGGAGGTCGCTGCTTTGCCCTCTGCACCCGTGGCTGCCGGGGCCGACTTGGAAGCAGTGCCGGGTTCAACCGACGAGGACGAGGAGCGTGAGTCTGTCCGGTAGAAGCCGGAACCCTTGAAGACCACGCCTACGCTGTTGAACTTCTTGCGCAGCAGGCCCTCACACTCGGGGCAGACCGTCAGGGAGTCATCTGAAAATGATTGCTGGACATCGAAGGCGTGGCCGCAGTCCCTGCAAGCGTAGGCATATGTAGGCATCGACAATCCTCCTGGAGAAGCGCTGTTCGTGGACGGGTCCGTTGCCGAGTGTCTGCAGAACCTTGGCACTCCACCCTTCCGAGTGCCAATTCTACACTGCTTCCTTCGCTGGTGCGGAGCTGGCGCGGAAACGACCCTCAGCCCACGCTGTGAAGGCCGGACGGGGTGAAGACACCGTTCAGTGGCATGTCGAGCGGTGTGGTTTCGATGATGCCGGGAGCGAGCAGTTCCTCGTCGTACACGTAGCCCAGCCTGTCGGCGTCGGGCTGCTCAAGGCGCAGCTGCGCGAGGAAGCGGTCGTAGTAGCCGCCGCCCTGGCCGATCCTGTTTCCCCGCACATCCATGCCGAGCCCCGGCACCAGCACCAGCCGGAACGGCATCACGGCGGTGAAATGCCGGCGCTCCCCAACCGGCTCCCACAGGGGTGCCCGCGGGCTTTTGGCGAGCTCGACGCCCGGCTTCCAGCTCACCCAGCTCAGTTGGTACTGCGCTTCGCACACCGGTACCACGACGTCGTAGCCAGCCTCGATCAGGGCCGGCAGCAGTTCACCGGTGCCGGGCTCAGGCGGCACGGACAGGTAGGCGGCGATACATCCGGTGCCCGGAGCGGCCTGCAGCCATCGGAGCACCTGGTCCGCGAGGGCGGCGGCGGCGGTGTGCTGCTCCTGCCCCGAAAGCCGGCGACGCCGCTCCCGGAGCGTCTGCCGCAGTTCCTCCTTGCGGGATGTGGGGGTGGATACGGGGCTCGGCAGGGGTGCGGGGGAGTCCATGGTGGCACTGTACCGCTAGTACCCGGCGTAGCACGTGCGTCGGATTGGCGGCCAATTCTGTACTGTGGTGGCATGACTGAGCGACCAAGAGTGAACAAGGCCGTCATTCCCGCTGCGGGCCTGGGTACAAGGTTCCTGCCGGCCACCAAGGCAATGCCCAAGGAAATGCTGCCGGTCGTGGACCGGCCTGCCATCCAGTACGTGGTCGAGGAAGCTGTGGGTGCAGGCATCGACAACATCCTCATGATCACCGGGCGCAACAAGAGGTCGCTTGAGGATCACTTCGACCGGGTGCCGTTCATCGAGCAGACCCTGGAAGCGAAGGGCGATCTCGAGAAGCTGGCCTCCGTCCGCCGCGCCTCGGAGCTCGGCGATATCCACTACCTGCGCCAGGGTGATCCCAAGGGCCTCGGGCACGCAGTGCTGCGTGCGCGCCTCCACGTCGGAGCTGAGCCCTTTGCCGTCCTGCTCGGTGATGACCTGATCGATGAGCGGGATGTGCTGCTCGAAACCATGATCGACGTCCAGGCGAAGACCGGCGGGTCCGTGATCGCCCTGATCGAGGTTGACCCGGATCAGATCAGCTCCTACGGCTGTGCGGACATCTCCCCGATCGACGGCGAGGACTATGTGCGCGTCAACGAGCTGGTGGAGAAGCCTGCCGCAGACGAGGCGCCCTCCAACCTGGCGCTCATCGGCCGTTACGTACTTCACCCGCGGGTCTTCGACGTCCTGGAGGAAACAGGTCCGGGACGCGGCGGCGAGATCCAGCTGACCGATGCCCTGCAGACGCTTGCTGCTGCAGAGGGCGAAGGCTCCGGCGTGTACGGTGTGGTCTTCCGTGGCCGTCGGTATGACACCGGGGACAAGCTGAGCTACCTGAAGGCTGTGGTCACGCTGTCCTCCGAGCGTGACGACCTCGGACCGGACCTGCGCAAGTGGCTGCAGGAGTTCACCGCCTCCCTCGACGGCTAAACACCGACATGTGGGGCCGGTTCGCCTGGCCGGTCACCCTTGAGGCCGGCAACATCCTCCTTCGTCCGCTCCGTCACCGCGACAAGCGGGAATGGATGGAACTGCGCCAGCGCAACGCCGATTGGCTGGCGCCGTGGGAAGCGTCGAATCCGGCGCCGGGGGGTTATCTGCCGTCGTACAACGAGATGGTCCGTGCGCTGAACGCGCAGGTCCGCTCCTGCAGCGCGCTGCCGTTCGTGATCGCCGAGCGCCGGGAGGGGACCAGGCGGCCGGTCATGGTCGGCCAGCTCACCGTCTCGGGCATCATCTGGGGCTCAGCGCTGACAGCGACGCTGGGGTACTGGGTGGACAGGGAGCGCGCGGGCAGGGGAATCGCCCCCACGGCGGTCGCCCTCGCCACGGACTACTGCTTCCGGGAACTCGGCCTGCACCGGATGGAGATCAATATCCGGCCGGAGAATGAAGCGAGCCTCCAGGTGGTGCGCAAACTCGGTTTCCGGGACGAGGGAATCCGCAGGGCCTACCTTCATATCGCGGGTTCGTGGGCTGACCACCGGTCCTTCGCGCTCACCGCCGAGGAGATCCCGGGAGGGCTCCTGCGCCGGTGGCGGGAGTCAGCTCCGCGGGCCTAGCCACGAAGTTCCCGATTCGGAACCGGACACACCGCGGTGAATGAGGGCCCGAACCCCCATCTGCTCATAACGTTTTGTACGTGGACTTCTCTCTGAACAGCTCAGTTGTACTGGCGGCCATCGTCGGGCTCTGGCTCATTTGGGTCGCTCCCTACCTTCTGCGGAACCGGCAACCCCTCACGGTGCACGGATCCGCCTCCATCCCACGTCCAGGCATCACATCCGGTGACGCCGGGTTCCAAAGGAGCGTCATGACCATGTCCGCCGCCGACGAACTTCAGCCCTCATCCGCACCAGCGACTGCAGGGCATGCGGGCACCGGTTCCCCACGCAAGGCAGACCAGGCTCCGAAGCTGAAGATCCGGTGGGGGCGGCTCACGCTTGCCGCAGTCGGAACGGTCTCCCTGGCCGCTGCGCTGGTCACCTCGGTGCTTGCCGTCACCGGGCTGGTACCCTCCATCGTTCCCGTTGCGGCGCTGCTCCTCGCCGTCGCAAGCGTTGCGGTGCTGCGTACGCTCGCTGTTCGCGGCCGCCGTCGTCGGGTGGAACGCCAGGCGCCCGCAGCCGTTCAAACATCAGCGTCTCCGACGGTGGCGCCGGCTCCGGCTGTGCAGCGGCCCACGAGGCTCTTCAACGCGGAAGAGACCGGAGGCTCCGCGGCGAAGGAAGAGAACGCAAACAACGACGCCGGCACCCCCGAGGCCGCCCCCGTCCAGTTCACTGCCGCTGAACTGCGGGCGGCGGCGCTCGCCGTCGCTGCCGAATCCGGAGAGAAGCCGGCCGGCACCGGTGCACCCTGGCAGCCCGTGGACGTACCCAAACCCACCTACGTTGAAGCGCCGAAGGCAGACCGGGAAGATCCGGCTCCGCTGGACCTCCCCGAAGCACCCAAGCCGCAGGTCAAGACGCCGATCAAGAACGGTGCCGCTGCTCCGGCAGTGGAGACCCCTTCCGCGCCCCGGATGAACCTGGACGACATCCTTCAGCGCCGCCGCGCGTAGCCCGTCGGCCGCCCGCACGGTGTCGGAAGCGGACGAGCTTGCGCTGCTGGAAGGCTCCGGCATGGGAGCGGTTCTGGAAGAAGCTGCCACGGCGCTGGCCGGTCCGCTGGAGCATTGGGAACTGCGCGGTCTTCACCACCGCCCGGGCGCCGGCGTTACCGGGATCTATGCGCTCCGGTATGGGATGGCGGGAGGTTCCGTCGAAGGGTTCCTGTGCGTAACCACCAGAAGGGTTGCAGGGGACTTTCCACGCTCAGTACGGCTCGCCGGACCCGGCGGAACAGCGCTCCTGGTGTGGAGCCACCCCCACGACCCGCTCCTTCCCGGGCTCGGCTGGGCATGTGACCCGCATTCTGTCGGCCCTGCGCTCTTCGGCGTCCGCGCCGCCGGCCTGACAACCCTGGGCTACCGTCCCATGAGGCGGGCCGTGCTGCGGGCGGAGGGCGCAGGGGAGACGCGCTACCTGAAGGTGCTGCCGGCGGGCGGCGCCGCCGCACTCCGCCGGCGTCACGACCAGCTGATCAGCGCAGGACTTCCTGCGCCCCAGCCCGTCGCCTCGCCCGTCGCCGACGTTCTCGTGACCATGCCCGCTGCCGGAACGCCCCTGGCGCAGCGGTTCATGGTGAACGGCGCAGCCGAAGTCCGCCCTCGGGTCCTTATCGATCTTCTGGACCGTTTTCCGAGAACAGCCCTTGAGCTCCCGGAAAAGCAGCCCTGGTCGGCACGAGTCCGGGACTACGCCCGCGCAGCGGTGGCCGCCCTGCCGGAGGAATCAGCGCGGATCACGCGACTGGCCCTGCGGGTCGAGGAGCTGGTCCGGTCTGCACCCGCCGGCCCCATAGTCGCCACCCACGGCGATTTCCATGAGGGGAACCTCCTGGTGGCCGACGGCGGCATCACAGGAGTTCTTGACCTGGATGCTGTGGGACCGGGCCATCTGGTGGACGACCTGGGATGTTTCCTCGCGCACCTTGCGGTCCTGCCGAGTGTTGACGAACGCTATCACCACGTTCCGGACGCTGTAAGGCGTTTTCAGGAGGCCTTTGAGGAACACGTGGATCCTGCAGCGCTCCGGGCGCGTGCAGCGGGCGTAGCCCTGACCCTGATTGCGGGAGCGAGGAACACCCGTGGGCAGCAGGCCGGCGGCCGGCGCGCCGGGGCACTCGGACGGTTACAGGCGGCCGAGGCTTTCCTGGACGTGCACAGTGGCATGGAACCCGAAGTTTCATGAGAGTTTTCTCATCCCCGTTTCCTGTATCTCTCACATTGCGGCGTCATGCTTGAGCTACCGGACCCGTGGTTGTGCAGGGCACCTTCTGCCCGACCGGCCACCTCCGAAGGACCCGGGTGCGTTTCCCCCAACCGCATCCGGGTCCGCCCTTTTTCTGCCCGGCCTCCGGTAAGGGAACCGGAGGCGTGCGCCTCAGGAATCGTCGGCGACCAGCCGGTAGCCCATACCGCGAACTGTTGCGAAACGCTCGGCACCCAGTTTGTTCCGCAGGTACCGCACGTACACGTCCACCACGTTGGAACCGGGGTCAAAGTCATAGCCCCACACACGGGAGAGCAGCTGTTCCCGGCTCAGCACCTGCCCGGGGTTGCGCAGAAATGCCTCCGCCAGCGCGAATTCCCGCGCTGAAAGATCCACCTCCCTGCCGTTCACCAGAGCCCTGCGGGATCTGAGGTCCAGCTGCAGATCGCTGTGCGAAAGGACCGAGTTGTCCGCAGACGGAGCTTCCTGCCGCAGCCGCAGCCGTACCCTCGCAAGCAGCTCCTCGAACCGGAACGGCTTGGACATGTAGTCGTCCGCCCCTCCTTCAAGACCGGCCACCGTGTCGTCGACCGAGCTGCGCGCCGAAAGGATGATCACCGGCGTCGTATTCCTGGACTCTCGGAGCCGCCGCAGGACGGTGAATCCGTCCTGGTCAGGCAGCCCGAGATCCAGCACAATCAGTTCGAAGTCACCGGTCTGGGCTAGGTTGTAGCCGTCCCGTCCGTTGCCCGCGACGGTAGGGACGTAGCCGGCAGCGCGCAGGCCCTTCGCCACGAACGAGCTGATGCGGTCTTCATCCTCGACGATCAGGATCTTGCTCATGACTGTGTCTCCGGTTCCGTGGGTCCTGACGGCTTCCTGGCGGGCGCTGCAGGCCGCGCGGAAGCGGACGGCGCAGGCAGCGGGGGGATCACCATCGTGAACGTCGCACCCCGTCCCGGCGCCGACTGAAGTTCAACCTCGCCGCCGTGCGCCTCGGTGATTGCGCTGACGATCGTGAGTCCCAGGCCGGCACCCTCAGTGCGTTTGCTGCTTGCGCCGCGCTCGAAACGCTCGAAGATGCGCAACTGGTCCTCGCGGGCGATCCCGACGCCCTCGTCACGCACCCAGAGGTGCACGCCCTCGTCGTCCTTGCGGGAACCGATTGCGATGGTGGTTCCTTCCTCCGTGAACTTCACCGAGTTGGCTGCCAGCTGCAGCCAGGCCTGCGTGATGCGGCGGGCGTCCAGCACGGCGATTGCTTCGGCCCGTCCGTCGATGATCCAGCGGCGCGCGCCTAGGGTGCGCACCTTGTCCATCACGTCGTCGGTGAGCCTGCCGAGGTTCACCGGTTCCGGGCGCACGAAGTCAGGTCCGGCGATGCCGGCGAGGGTGACCAGGTCATCGACCAGCAGCCGCATACGGTCCAGCTCGTCCAGGGCGATATCACGCACCGCCTGCACATCCTGGGGGTCCCCGGAATCCTGGAGCTCCAGATGGCCCTGGATGATGGTGATCGGCGTCCGCAGTTCATGCCCGACGTCGTCGAGCAGCCTGCGCTGGGAGACGAAGGAGCCTTCCAGCCGGTCGAGCATGGCATTGACGGTGCGGGTGAGGTCGGAAAGATCGTCGTTACCGGTGACCTCGATCCGCTGGGAGAGGTCGGTCTCGGTGATGCGCTGCGCGGTTGTCCGCACCCTGCGGATCGGATCGAGCAGTTTTCCCACCAGCAGGAAGCCGACGACGCCGATCAGCAGCAGCGTGGCCATACTGATCAGTGCATACGTCCCGAACGTGCGGTTGACCTGCTGGTGCTCGGCGTCGGCATCGAATCCGAGCACAAAGTAGGTCGGTTGGGCGTCGCTGGCCAGGATCACCGGCGCCACCATCACGCGGTAGTTCGTGAAGGCCGTGTCGACCGACTGGATGGTCACCAGATCCGGGGGAGCAACGTCCGTCACATAGCGGACCAGCTCCGGATCATCCTCGAGACGGACTTCCACCTCCTGGTTCGCGTAGTAGATGACCCGGCCGTCGCGCACCGCCATCATGCCCTCATTGGGCTGCGTCAGCGTCCGCTGCATCACCAGGTAAACCAGCTGGTCGGCCTCCACGAAGGGCTCCAGCGTAGTGGGATCGATGCCGGTTGCGAGCAGGGTTTCAAACTCCTGGAAGCTGCGCGTCAGCGAGTCATCCATGTCATTGTTGAGGTCGTTGCGCTGCAGAGCATATGCGGTGGCTCCCGCGAGCAGCAGCCCGAGGGCGCTGAGCACCAGCATTGCCGTCAGCACCCGTGTGCGCACCGAGGAGTAGCCGCGGAGGACTCTCCGCAGGCGTGTCCGGATTCCCGCCGGAGGCTCCTCGGCGCTGTCCTCCTCCGGCACCTCGTCCTCCGCCTGCCGCGAGACCCTGATCAGTGTGGTGGGTTCCGGGGACCGCGGCGGGCCTGTCCTGATGGGCTCGGTTTGCGGCGGTTCCCCGGCAGGAGAGGCGGCGCCTTCACCGGGGCGAACGGAAGGGCCGACGTCGTACCTAGTCATCGGCGGACCTAGTCATCGTCGATCCCACCGTCGTCGCTGTCACCGTCTCCATCGCCGCCCCGGCCGCGTCCGCGGTTGTCATCGTCGTCGTCCTCCGGGGTGACCGGGGCAGGTGCCGGAACAACCGCAGGCGGCGGTGCAGGCTCTTCGGTCGGATCTTCCGTCACCTCATCGGAGGGCTCCGGCTGAGGGGCCGGCGGCGGAGGAACCGCAGAGGGCGGGACGGAGGGGGAGGGTGGCGGTGAGGGCACCGCCGACGGTGAAGGCGACGAGGTTCCGGGGGGCGCCGGCGGGAGCGTATCGGTCACGCCCACAGCCGGACCCAGGTTTTCCGGTGCGGGGCTGCGCAATGATCCGGCCATCGCAACACCGACCGCCACGACGGCACCAGCGGTGGCCGCCGTGATGAGCCAGGTGTGGACCCGCGACCGTTTCATGGTTCAAGTATCCCCACACATCATGAGATTCAGATGAGAACCGGGGCACTTTTCCGCAGACCGTTCAGTTCCCGGACGAAGGCCTTCCCTGCGCCTTCTCGACCAGTAGGCGGTCAAGCAGGGGTTCGACGCGATAGGGGATGTGCTCGTGCAGGGCAAGCACAGTTTCCGTTCGGATCACACCCTTGATGCGCAGGATCGACCGGAGCGCCGACTGAAGGTGATGCGTGTCCGTCGCGGCAACCCGGCACCACACATCACCCCTGCCGGAAATCTCATGCACCTCGAGGACCTGGTCGAGGACGCGCAGCGCCGAGATCACACCGTCCAGCTCGCGGTGGGTCACTTCGATGGTGACAAAAGCGACGACGTCGTACTCCAGGCGCGCGAGGTCGAGTTCCCTTCCGCTCCGGCGCAGGATGCCGGAGCGGAACAGCCGCTGCATCCGCGGCTGTGCAGTGTTGCGCGCCATGCCGAGCGACTCACTGAGCTGGCTGACCTGGGAGCGCGGGTCGCGCACCAGCTCACGCAGAAGGCGGATATCGGTATGGTCCAGCATGAGCGGCTCCTCGTTCAGCCCATCTGAGAGGCGGATCCCCCACAAGTTCTGAGCACAATGATCAGAGTAGGCCCGATTGAACTTCCACGCTAACCGCGAGAACTCACCATAAAGAGAAGGAATGGTAGGAATCGACGGAAGGTGAGCATGAGCGTCATCAGCGAATTGCGTATGCGTCCTGCAGCTCTGCAGTCTCCCCGGTGGGACGCGTCGGTGCGCACCCGGCTGGCGCTCGCCGTCGTCGTCATGTCCACCCTGCTGGTGGGAGCCAACCTCGCAACCCCGCTCTACCCGCTGATCCGTGCCGAGCTCGGTCTGAGCGCCTTCCACACAACGGCTGCCTTCGCCGCCTACGTTTTCACCCTGGTGGCCGGGCTCCTCCTGGTGGGCCACTGGTCGGATCACATCGGGCGCCGGGCAGCGCTGGTCCTCGCAGTGCTGACGGGTATCCTCGGAGCGGTAGTGTTCGGCGGCGCAACCTCCCTCCCGATGCTCATCCTGGGCCGCTGCCTCCAGGGCGCCGCGGTGGCGTGCGCTATCGGAGCCAGCTCCGCAGCGCTGCGGGACCTGTTGCCGCACCGTCCTGAATGGGCATCGCGCTTCACCCTGGTGGCCTCGGCAGGGGGAGTGGCTGCGGGGCCGGCACTAGGGGGGCTGCTGTCACTGCTGCCGGATCCCACGCGGCTTCCGTTCGCGCTCTATGCGGCCTTCCTGGGACTGCTCCTGGTTCCGCTGGTCCTGCTCGACGCCCGCCCGGCCATCAGGCCGGCCGCGCCGGCACGGCCGCTGTCCGCGCTGAAGCCCCGCCGCCCGGCAGTGTCCCGGACAGCGCGCCGCGCATTCTGGTCCGCAGCCGCCGTCGGCTTCCTGAGCTTTGCCGTGTTCGGTTTCTCACTGAGCCTCGCGCCCACGTACTTCGCAGGCATTACCGGATACGACAGCCGGCCGTTGGCCGGCCTGCTCGCCGGACTGGTGCTCGCGGCCTCCGCGGCCAGCCAGCTCTTTCCCCAGCGCGGCGGCCATGGGTCCGGAGCGGCCGTACCTGGCCTGCTCGTCATGGCGGGCGGGGTGGCACTCATCCCGGTCGCCGGCGTGACCGGGAACGTCGTGCTCCTGCTCGCCGCCCTGGTGCTTGCCGGGTCAGGGCAGGGCGTTGCTTTCCGCCGTGTCTTCAACACCGTGGCGCAGCAGGTGGAAGGGTCCCAGCATGCGCAGATCATCAGCACCGTGTACGTGATCACCTACCTCGGAAGCGCTGTGCCGGTGCTTGGACTCGGGCTGGCGGCGGATGCGATGGGCCTGGCAGCTGCCGTTGCCGTGTTCGCGGGGCTGGTCTCCGCCGGATGTGTTGGAATGGCTGTCCTCTTGGGAAGAACCCCGGTCACCGCATCCATCTAGCCCAAAGATATGTTTGCAAAGAAACCATTGCAAACGTTTCTTTGCAGTTATAGAATTCCTGCATGGAGTCAGCGCAGCAACCAAATGACCGCACGGTCGATATCAACGCCCTGAAGGCCCTCACGCACCCGTTGCGCATCCAGTTGCTCAATGCGCTCTCGCAGTTCGGACCGCAGACCGCCAGCGCGCTCGCGGCCCGGCTCGGGGAATCGAGCGGGTCCACCAGCTACCACCTGCGGCAGCTGGCAAGGCACCAGCTGGTGCGGGAAGTGGAGGGGCGCGGTTCAGCCCGTGAGCGGTGGTGGGAGCGTCCGCCCGGCGCCCTCAACCTGTACTCCAGTGACATGGCGCATGATCCCGGCACCAGGGACGTTGCCGCCATCGTCAACCGGGAATTCAGCCACAACCGCGCCGCACTGCTGGAGGACTACATGGAGCGTGGTCCACTGGTCCTTCCCGAGGAATGGCTCGATGCCTCGGTCATCTCAACCATCAACGCACGCCTCACGTCAGCACAGCTCGCTGAGCTGTCCGCGGAGCTGATGCGCCATGCGCGCGAGCTCTTTGAGAAGTACCGCCCGGACGGCAACGCTGCACCGGATGCCAAAGCGGTACAGATCCACCTCAACACCTTCCCGATTATCCAGGGCCAGTTCCCTGCACCCGATCCGCGAAAAGAAGATCTGCCATGACAACTCTCACCGGGCTTTGCCCACCCGCAGCACACGCCTGGGGGTTCGATGCCCTGCTGATCGGCGTCGGCCAACGGCTGGTCCGGACGGGCGAGCGGCTCGCCTCCCGGCAGCACCCGGCACGGGACCACCGTGAACACGAGGACCGGCTCCGCGACGGAGCGGCCCTGCGGCACTCGGGGATCTGGATCTAGCCGGACCCGGGAAGCAGCCCCGCGTTGCCTTCCATCCGGTTGAAAACCAGTGTTGTCTCGGTGTGTCCCACCACCGGGTCGGTGGTGAGGTAGTCCAGTACCCAGTCCCTGAGCGCCTCGGTATCCGCAACGGCCAGATGGATGAGATAGTCCACCGATCCGGAGACATGATAGGTGGCAACCACCTCGGGCAGGGCCGGAACCCGTGAGGTGAACCGGTCAATTTCCTCGCGGTTGTGCCCTTTGAGCTGCACGGAAACGAGGGCCTGAACGGCACGGCCGATCGCAGCAAGATTCACTTCGGCGTGGTAACCGGTGATGACGCCGCGTTCGGCGAGCTGCCGGGTCCGCAGCAGCGCAGTGGAGGGGGCCACGCCCACCTTGTCGGCGAGCTGCGCGTTGGTGATCCGGGCATCGGCCAGCAGCTCCTGCACGATCCGCCGGTCCACCGGGTCCAGTCCGGCCGGTTTGCCACTGTTCGCCATAGATGCTCCTGCTTTGCCTGCGGTCGTGCCTGCCGGGATCCCCCCAGCCTACCGGCGGGTGCGTAACCTTGTGCCCATGCCAAACATCGCACCGGCAGGCCCTGGTGGCCTCCAGGCCCCGGCCCCTGTACCTGCTGACGGCGCGCCGGATCCTGCGGCGCCCGACGTCATCGGTCTCGATATCGGCGGAACCAAGACCCACGGGGTGCGCTGGAACGCCGGGGTTGCCGTGGCGGAGGCGAAGAGCGGCAGCGCCAACGTCCAGAACGTTCCACCGGAGGAAGCAGCGCGGAACCTCGCCGAGCTGTTCGCTGCGCTGGGCGGCCACGCGGACCGGGTGGTGGCCGGATCCGGCGGCGTGGACACCGACTCCGACGCCGAGGCCCTCCGGGTGCTGATCGCCCAGCAGGTTCCCGGTGCCCGCATAGACGTGGTGCATGACACGCGGCTCATCCTCGCTGCGGGCGCCGCCTCCACGGGCATAGCGGTCATCGCCGGCACCGGCTCCGTGGCGTGGGGGATGGACGCCAAGGGCAGGCAGGCACGTTCGGGCGGGTGGGGATACCTGCTCGGCGACGAGGGCAGCGGCTACTGGGTGGCAAGGGAAGCGGTGCGGGCAACCCTCCATCGGTACAACCGGGCAGAACCCGTCGGCGTTCTCGGCGAATCCGTCCTTCGGGCCAACGGGGTGCAGGCGCCGGAAGAGCTGATTGCCCTGTTCCACGGATCGTACGGCCGGCGCTACTGGGCGGGCCAGGCCCATCTGGTCTTCGATGCCGCACGTGCCGGGGACAGCGTGGCGGAGGACATTGTCAACGAGGCAGCCCGGCATCTCCGCGGGCTGGTCGGCGACGTTGCAACGGTGCTCGGACTTCGAAGCCCGGTCATCATCGGAGGCGGCCTGGCTGTGCACCAGCCGAGGCTGCAGGAACTCCTGGCACGCGGGCTTCGGGAGGACGGGTTCAGCGAGGTGCGCTTCCTTGCTGTGGATCCCGTCCACGGTGTGGATTACCTGCTGCGGTCCGGGAGTCTCTGACCCTCAGGCGCCGGGCCCGGCCGGGGGCGGCCGCCGCCGTCGTGGTGTCAGCCTGACGCCGGGGAGGGCGGGTGCAGGGATGCGCTCCGCCCCGTGTCCCTGAACGGTCCCGAACCGCGGGTGGCCGTCCTCCCAGTCCCGACGGGCACGGGCAATTTCCTCGTGGCTGCGGCCCACGAAGTTCCACCACATCAGCAGTTCTTCAGCAAAGGGTTCGCCGCCCAGCAGCAGCCACCGCGCTCCCGGCGACGCGACGGCGCGCAGTGCCGTCCGTCCCGTGCCCAGATACGCCAGCGGACCGGCCTCGACCGTCACGCCGTCAAGGGTGAGGGTGCCTTCGAGCACCAGCACGGCATGTTCAAACGATTCCTCCAGTTCGAGCCCCACCATTCCGCCGCCGCGGGACACCAACTCCGCCCCGACGAGGGGCGTATGCACCAGGGCTGGGCTGGTCGCCCCGGCGAGGGTGCCCACCAGGACGGTGCCGCTGTAATTCGGTCCGGTGATCACCGGCAGGTCCGTGTGCCGCTCGAACGACGGCGGCGCTGACGCGACGGACGCCGGGAGCGCCACCCACAGCTGCAGCCCGGCAAGCACACCGCCTTCCGGGCTGAACTCGGAGTGCGAGATCCCGGAGCCGGCGGTCATGATGTTCAGCTCGCCCGGCCGAACCAGGACATCCGACCCGAGCGAGTCGCGGTGTCGAACCTCGCCGGTGAGCGGCCAGGTCACCGTCTGGAGGCCGATGTGGGGGTGCGGCAGGACGCGCATTGCGGTCCGGTCGGGGCCAAAGGAGTCGAGGAAGCACCACGCCCCGATGGTGGGCAGCGTCCGCTGGGGGAGGGTGCGCCTGACGTTCATGGCACGCACGCCGCCCAGCGGGACCTCACGGTCGGGAAAGAGCTCCACTGCGGAATTTTCCCGCGCCGCACTCCCGCAGAGCGTCGGCGAGGGATGGACATCGAGGTTACTCATTGCGCTGCCGCCCCTTCATCGATGGGTTCAGGATACGCTCGCTGCCGCGCCATCTTGACGCGTCTAGACTTCCTCCATGGCGCAGGAATGGGACACCCGGGTGGGTGCGTATGCCGTCGTCGTGCGGGATGGGATGATCCTGCTGGCGCACTGGAACGAGCACGGCAGGTCCGGGTGGACCCTGCCGGGCGGCGGTCTCGAACTGGGTGAGGACGCGCCCACCGCGGCAGTCCGGGAGGTGCTGGAGGAGACCGGTTACGTCGTCGAACTCGATGAGCTTCTCGGCGTGGACAGCCTGCACATTGATCCGGAAGACCGCCTGAGCGGGTCCCTGCGTCCGCTGCATGCGCTGCGGATCGTCTACCGTGCGCATCCGGTATCGGGGGAGCTCGTCCACGAACTGGACGGATCCACTGACGAGGCGGCGTGGATTCCGCTCGCCGATATTCCCAATCTGCGCCGGGTGGACCTGGTGGACAAGGCGATCCGGCTCTCTTACCAAAGTCCCGGCCGGGCGCTACTATAAAGCTCTTCCGCGTACGCCCTGGAGCACCAGGGCGCGGTTCCCAGGAGCAGGAGGTGACGTGATGATTCCGGATTCCGCTGTTGCACACCCACCGGTTATTTCCGACATCCCCGCCTTCCGCCCGCGGCCGCACTGATTCCATCTCCTGCAACGGGCGGGGCCCTTTCAGAGGACCTCCATCTGTGGACACTCTCACCCAGTACGGCTTCACTGACCGCATCCGTGATCTCTTCATCTCCGCCTTTCCTCCCTCCACCACACCGTCACACCCCGAACCGGCCCGTGCTGTACGCACGGACCGCGGCAGGGTCCTGCTCGCCACCGCGAACGGACAGCTCCAGGTCGACGGCGACGGCACAGTCGTCACCGGCGACTGGGTGGCACTGGCACACAAGGACGACGGCGCCGCGCCGCCCGCCGTCGTCGGCGTCCTTCCGCGCTACTCAACCCTGCAGCGCAAGCGTGCCCACGATCCGCTGTCCGAGGCGCAGATCCTCGGCGCCAACATCGACCTCGTAGGCGTGGTGGTTCCGATGGACCGGCCGCTCTCGGCCAACAGGCTTGAGCGGACCCTCGTGGCGGCGTGGGACTCCGGCGCGGTACCTGTCGTCATCCTGACCAAAGCCGATCTCAGCAGCAGGTTCGATGACGTTGTGGCCCAGACGGTCGAGCGTTCCCGGGGCGTGGAGGTCTTCACCACGTCCGCGGAGGCAGGCGACGGGCTCGACGCATTGCACTCGCGGATCGGGGCCGGCACCACACTGGCGCTCATCGGTCCTTCCGGAGCCGGGAAATCGACCCTGACCAACGCGCTCGTCGGTTCCCCGGTGCAGGACACGGGGCAGGTGCGGGCCGGCGACGGGAAAGGACGGCACACGACGACGGCGCGCGAACTCATTCCCCTGGGCTCCGGCTCGGTGATCATGGACACGCCGGGCCTGCGGGGGTTTGCACTGTGGGATGCCGAGGGCGGACTCGAGGCAGTGTTCGGCGACATCGAGGAACTTTTTCTGAGCTGCCGGTTCAACGACTGCGCCCATGACGCCGAGCCGGGGTGCGCCGTCCGGGATGCCCTCGACCACGGGTTCCTGGAGGAACGTCGCTGGCTCAGCTACCGCAAGATGCAGCGCGAACTGGCCAGCCTGCACCGCCGGCAGAGCGCTGCTGAACAGCACCGTCACGCCCGGAGCTTCCACCGCCTTGCCCGGGACGCGGCCATGTCCAAGGACTACCGCAACCGTTTCCGAGAGGGCTGAGCAGGGGAGGGAACCGGTTCCGTGTTAACGATTCGCGACAAAGTTTCTGATCAGCCCATACAACCGCTTGTATGCAACGAACGCCTAGCTAGACTCAACAAGACCACGCTCCCGCCGTCGATATTTCCGCCGCGGGTGCATGGAATCGCTAGGGAGCGGCCGTAAGCCGGGCCTCCTGTCGACGAAAGGCATGGTTTCATGACTGGCGAAGCGTCAGCCCTCCGCGCGGCGGGCGGCACCGGCTCGGAAGCGATGATTTCCTTCCGGAACGTCTCCAAGCATTACGGCGGCGGCACGGCAGCTGTTGAAAACCTCAGCATGGACATCGACCGCGGAGCCATCACCGTTCTCGTCGGCCCCTCGGGATGCGGCAAGACAACTTCCCTGCGGATGATCAACCGGATGGTCGAACCCACGTCCGGATCCATCCTTGTCGACGGTCAGGACATCGCCGCCCAGCGCGCCTCGGAGCTGCGGCGGTCCATGGGGTACGTGATGCAGTCCTCCGGTCTGCTGCCGCACCGCACCGTGCTTGACAACATCACCACCGTGCCGAGGCTCAACGGCGTCTCCAAGCCGGAAGCGCGGAAGCGTGCCGCGGAGCTGCTCGACGTCGTCGGACTCGCCTCCGCTCTCGGGAAGAGATATCCGGGCCAGCTGTCGGGAGGCCAGCAGCAGCGCGTGGGCGTTGCCCGGGCGCTCGCTGCGGATCCCCCGATCCTGCTGATGGATGAGCCCTTCAGCGCGGTTGACCCGGTGGTGCGCCACGAGCTCCAGGAGGAGCTGCTGCGTCTCCAGCGGGACCTCGCCAAGACCATCGTTTTCGTCACCCACGACATCGACGAGGCCACCGTGCTCGGTGACAGGGTCGCGGTGTTCGCCACCGGCGGGCGCCTCGCGCAGTACGCGGCGCCGGAAGAAATTCTGCGCGCCCCCGTGGACGATTTCGTGGCGGGTTTCGTAGGCAGGGACCGCGGCTTCCGCCGTCTTTCCTTCCAGGCCGGCGACGGCGTGCCCATCCATCCGGTTGAGACCATCCGGGTGCACCTGCTTGCAGATCCGGATACTCCGGTCGGCTCGTCCTGGACGCTGGCGGTGGACGACGACGGCCGTCCCCAGGGTTGGGTGCCTCAGGCCAAGCGGGAGGAGATCCGGTCAGGCACCGATCTGGTGCCCGGCGGATCGCTCTACCGGCGGGGGGATTCACTGCGTCGCGCGCTCGACGCGGCGCTCTCCGCACCGTCCGGACTGGGCGTCGCCGTCGATGATGACGGCCGCGTGATCGGTGTTGTCCAGGCAGCGGAGGTGCTGGAACTCATCGAGGAAGCCCGGCTGGACCGCGGCCGCGCTGACCACAACACGGCGGTCTGACGTGCAGTGGTTCATCGACAACTTCTCCTACATCGCCGAGCTGACGGGCTACCACCTGGTGCAGGCGGTTCTTCCGCTCGTATTCGGTGTGGCGATCGCTGTGCCGGTGGCTCAGGCCGCCCGGCTGAGCAAACCGCTTGGGGGAGTGATCCTCACCATTTCCGCCCTGCTCTACACGGTCCCGTCCCTGGCAATGTTCGTTCTGCTTCCGCTGATCCTCGGCACCAGGGTCCTGGACATGGCGAACGTCATTGTTGCCCTGACCATCTACGCGGTGGCGCTGCTGGTCCGCTCCACGCTCGACGCCCTCAACTCGATTGACGACGGCGTGCGGCAAGCCGCTGTGGCGATGGGCTTCACTCCCTTGCGCCGGTTCCTGACCGTTGACCTTCCGTTGTCCGTCCCCGTCCTGTTCGCCGGCCTGCGCGTCATCTCCGTCACCAATATCTCGCTGGTCAGCGTCGGCGCGCTGATCGGCATTCCCAGCCTCGGGACACTGTTCACCGACGGGCTGTTCCGGTCTTTCCCAACCGTGATCGTCATCGGGATCGTCGTGACGCTGATCCTGGCCCTTGTGATGGACCTGGTGCTGGTGCTGCTTGAACGACTGCTTACGCCGTGGATGCGTGCCGGATCGGTTGTGCCGGGCGTTGTCCCGCTGACGGTTGAGGACACCGGCAGCCCTGCCGCACAGACAGGAGGCTCCTGAGCATGGATTACTCCAGCAGCAACCTCCTGGTGCAGATGTTCGAGTGGCTGACTTTCGGTCCCAACTGGAGCGGACCGGAAGGAATCCCGATACGTGTGGTCGAGCACCTCGGCTACACCGCGCTCACCATCCTGATCGCCGCGGCCGTCGCCGTACCCATCGGACTGCTGGTCGGTCATACGGGCAGGGGACGGATCTTTATCGTTTCCGGGGTGGGCATCCTGCGTGCGCTGCCCACGCTCGGCGTCCTCATCCTGTTCGTCCTGCTGGCCGGCCTCGGCCTGATGCCGCCGATCTGGGCGCTGGTGCTCCTCGCGGTGCCTCCCATCCTTGCAGGGGTCTACGCCGGTATTTCGTCGGTGAATCCTGCGGTGGTGGACGCCGCCCGCAGCATGGGGATGAGTGAACTCCAGGTGCTGTTCCGGGTCGAGTTGCCCAACGGGTTGCAGGTGATTCTCGGCGGGTTCCGGGCAGCCGTGCTGCAGGTGGTTGCAACGGCCGCCGTCGTCGCGTTCATCAACCTCGGTGGCCTGGGAGTGTTCCTGATCGAAGGGACCCAGTTGCGGGACAACGGCCGCCTCTTCGGCGGCGCAGTGGTGATCGCCGTCGTCGCCATCGCCGTCGACGGCGTGATGGCGCTGCTTCAACGATTTGCTGTGTCACCGGGCCTGCGGACATCCCGCACTCCGGTGGAACCATCAAAGACCGGTGGGCAGGAAGCCCATGCCAGTTCACAAGGAGGAACAACATGATCACATCATCGACGCGCAGCTTCCGGCGCGGCCTGCTCGGGCTGACGGGATTGACTGCGGCGCTTGCCATGACAGCCTGCGGGGTCAATTCGGATCCGCAGGGAGGAACTGAAAGTGAGGGAGCGGAGGGCACAAGCGGGCCGGTGACCGTTGGTTCGGCGGACTTCCCCGAGAGCCAGATCCTCGCGGAAATCTATGCCGGCGCACTCAACGCCGCGGGCATCGAAGCCGACACCCAGCTCAATATCGGATCGCGTGAAATCTACTTCCAGGCGCTCGTTGACGGGTCCGTAGACGTCATCCCCGACTACAGCGGAAACCTGCTGCTCTTCCTCGACTCCGCGGCCACAGCGGAATCTGCGGAAGATATCGTTACGGCACTGCCCGAGGCGCTGGAGGCGGAAACCCCTGACATGAACCTGGGCATCCTTGAGCCGGCCGAAGCCGAGAACAAGGACGCCATGGTGGTCACCGCCGCCACGGCCGAGGAATACGGCCTGACCTCGATCGAGGACATGGCCGAGGTCTGTGACGAACTGGTCATCGGTGCGCCGAGCACCTTCACGGAACGTGCCTACGGGCTGCCCGGGCTCGAAGAAAACTACGGGTGCGTCCCGAAGTCGTTCGAAGCCATCAACGACGGCGGTGGAGCCGTGACGCTCGAAGCCCTGCTGAATGACACCATTCAGGCTGCTGACATCTACACCACCACGCCGTCCATCGCCGACAACGATCTGGTGGTGCTTGAAGACCCCGCCAACAACTTCATCGCCCAGCAGGTCATCCCGCTCGTGAACCTTGACACCGTCGGCGAGGATGCACAGGCAGTCCTCAACGAGGTCTCCAGCATGCTCACCACGGATGACCTGATTGCCCTGAACCGTGAAGTGAGCGGCGACGAGAAGCGTAATCCCGCGGATGCTGCTGCCGACTGGCTGGAGGAGAAGGGTCTGGCAGGCTAGCACCTCCATCAACCCGGGTCCGCCCAGTTGCCTTGATCACAATGCGGAAGGGCGGGCCCGGGCTATGGCATTCTTTGTTAATGGCCGAAATCAAGCAATCCGACAAGCTGCACAACGTCCTCTACGACATCCGGGGGCCGCTGCTTGAGCACGCCAAGCGGATGGAGGCGGAGGGCCACCGGATCCTCAAGCTGAACATCGGCAACCCCGCGCCGTTCGGATTCGAGGCGCCGGACGCGATCCTCGTGGACATGATCCGCCACCTCCCCAAAGCACAGGGGTACAGCGATTCCCGCGGAATTTTCTCTGCCAGAACCGCAGTGGTGCAGTACTACCAAAGCCGCGGCATCAAGACCATCGATGTTGATGACGTCTACCTCGGCAACGGGGTCAGCGAGCTCATCACCCTGTCGCTGCAGGCGCTTCTCAACAACGGTGAAGAAATCCTCGTGCCCACGCCTGACTATCCGCTATGGACTGCGTCGGTCAGCCTGGCAGGCGGAACCGCCGTCCATTACCTCTGCGACGAAAGCAATTCCTGGTGGCCTGACGTCGAGGACCTCGAGTCGAAGATCACCCCGCAGACCCGGGGCATCGTGCTGATCAACCCGAACAACCCCACGGGCGCGGTTTACCCACGGTCAGTGATCCAGCAGATTGTGGACCTTGCCCGCCGCCATGACCTGATCATTTTCGCTGACGAGATCTACGAGAAGATCCTGTATGACGACGCCGTCCACGTGAATGCTGCGTCAGTCACCGGCGACGATGTGCTTTGCCTGACCTTCAGCGGTCTGTCCAAGGCGTACCGCATCGCAGGCTTCCGCAGCGGCTGGATGGCCATCTCCGGGCCGAAGCACCGCGCCGCGGACTACATCGAGGGCATCAACCTCCTGGCGAACATGCGGTTGTGCGCCAATGTGCCGGCGCAGCACGCCATCCAGACTGCACTCGGTGGGTACCAGAGCATCAATGACCTGATACTTCCGGGCGGTCGGCTCCGCGAGCAGCGTGACAAAGCCTATGAACTGTTGAACGCCATTCCGGGGGTGTCCTGCGAACTCGCAAAGGGCGCACTGTATCTGTTCCCGCGGCTGGACCCCGAGGTCTATCCGATCAAGAATGATGAGCAGTTTGCGCTGGACCTGCTGAAGCAGCAGAAGATTCTGATCTCGCACGGCACCGCGTTCAACTGGGTCAACCCTGACCACTTCCGCATGGTTACGCTGCCGAACGTCAAGGACATTGAAGACGCCATCGGACGTCTGGCGGAGTTCCTCAGCACCTACAAGCCCTGATCCACGCCCCGCGCCTCAATGAGGAGGATTCATGCCCGTTGTTCCTGATTTCAGTGTTTCCCCTACGCAGTCCCTCCTCGCTGGCCCCGATGTGGACCTCCGGCAGATTGATCCGTCGTCCACCCCGGGATTCGAGGGCGGGAAGGAGGCCGGGAAAGCCAGGCTCGCGGCGGGCAAGGAAGTGCTTTCAGAGCTGCAGGAGAAGCTCTTCGCGGAGAGCCGGTTTGGCAGCGACATTTCCGTCCTGCTGATTCTGCAGGCGATGGATACCGCGGGTAAGGGCGGCATTGTGCGGCACGTGGTGGGGGCGGTGGACCCGCAGGGCGTGCAGCATCATGCCTTCAAGGCGCCCACGGAGGAGGAGAAGCGGCACGATTTCCTGTGGCGCGTCCGCCGGGAGCTTCCCGGGCCGGGGATGATCGGCGTTTTTGACCGGTCGCACTATGAGGACGTGCTCATTCACCGGGTGCGCAAGCTTACCGAACCGGAAGTGATTGAAGAACGGTACGGTGCAATCCGGGAGTTTGAGGCGGGGCTCGCAGGTGCCGGGACACGGGTAGTCAAGGTCATGCTGCACCTGAGCAAGGAAGAGCAGAAGGACCGTCTGACCGAACGGCTGGAACGCAAGGACAAACACTGGAAGTACAACCCCGGGGATCTGGCCGAGCGAGCCCTATGGGACGAGTACCAGCAGGCTTACCAGATCGCCATCGAGCGGACGAGCACTCCGGACGCCCCATGGTTTGTGGTTCCGGCGGACCGTAAGTGGTACGCCCGGATTGCGGTCCAGCAGCTCCTGACGGACGCACTCGCGGCGATGCAGCTGAGCTGGCCCAAAGCGGACTTCGACGTCGAGGCAGAGAAGGAGAGGCTCGCCGCCAGCTGATGCTAGCCCTGGGGCGCATCCTGCGCGTCGGTGTGTGAGCGCGCCGCGGCGAGGCGTTTCCTGGCGCCCTCAAGCCACTGTTCGCAATGGTCCGCCAGGGCTTCGCCGCGTTCCCAGAGCGCAAGCGACTGCTCAAGGCTCACTCCGCCTGCCTCAAGCTGGCTGACCACCTTCACCAGTTGCTCGCGGGCTTCCTCGTAGCTGAGTCCGGATACGTCTCCGGGTGCGGGGGCGGGGGCGGGCTGACTGGTCATAGCTGGTCCTTACTGGAAGATGGTTCGATGCCGGGCAGGGAGCGGGCTGAGATTTTTCCTCCCGACACCCTGATGGAGAGCAGTGTCTCCGGCGGTGCCTGGTCAGGGGTTCTCACAACCTCGAGGTTTTCGTTCTGGACCACCGCATATCCCCGGTCGAGGGTGCTTTGGGGGGAGAGCGACCGCACATGAGCGCGAAGGTGGCTGACGCGGTCTGCCTCGCGCGCCACGGCGCTCTCGATCGCCATGGTGCTCCGGTTGCGGAGCCGCACAAGGTCCTCCTCACGGACGCTCACCATTCCGGCCGGCTGGGCCAGAACAGGACGGGACCGCAAGTGCGCCAGGCGCTCTGTTTCCCGGGACATCAGTTGGTCCACGCTGCGGGAGATCTGTGCACGCGCCTGACGGATCCGCTGCAGTTCCTCGCTGACGTCGGGAACCACCCGCTTTGCTGCGTCCGTGGGGGTGGACGCCCGCAGGTCCGCCACGTCGTCGAGCAACGGATGGTCTGCTTCGTGGCCGATAGCACTCACCACGGGGGTGGCGGCCGCGGACACTGCGCGTACGAGGTCCTCACTGCTGAACGCGAGGAGGTCCTCAAGGGACCCGCCGCCGCGGGCAATGATGATCACGTCGACTTCCGGCATCCGGTCCAGTTCCACCAGCGCGGACCGTATCTGTGAAACGGCATTCACGCCCTGGACGGCGACCTGGCGCACCTCGAACTCCACGGCCGGCCACCGGAGGCGCGCGTTTCGGAGGACGTCTTTTTCAGCGTCCGAATCACGGCCGGTGATGAGGCCGATCCGGTGTGGAAGGGCAGGAAGCGGGCGCTTGCGGGAAGCGGCGAAGAGCCCCTCAGCCGTGAGGGCCTGGCGGAGGCGTTCGATTCTCGCGAGCAGGTCCCCGAGACCCACCGGCCGGATATCCCACGCCTGCATTGAGACGCGTCCCGTTTTGACCCAGAAGTCCGCCTTGAGCCGTGCCACTACCCGTGAGCCACGCTCCAGGGGGACGGCCAGCCGATCCATGACTGTTCCCCAGACGGTGAGCGAGAGGGAGATCTCGGCATCGACATCCCGCAGGGTGACGAAGCACATTGATCCGCGTTTGTTGAGCTCAATCACCTGCCCTTCCACCCAGGCAGCCGGAGCCCGCTCGATGTGGGCTTTCAACTTTTCCGACAGGACATGGAGCGGCCAGGGGCGCTCAGCGGAGGTTTCCGCCGCGGTCTCCGGAAGGGTGGAAGGATCCGCAGGAACGGCCGGATCAGCTGCCACCACGGTGCCCAGCGGCGCGCCGTCCTGGTCCATGAGCATCCTCCCAATACAACCTGCAATGAATTTCTGTCCGCTACTTCTGATGTTCCCGCTCCGGTCGGAGTGCGGGCGCGGACCCGCATGGTTAATGTTTATCAGGTGCCCCTGACATCGGTGGCACCGGAGCGGGCGATGTGCAGGACCAGAGCGGCTTCCTTCGGGTCTCTTACCGCCGGAACTCCCAGCGGACGGTTGGCTCTCAGCGGACAGGCCCGTGCAGGGGGACGGGACCGTCTACCCGGCCCGTTAGCATGGAGATATGTCCTCTACAGCTGTTTCGGTAGCCATGCCCACAGTGCCCCGAAAGCGCCGTTCGCCGGACGAGGTGCACGCCGCTGCGCCGGTCGAGGGGCCGCGCAGAGTGCTGCTGGCAGCGCCTCGCGGATACTGCGCAGGAGTCGACCGCGCCGTCATCGCTGTTGAGAAGGCCCTGGCCCACTATGGCCCGCCCGTCTATGTGCGGAAGCAGATTGTTCATAACCTTCATGTGGTCTCCACCCTGGAGGGAAAGGGGGCGATCTTCGTCGAAGAGAATGACGAAGTGCCCGTGGGTGCGCTTGTGGTGTTTTCCGCGCACGGTGTCTCGCCGGCAGTAATCCGTTCCGCCGAGGAACGCAACCTGCGCACCATTGACGCGACCTGCCCGCTGGTAACAAAGGTCCACCGCGAAGCTGTGCGCTTCGCGAGGGATGATTTCGATATTCTGCTGATCGGCCACGACGGACATGAAGAAGTCGAGGGGACAGCAGGCGAGGCGCCTGACCACATCCAGATTGTCAACGGTCCCGAGGATGTGGACTCTGTGACTGTCCGCGATCCTGACAGGGTGATCTGGCTTTCGCAGACCACCCTCAGCGTGGACGAGACCATGGAGACCGTTGCCCTTCTGAAGGAACGATTCCCGACGCTGCAGGATCCTCCGAGCGACGATATCTGTTATGCCACGTCCAACCGGCAGGCTGCGATCAAGAAGATTGCACCGGATGCCGACCTCGTGATTGTGGTGGGTTCTGCAAACTCGTCCAACTCGGTGCGCCTGGTCGAGGTGGCGCTGGAATACGGTGCAAAGGCGTCCCACCGGGTGGATTTTGCCAATGAGGTGGATGAGTCCTGGTTCGAAGGAGTGTCAACCGTCGGCGTCACTTCCGGCGCCTCGGTGCCGGAAAACCTGGTGCAGGATGTCCTTCGCCTGCTGGCGGAGTACGGATACGCCGACGTGGAGGAAGTCGTCACAGCCGAGGAAGACATCATCTTCTCGCTGCCCAAGGAGATCCGTGCTGCGCTGAAGGCCATGGGAGATCCATCGAGCGGGCTCGGCGGACGCGGCCAGCGGCCTACCTCCTGACGTCGCCTGCCTGACGCCCACCTTCCGATGCCGGCATCGGACGCGGCACCGCCTCCGGGGAGCGGCTCCCTATGCCGATCGATTGACCTGTTCCGTTCGAGGTTCGGTGGTTTCGCCGCTGTCTATCAGTTCCGGAGCGCTCAACAGGCGGGGCGTCGCTTCCACCGCGCCGGTTGCCAGATCGGAATCATTCCCGGCGCCCTCGAACGCGTTGATCCGCCGGGCGGTGGGAAGCACCCGGGACTCCAAAGTCCCCACGAAGGAGTTGTACTTCTCCACCGAACTCTTGAGCGAACTGCCCAGTCGGGTGATATGCGAGCCCATGGTGCCCAGGCGCTCGTAGAGTTCCCGGGACAGGTCATAAAGCTCCTTGGCGTTTTCCGTCAGGACGTCCTGACGCCAGCTGAACGCGACACCCTTGAGGATTGCAAGCAGCGACACCGGGGAGGCGAGCACCACATTCCGGGTGAATGCGTAATCGAGTAGCGCGGGATCCGTCTGGAGCGCACTGGACAACACCGACTCCAGCGGGAGGAAACACACCACCAGGTCCGGCGAATTGTCCGCGCCTTCCCAGTACTTCTTCCGTGCCAGCGCGTCCACATGCGCACGGACAGCCTTGACGTGCTGCGCCAGAAGCTCCCGGCGGCGCGCTTCCTCCGCGCCGCCTTCCTGGTCCTCCCGGGCCGGAACGGCCTGTGCTTCCAGATAGGCGTCGAGTGGGACCTTCGAATCGACGACGATCTGCTTGTTGCCGGGCAGCTGGATCACCATGTCCGGGCGTGCGGTGTTTGTGCCTTCGCGGGAGGCGATGGTGAGGGTGGCCTGTTCGACGAAGTCCACGCGGGGGAGCATGCCCGCGGCTTCGACGATCCGCCTGAGCTGCACCTCACCCCATTGCCCGCGTGCTGTGGTGCTGCGCAGGGCAGAAGCCAGGGAATGCGTCGTGGACAGCAGCTTCGAGTCCGAGAGCTGAGCCTCATGGAGTTGCTGGGCCAGCTGCCCGAACTGGTGCGCGCGCTCCCGCTCGAGCTGCCCGACATGCGCCTGGACCTGCCCGAGCTTGTCGGCAAGCGGTGCGATGGCGCGAAGGACCGACTGGTCCTGCCCCGATTGTTCGAGCAGTTGCCGGTTCTGCGCGTGCAGCAGCCGGTTCTCCGCTTCTGCTGCGGCACGGGCGGACACGGCCGCACCCAGCCGGGTTCCGGCGTCGTCCACTTCATTCCGCAGCCCGGCGAGAACCGGGCGGAGGCGCATGACCGCGATGCCCGCGCCGGTGATCAGGGCCAGGACCGCGGTGAGTACCAAAAGGAGAAGTGTGTATCCGTCCATGAATCAACCATGGCAGGCGGCACTGACAATTCCGCCGAACAACGGCCTACCGCCTGCGCGCGCCCCGGTCAGGAGCCTGCAACGGTAGACTGTTTTCCCGTGGCTCTTACTATTGGCATCGTCGGACTGCCCAACGTCGGCAAATCAACCCTCTTCAACGCTCTCACCAGGAACACTGTCCTGGCAGCGAACTACCCGTTCGCCACGATCGAGCCCAACATCGGTGTTGTGAATCTGCCGGACCCGCGTCTCGGGAAGTTGGCTGAAGTGTTCAGCTCGCAGCGGGTACTGCCCGCCACGGTGTCCTTCGTCGACATCGCGGGCATCGTGAAGGGGGCCTCCGAGGGCGAGGGGCTTGGCAACCAGTTCCTGGCGAACATCCGCGAAGCTGAAGCGATCGCCCAGGTGGTGCGTGTCTTCGATGACCCGGATGTTGTGCACGTTGACGGTGCAGTGAATCCCGTGTCCGATATGGAGACGATCAACACCGAGTTGATCCTGGCCGATCTGCAGACGCTGGAGAAGGCCATCCCGCGAGTGGAGAAGGAAGTGAAGATCAAGAAGCGCGAAGCCGCGCAGCTCTCCTCCATGCAGGCTGCACAGTCGGTTCTCGAACGAGGTGACACGATCTTCTCCTCGGTCGCGAGCGACAAGTTGGAGATGGAGCACCTGCGGGAGCTCAGCCTGCTTACCGCCAAGCCCTTCATCTACGTCTTCAACGCCGATGACTCGGTGCTCGGCAATCCTGAGCGCCAGCAGGAACTGCGGGCTCTCGTGGAGCCGGCAGACTGCATCTTCCTCGACGCCAAACTGGAAGCCGACCTCGTGGAGCTGGACCCCGAGGAAGCGCGGGAGATGCTGGAGATGAACGGCCAGGATGAATCCGGCCTTGACCAGCTTGCCCGCGTCGGTTTCCACACGCTGGGCTTGCAGACGTACCTGACTGCAGGGCCGAAGGAGGCCCGGGCCTGGACCATCCGCAAGGGCGCAACCGCTCCTGAGGCTGCCGGAGTGATCCATTCGGACTTCCAACGCGGCTTCATCAAGGCGGAAGTTGTGTCCTTCGAGGACCTGGTGGCTGCCGGATCGATGGCTGAAGCGAAGTCCCGCGGCAAGGTCCGCATCGAAGGCAAGGAATACGTCATGGCGGACGGCGACGTAGTGGAGTTCCGCTTCAACGTCTAGACCCGCCTGAGTGGGCCGGCGCGTCGTGGTTCATGGGGAAGTCGTCGCTTCCTGTGCCGGATGGGAAATTTTGGTTGCATCTCGGTAACAACTTCACCACGCTTCCTTTTTGATACCTACCGGTAACAAATAACACCTAAGCTTTCTGCATGTGAGGCACGCCACTTTGAACATCAGAGTGCGTGTCAGTCCTTTGTAAAACCATGAAGGACATCTTCCACAACAGAAACAAGGAGGCGGAATGCGTTTCGGACGTACTTCCAAAGCCGTAGGTGTAGCTGCCATCGCTGCACTTGCACTGACTGCCTGCGCTGAAAGCGGCGGCGGCGAAGATCCCGGCACAGGGGGCGAAGGCGAGGCATCGGGCGGTGCGGTAACCGTAGCCGAGGTCAACCCATTCACTTCGTTCAACTCCGACAGTGCCACCGGCAATGTCGACATCAATGGCAAGGTCAGCTATCTGACCAAGGGCAGCTTCTACTATGTGGACGACGCGCTTGAGGTCGTCCGCAACGAAGAATTCGGCACCTATGAGGTGACTTCCGAGGATCCGCTGACAGTCGCCTACACGGTCAACGAGGGCGTGGCCTGGTCTGATGGCGAGCCCATCGACGCCGGTGACCTCCTCCTCTCCTGGGCTATCCAGTCGGGACACTTCGATGATGAAGATTCCGAAGCGGAGACGGGCACCACCTACTTTGCCTACGCCGGAGACACCAGTGGTCTTGGACTGACCTCCCTGCCGGAAGTCAGCGAAGACGGCCGCACAATGACGCTGGAGTACTCGGAGCCCTACGCGGACTTCGAGATCGCCTTCGACATTCTTGACACGCCGGCGCACGTCGTCGCAACCGGTGGCGGACTGGCGGATGAGGACGCGCTTGTCGAACTGATCCAGACCGCTCCGGAAGGAAATCCGGAGAGCCCTGAGGACCGGCCGGAACTTCAGGCAGTAGCTGAGTACTGGAACACGGCATTCGATTCCACCACGCTCCCATCCGACCCCGCGCTGTACCTCTCCAGCGGGCCCTACATCGTTCAGGACATGGTCCCCGACCAGTCCATGACGCTTGTCCGCAACGAGGACTACGCCTGGGGCCCGGAGCCGGCGCTGGATGAAATCACCATCCGGTACATCGGCGACGCCAACGCACAGGTCCAGGCACTGCAGAACGGCGAGGTTGACATCATTCAGCCTCAGGCCTCCGCTGACACGCTGGCATCGCTTGAGGCAATCGATGGAGTCCAGATCCTCGAGGGCGAGGAACTTTCCTTCGACCACATCGACCTGAACTACTCCGGTGTCTTCGAAGACGAGGACGTGCGGCGTGCATTCATGTACACCATCCCGCGCGATTCCATCGTCGAGTCCGTCATCGGTCCGCTCGATCCGGAAGCGGAGCCCCGCAACTCCCAGATCTTCGACATCGGAACCGAAGGTTACGACGCCGCCATAGAGTCCAACGGCTCTGGGGAATTCGCCGAGCCCGACATCGAGAAGGCCAAGGAGCTGCTCGCCGGGGAAACCCCTGAGGTCCGCATCATGTACAACGCGGACAACCCCAACCGCGTTGACGCCTACACGCTGATCGCAGAGAGCGCCACACAGGCGGGCTTCAAGATCGTCGACGGCGGTCTGCCCGGCAACGAGTGGGGATCCGCGCTCGGCGGCGGAACCTACGACGCCACGATCTTCGGCTGGGTCAGCCCGGGCGTTGGTGTGAGCGGTGTGCCGCAGCTGTACGGCTGTGGATCGGCGTCGAACTTCAACGGATTCTGCGACGAAGAAGCTCAGGCCGCCATGGATGAGCTGATCATCACCACCGATCCCGCTGCACAGCAGGAGCTGATGGTCACGGTTGACACACGTCTCTTCGAGACCGGCTACGGCCTGCCGTTCTTCCAGTCCATCGGCATCAACGCAGCTGATGAGGCAGTACAGGGACTGACGTTCAACCCTGGCCTTGTAGGAATCTGGTGGAACTTCTGGGAGTGGTCGGTAGCCTGATAGCTTCCGCACTGCCCACCTTCACTAGCTGATCGAAAGCGCTGGGGCCGCACCATTGGCCCCAGCGCTTTCGGGCGCTTACGGCACCTGCACAGTGATTGGCAATTACCAAATTCTGACGAAACGTAACGTGGATTACACTCAATCCGACATGTCGGGCACAACCCGCTTCCTAAACCCCTGAGGCCAAAAAGACTATGTTGACGTACATTGTCAGGCGGCTGATCGCCGCCGTACTCATTCTTTTTGGCGCTTCGTTCCTCGTGTACATCCTGACTGCATATTCAGGAGATCCACTCGCGGATCTGCGCCAAAGCAACGCACCCAATCGAGAGCAGCTCATCCAGCAGCGCATCGATCTACTCGACCTCGACGTCCCGCCCATCCTGCGGTACTTCTCCTGGCTCTCCGGCGCCATCCGCTGTGTCGTTCCGTTCGCACTCACCTGCGACCTCGGCAACAGCGTGACCGGCATCGAAGTGACACAGCTGCTCGGCCGTGCAATGGGGCAGACCATCATGCTTGTCACAGCCGCCACCATCCTCGCGATTGTCATCGGCATCACCCTCGGCATTGTGACCGCACTTCGCCAGTACAGCGGTCTTGACTACGGGGTGACGTTCATGGCCTTCCTGTTCTTCTCCCTCCCGGTCTTCTGGGTTGCGGTGCTCCTCAAGGAGTTCGGCGCAATCGGCTTCAACAACTTCCTCAGCGATCCAAATATCAGCTTCTTCACCATGATGACGTGCGGGCTGCTCAGCGCTTTCCTCTTCTACCTGAGCACCGCGGGAGCGCTCAAGCACCGGCTCATGTGGGCAGCGATCGGGTTCGCCTTTGCCTTCGCTCTAACCTGGTTCCTCGACTTCACCGGGTGGTTCCTGACCCCCGGGTTCGGACCGATCGTGGTTGCCCTGCTCTCAGTGGGCATCGCGTACGGCGTCACCCTCCTCACAGCCGGCCTGAAGAACCGCAAGGCGCTCTACAGCGCACTGGCCGTCGTCGGTATCGGCATGATCGCCTATTTCGCGGTCCAACCGCTGCTGGATCGCGCCACCCTGCTGATGGTGGTCCTGCTGGGAATTGCCACCGTCCTCATCGGGCTGGCGGTCGGCTACTTCATGGGGGGCTACGACAAGCGCCAGAACATGAACGCTGCCGGTCTCACCGCCTTCCTGATGGGTTTCCTGATTCTGCTGGACCGCTTCATGCAGGCCTGGCCGGCATACTTCAACAACAACCGGGTCAACGGACGGCCCATCGCTACCATCGGAGCATCCACTCCAAACCTGAGCGGAGATTTCTGGGTTCGCGGCCTCGACACCTATACGCACCTGCTGCTCCCCACGATTGCGCTGATGCTGATCTCGCTGGCCGGCTACAGCCGCTACTCGCGCGCCTCGATGCTTGAAATCATGAACCAGGACTACATCCGCACCGCCCGGGCAAAGGGCCTCGGGGAACGCACCGTGGTGATGCGCCATGCCTTCCGCAACGCACTGATTCCCCTGGCCACTCTCGTTGCCTTCGATATCGGTGCACTGATTGGCGGCGCAATCATCACCGAGCAGGTCTTCGCGTTCAGCGGCATGGGACAACTGTTTGTCCAGGCGCTGCAGAGGCAGGATCTCAACCCGGTCATGGGCGTCTTCCTGATTACCGGAATCGTGGCCCTGGTTTTCAACCTGGTGGCCGATCTCGTCTACTCCGTTCTTGACCCGCGCGTAAGGGTGAAAGCATGAGCACTACAGCACAGGAAACAACGCAGACCAAACCTGAGGATTCCAGAGGCCTCAGCCAGGGCCAGATCGTCCGCAAGCGGTTCTTCGGACACACCGCCGCCGTGGCCAGCCTGGTGATCTTCTTCGGCGTGGTCATTCTCGCCTTCACTTCCGTCGGCTACGCAGGCATCCCCGGCTGGTGGAAATGGAACTACATCGAGACACCTCCGCTGGCGAACCCCACCGGCGCGCCCACCTGGAAGCTGCCGTTCGACTTCGGGGATCACCCCTTCGGACAGGACCGGGTGGGACGTGACCTTTTTGCCATGACCATGCGGGGCGCACAGCTCTCCCTGATCGTGATGTTCCTCATCGGCCTCGTCGGCGGCATCATCGGCGTGGTGATCGGCGGCGTGTCCGGGTACTTCCGCGGCTGGGTCGAGGCCGTGCTGATGCGTCTCACCGACGTCATCATCATCATTCCCCTGGTCATCATTGCCGCTGTCCTTGGTACTTTCGGCAACTCCATCTCCGGGCCGGGAACCTTCTTCGGCGCAATCTTCGGCGGCAGCGCAGGCGTCATCCTCCTGGGTGTATTCGTCGGATTCATCATCTGGACAGGGCTTGCACGCCTCGTCCGCGGTGAATTCCTCAGCCTCCGGGAGCGGGAGTTCGTCGATGCGGCGCGCATCGCCGGCGCCTCGAACACACGGATCATCTTCAAGCACATCGTGCCGAACGCCGTGGGTGTCATCATCGTCAACACCACGCTGGTCATGGCGTCCGCAATTCTCCTGGAGACGGCGCTGTCCTTCCTGGGTCTCGGCGTCCGGGCGCCGGACATTTCGCTGGGCAGCCTCATCAGCGCCAACCAGGCTGCGTTCAGCACGCGTCCCTGGCTGTTCTGGTGGCCCGGCCTCTTCATTGTGATCATCTGCCTGTCGATCAACTTCATCGGCGACGGACTGCGTGATGCATTTGATCCTCGACAGAAGAAGTTCAACGCCAAGAAGGCCGCCGAGCCGAGGAAGCCGGCCTGATGACCGGCAGCACCGCCCCGACGCTGACCGGCCGCACCGCCCGGATGCTGACCGGCAGCACCGCCCCGGGGCTGACCGGCAGCGGAGGCATCCGCGGCGCCGGCCGGTTACTGCAGGGCGAAAGTGAGCACGCTCAGCAGGAGCAGGCCGGCAACCACGCCAAGCGGCCGCCAATTGATCCTGCGTTCAACGCGCACGGAATCCGTGGCGTCGACGTCGATCAGACCGTTGTCGATCCGGCGTTCCCATTCGGACCGGACCAGCAGGGCTGCGAGCCCGGAATCGGTGTTGCTCAAGTCGCCCGGACGAACGCTGCCGCCCGCACCATAACTGGTGCCCGGCAGGTTCTGCATGTTCTCCGGCTTGCCGGCATGGGTGCCGCGGACACCGGGGGCAGGCGCGGCCCACGCGGTGTAGCTGCCGCCGGGGGTGACCAGCTTCAGCGCGTACTTCGTATCCACCTGGATCAGACCGCCCCAGGGAACATCGATGGTGAGTACAGGATTGCGAAGCTCCACTCCCACCGGGCCGACGACAACCGCCGGGTACCAGAACAGCCACCAGGCAATCGCAGCCACGGCGAGCAGGGGAGCAGCGGTGGCCAGGGCCTGCGGCCCGGACGTGACCACGGATGCCACCAGTCCCACCACCACGATCGCCGCGGCAACCCCCAGGATCCAGCGACCGCTTCGGGGACGGAAAACGGTGAACTGGTCGGGTCCGCTAGGCGTATTCATACCCCCATATTTCCAACATTTGGGCCCGGCGCAGTAATCAGCGGGCAAACAGCCCGTACAGCTGCCGCCGGCGCACGGTCAGACAGTGGAAGGACAGCACTATGACCCACGACATTATTGACGGCAACAGGAGCGACGAACCCAGGGGAGCGGCCCGCGGACCGGTGCTCGAGGTTCGAAACCTCAGCGTGGACTTCGGTGTGGAGAAGGAGTGGGTTCCCGCTGCCATCGACCTGAACTACCACGTCAACGCGGGCGAGGTGCTGGCCATCGTGGGAGAGTCCGGTTCCGGGAAGAGCGCCAGCTCGATGGCCCTTCTCGGTCTGCTGCCCAGCAACAGCCGGGTCACCGGAGAGGTGATCCTCAATGGGAAGTCCATCCTCAACCTGTCGCCCGGCAGGCTGCGTGAGGTCCGCGGCAATGACGTCGCCGTGATCTTCCAGGAACCGATGACGGCACTCAACCCCGTTTATACGGTCGGCTTCCAGATTGTGGAGACTCTCCGGCTGCATAACGCGATCTCTCCGGACGAGGCGCGTGAGCGTGCAATCCGGCTTCTGGAAATGGTGGAGCTTCCAGACCCGGAAAAGGCCTTCCGTTCCTATCCGCACCAGCTTTCCGGGGGGCAGCGGCAGCGTGCCATGATCGCCCAGTCGCTCTCCTGTGACCCCAAACTCCTGATCGCTGACGAGCCAACGACGGCGCTCGACGTGACGGTCCAGGCCGAAATCCTCGACCTGATGCGCAACCTCCGCAACAAGCTGGACAGCGCCATTGTGCTGATCACCCATGACATGGGCGTGGTTGCCGACCTTGCGGACCGGATCGCGGTCATGCGGAAGGGCATCATCGTCGAAACCGGCACAGCTGAGAAAATCTTCAGCCGCCCGGAGCACCCTTACACCCAGGACCTGCTGGCCGCCGTGCCGCATCTGGGCCAGGGCTCCGAGGGCAGGGGCGACGACGTCGACATCACGGCAGCGCTGGCGGCCGCTACCAAATCGGAGCTTGCGGGGGTGGACGCGGTGGAGCTCGAGCGGCGGGAACGCGCCGTGCTTGCCGGTCTGGAAGAGGAGATTCAGGCCGAACGTGAGAGCCGGGGCGAGGCGGTCCTCGAACTGGTGGATGTAGCCATCGAGTATCCGAAGCAGGGCAGGGTTCCGGCATTCCGTGCAGTGGAGAAGGCGACACTGAGCATTCGTCCGGGCGAGGTCATGGGCCTGGTAGGCGAGTCCGGTTCCGGCAAGACCACCATCGGCCGGGCGGCCGTCGGGCTGCTTCCGGTGGCGGAAGGGTCACTGCGGGTGGTCGGCACGGACATCTCCGGCTTCAAGCCCACCTCGCGTGAACTGGGAGCGGTACGGCGCAACGTGGGGATGGTCTTCCAGGACCCGTCCTCGTCGCTGAACCCGCGGTTGCCCATCGGTGAAAGCATCGGCGAACCGATGTACCTCGCCGGAGTTGCGAAGGGCGGTCAGCTCCAGAAGCGGATCGAGACGCTGCTCGACCAGGTGGAACTGCCGCGCTCCTACCGCAACCGCTATCCGCATGAACTCTCCGGAGGTCAGAAGCAGCGCGTCGGCATTGCCCGCGCCCTGTCGCTGAAACCCAAACTCATGGTCGCCGACGAGCCGACGTCTGCCCTGGACGTTTCGGTGCAGGCCAAGGTCCTGGAGCTGTTCCAGAACCTGCAGCAGGAAATGGGATTCGCGTGCCTGTTCGTGACCCACGACCTCGCGGTGGTTGACGTCCTCGCCGACCACATCTGCGTGATGCGCCGCGGCAGGATCGTCGAACAGGGCACCCGGGACCAGATCCTGCGAAACCCGCAGGACCCCTATACCCAGCGGCTGCTCGCGGCCGTGCCGCTGCCGGATCCGGAAAAGCAGCGGGAACGGCGGGAACTCCGGGCGCGCCTGCTCGCCGCGGCGGAGTAGTCCCACTCACAGAACGACGGCGATGCCCCGGCGATCACCACGCCGGCGGGCATCGCCGTCGTTTCCTTTTAACGACTTCCTATCGCCGTCGTGCCGTATTAAAGGGTCTACGTCGGAAGCGCGCGGTCCTTGCTTTCCAGGGGTTCCTGACCGGGGTTCGAGGGGTTCACCCGCCCGGGATCAACGGTCCCGTTAGGCCATCTTTTGCGGAGAGCTTAGACTGGTCATAGTGCGCGCTGTGCTGCCCGCTTCCATTTTTCCTGACACTCACGTGTTTCCCCTAAGAATCGAGTTCTCCCGCATGTCTGTTTCCACGAGCAACACTGCAATCCGCAGTGACCTCCGCAACGTTGCCATCGTGGCGCACGTCGACCATGGCAAGACGACGCTCGTCGACGCGATGCTGCGGCAGACCAACTCCTTTGCCAGCCACGGCGAGGTTGCTGACAGGGTCATGGACTCCGGTGATCTGGAGCGGGAGAAGGGCATCACCATCCTCGCCAAGAACACCACGGTGTTCTACGAGGGACCCTCGGCCAAGGGCGAGCGCATCACCATCAACGTGATCGACACCCCGGGCCACGCCGACTTCGGCGGCGAGGTGGAGCGCGGCCTGTCCATGGTGGACGGCGTGGTGCTGCTGGTGGATGCTTCGGAAGGTCCTCTCCCGCAGACGCGTTTTGTGCTGCGCAAGGCCCTTGCCGCGAAGCTGCCGGTTGTGCTGCTGGTCAACAAGACCGACCGTCCGGACTCGCGCATCGACGAGGTTGTCTCCGAGTCGATGGACCTGCTCCTCGGCCTGGCCTCGGACCTGTCGGATGAGGTTCCCGACCTGGACCTCGACTCCGTCCTCAACGTTCCCGTGGTGTACGCCGCCGCCCGTGTGGGTGCGGCGTCCCTCGACCAGCCCGCGGACGGCTCTGCGCCGGACAATGACAACCTTGAGCCGCTCTTCAAGACCATCATCGAGCACATCCCGGCGCCGAGCTACGATCCCAACGGCGTTCTCCAGGCACACGTCACCAACCTTGACGCCTCGCCCTTCCTCGGGCGCCTGGCACTGCTGCGCATCTTCAACGGAACACTCCGCAAGGGCCAGCACGTAGCCTGGGCGCGCCAGAACGGTGAGCTCAAGACCGTCAAGATCACTGAACTGCTCGCCACCAAGGCGCTGGACCGGGTGCCGGCAGAGTCTGCGGGCCCCGGTGAGATCGTTGCCGTAGCCGGCATCGAGGACATCACCATCGGCGAGACGCTCACCGATGTCGACAACCCGCAGCCGCTCCCGCTGATCACCGTCGATGACCCCGCCATCTCGGTCACCATCGGCATCAACACCTCACCCCTGGCCGGAAAGGTCAAGGGAGCAAAGGTCACCGCACGTCAGGTGAAGGACCGCCTCGACAAGGAGCTCATCGGTAACGTGTCGCTGCGGGTGCTTCCCACCGCCCGCCCCGATGCCTGGGAGGTTCAGGGCCGCGGCGAGCTGGCACTGGCCATCCTCGTGGAGCAGATGCGCCGTGAAGGATTCGAACTGACCGTGGGCAAGCCCCAGGTGGTCACGCGGACCGTTGACGGCAAGGTCCACGAGCCGATGGAACACATGACCATCGACGTTCCCGAGGAATACCTCGGCGGCGTTACCCAGCTGATGGCCGCACGCAAGGGCCGCATGACCAACATGGCCAACCACGGCACCGGCTGGGTCCGGATGGAGTTCATTGTCCCGGCCCGCGGCCTCATCGGCTTCCGTACCCGCTTCCTGACCGACACCCGCGGCGCCGGCATCGCGTCCTCCTACTCCGAGGGCTACGAGCCTTGGGCCGGCGACATCGAATACCGGACCAACGGGTCGATGATCGCCGACCGGTCCGGCGTGGTCACCCCGTTCGCCATGATCAACCTGCAGGAGCGCGGCTCGTTCTTCGTAGAGCCCACCTCCGAGGTATATGAAGGCATGATCGTCGGCGAGAACTCGCGGGCGGACGACATGGACGTCAACATCACCAAGGAAAAGAAGCTCACCAACATGCGTGCGGCTTCCTCGGACAGCTTCGAGAACCTCACCCCTCCGCGCAAGCTCACGCTCGAGGAATCCCTCGAGTTTGCCCGCGAGGACGAGTGCGTCGAGGTCACGCCCGAATCAATCCGTATCCGCAAGGTCATCCTGGACGCCAACGAGCGCATGCGCGCCGCGCGTTCACGCGCCCGCGCCTAAGGCGGCAGGGCCCGGTTCCCGGCAGATCCGTGGAGATCCGGAAGCAGAGGAACGACGACGACGGCAGCAACGCCGGCGTCGTCGTTCCTTCTTCCGTTTCCAGCAGATGGCCCGGCCGGCTTGCCGCGGTGCTCGGTGGAATACTGGCGGCTGGTCTGGGCACCGCTCTCCACGCCCACATCTGGTACCTGGCCGGTATTGGGGTCCCTGCGGGCGCGATCGGTGCCGTGCTGCTGGCGACCTGCATTGCGGTGTTCGTGGCGGTGGCGGCACGCAGCGTGCCGCTCGCGGCGTTGACCGGGGTAGTGGCGTATGTACTGGTGGGCCTGACGGCGTCGTTCTCCGCCGGCGGCGTCATCGCGGCGGGCGTGGAGTTGGACGGTGCGGTGCCGCCGGTCGGCGTGGCCGGCTATGTGTGGGTAGTGGGGTTGGCCGTCGGGACGGTCAGCGCGGTTGCGGTCTCCTGGTGGGCGTTGCGGCCCCCGCGGAGACGCTGAATTCCAGCCGGCCGGCAGCCGGTTCAGTCAGCGGTGCGGTCCAGGTGGTGGGCCAGCATGATGGACGTCGCCGTCCCGTCCTCGTCCGAGCCGTGCCGGGCATATTCTTCGAAGACAGCGCGGATCTTGCCCATCATCTCAGCCCTGTTGGCATCATTGAGACGCACGCCGAGACGCCAGACGTCGATCTCCGACGGGCTCAACCCCTCGATCTCCTGCAGGAAGGTCTCCACCAGCACCGGAGCGGCGTTCGGCATCCGGCTGCCCCAGGACAGGCCGGTTGCCCGGTACGGGATTTCCTTTGCTCCGCGGTTGCCCGTGCGCGGCTCTTCGGCACGCAGGAACCCCGTTGCCAGCAGGGTTCGCACATGGTGCAGCGCCGTGGCGGGGTTCAGATCCAGCACCTCGGCGATTTCCTTGTTGGTCCGTGCCTTGTGCAGGCAGAGCCGGAGGATCCTGAGCCGGACGGGGGCGCTCAGTGCCCTCCCGCGTGCCTGGACGTCCTCGTCTGTTTCCATAATCAAAAGCATACGTCAGCAGGGCGCACTGATTGAACTTAGTCAATCGCGTAGGGCGGCGGTCGGTCACCGATCGGGATTTGCCCGGGGACGGCGCCGTGGGGGCGGCGGCGGAACGGGTTTTGCTGCCGTCACCGCGGACAGTGGAACAACCACGTCACCCTGCCTGCCCTCGATGGTGCAGGATGCAGAGTCCCGCGCCGTCAGGTTCCCGAGGGCGTCGGTGAGTCCGCCCTCGATGCGGTACCGGACCACCACCCTTGTGCCCAGCGGCAGGGAGGCGAGCAGTTCCGCGGGCGGTCGGGTCATGCGCCAAGCCTGTCATATTACGGAGGGGCCCCGCTGATGCAGTTCCGAACTCCCGTTGCGTTAAGCTGGAACGGCGACGTAATGCCGGGAACGGCACCAGAATCCGAGGGAAGGCGTGGGACGTGACCTACGTAATCGCACAGCCGTGCGTGGATGTGAAAGACAAGGCCTGCATTGAGGAATGCCCGGTCGACTGCATCTATGAAGGTGAACGCTCGCTGTACATCCACCCGGATGAGTGCGTGGACTGTGGAGCCTGCGAGCCGGTCTGCCCGGTCGAGGCAATCTACTACGAGGACGACACTCCTGAGGAGTGGGCCGACTACTACAAGGCCAATGTCGAGTTCTTCGATGACCTTGGGTCGCCGGGCGGAGCCGCGAAGCTCGGAAACACGGGCAAGGACCACCCGTTGATCGCTGCGCTGCCGCCGCAGAACCAACAGGTGTGACAGCAGCGTGACACAGAACCGGGCCTTCGGGCTCAATCTTCCGGACTATCCGTGGGACGCCATGGCGCCCTACGTCCAGGAGGCGCAGCAGCATCCCGGCGGCGCCGTCAACCTGTCGATCGGCACTCCGGTGGACCCCACGCCGGAGCTCGTGCAGCGCGCTCTCCGCGACGCGTCCAACGCGCCGGGGTATCCCACCACCCACGGCACGCCGGAACTGAGGGAAGCGATCAGCGGCTGGTACCGCCGTCGTCGTTCCGTCACACTGGATCCCGCAGACATCCTGCCGACCGTCGGCTCAAAAGAGCTCGTGGCGTGGCTGCCGACCCTCCTCGGGCTGGGAGCGGGCGACGTCGTCGTCCGTCCAACAGTCGCCTACCCCACCTATGACATGGGGGCTCACTTTGCCGGGGCAACACCGGTCGCAGCGGATTCGCTCGCGGAGCTGGACTCCGCGACGCGCGCGCGGGTGCGCCTGGTGTGGGTCAATTCGCCGTCCAACCCCACCGGCGCGGTCCAGGATGTGGCGGCGCTGAAGGCCATTGTCGACGACGCCCGTGCACTGGGTGCCATGGTCGCCTCCGATGAGTGCTACGCCGAGCTGGGGTGGGGGGCCTGGGATCCTGACCGCGGCGGACAGGCTGTTCCCAGCATCCTCGATGAGCGGGTCAGCGGAGGCTCGGCCGATCTGCTGCTGTCCGTCTACTCGCTGAGCAAGCAGTCAAACCTGGCCGGGTACCGCGCGGCGTTCGTGGCCGGGGACAGCGCTGTGCTGCCGAACCTCATCAACTCCCGCAAACATGCTGGGATGATTGTCCCGTTCCCGGTTCAGGAAGCTATGCGGGCGGCACTCGCTGACGATGCGCATGTCGCCGCCCAGAAGAATTTCTACCGGGCGCGGCGGGATCAGCTGATCCCTGCACTCGAAGCGTTCGGTCTGACCATTCACTCTTCGGATGCAGGCCTCTACCTGTGGGCGAGCGCGGGGGAAGACACCTGGCTCACCGTGAAGCGCTTTGCTGAGCTCGGGATCATCGTCGGTCCGGGCACCTTCTACGGTGACGCCGGGAACGGTTTTGTCCGGGTCGCGCTGACCGGTTCCGACGAGCGGGTTGCTGCGGCGGCTGCCCGGCTCATGGGCTGAGATCGTGTTGCTATTGCACAACAACGGGCCTATCAATTAGTGCTGAAGGCGTCTGTGCCGGTAGCGTTTTAGCTGACTACGCTGATCCAGCCAATCACGCATGCTTTTCCATAAGCTCCACAAGGAGAGTCAATGACTGAGCACAACGGCGCCTCACTCCAGTATGACGGAGGAAGCCTGAGCCTCCCGCTGATCCAAGCGGCAGAGGGCAACCATGGATACGATGTCTCGAAGCTTCTGAAGCAGACAGGTGCCGTTACCTTCGACCCCGGTTTCATGAACACCGCGGCCACCACCTCAGCGATCACCTACATCGACGGCGACGAGGGGATCCTGCGCTACCGCGGCTACCCGATCGACCAGCTCGCGCAGCACTCAAGCTTCCTCGAAGTTTCCTACCTGCTGATCTACGGCGAACTGCCCACGCCCACGGAACTGGACGCCTTCGACCAGCGCATCCGCCGCCACACCCTGCTGCACGAGGAGCTCAAGGGCTTCTTCGGCGGCTTCCCGCGGGACGCGCACCCCATGCCGGTGCTCTCGTCCGCGGTCTCCGCACTGTCAACGTTCTACCAGGACTCGCTGGACCCGTTCGACGACGAGCAGGTGGAGCTGTCCACCTTCCGGCTGATGGCCAAGCTTCCCGTCATCGCCGCCTACGCACACAAGAAGTCGATCGGCCAGCCGATGCTGTACCCGGACAACTCCATGAACCTCGTGGAGAACTTCATGCGCCTGTCCTTCGGCCTCCCGGCCGAGCCCTATGACCTGGATCCCACCATGGTCAAGGCCCTTGACCTGCTGCTGATCCTCCACGCGGACCACGAGCAGAACTGTTCCACCTCCACGGTCCGGCTGGTGGGCAGTTCCAACGCGAACATGTTCGCGTCGATCTCGGCCGGCATCAACGCACTCTTCGGACCGCTCCACGGCGGCGCCAACGAGGCAGTGCTGAACATGCTGCGGCAGATCCAGGCGACGGGCATGCAGCCCGAGGACTTCATGGAGAGGGTCAAGAACAAGGAAGACGGCGTGAAGCTCATGGGCTTCGGGCACCGCGTCTACAAGAACTATGACCCGCGCGCGAAGATCGTGAAGGCTACCGCCCACGAGATCCTGAGCAAGCTGGGCGGCAACGATGAACTTCTCGAGATCGCCATGCGCCTCGAGGAGAAGGCCCTCGCCGATGACTACTTCATCGAGCGGAAGCTCTACCCGAACGTAGACTTCTACACCGGCCTGATCTACAAGGCCATGGGTTTCCCGGAAAAGATGTTCACCGTGCTGTTTGCCATCGGGCGCCTTCCGGGCTGGATCGCCCAGTGGCGCGAGATGATGCAGGATCCGCAGACCAAGATTGGCCGTCCGCGCCAGCTTTACACGGGTGCCGGCGAGCGTCACTACCCCGCACGGTAGGGACAGGGAACACAGAACCAG
>NZ_KI914620.1:94501-96629 GCF_000520475.1 Arthrobacter sp. 35/47
GGGCCGGTCACCTTCGCTGGGAAGGTGACCGGCCGTCGTCGTACGCGGTGTCCTGAAATGCAGGATCAGGAAGCGTAGCCTTCGGGGTTGTTCTTCTGCCAGCGCCAGTGGTCTTCACACATCTCATCCAGTGTCCGGTGGGCCGACCAGCCGAGGTCAGCAAGCGCGGACGAGGGATCGGCGTAACTGACGGCGGCGTCGCCCGGGCGCCGCGGCGCGAACTCGTAGGGAATCTCGTGGCCGGCGGCTTTCGAGAACGCCGCCAGGACCTCCAGCACCGACGAGCCGTGGCCGGTTCCGAGGTTCCAGCGGTGGACCCCGGAGTGGGTGGTGAGGTAGTTCAGGGCGGCAACGTGGCCGTCCGCGAGATCAACCACATGGATGTAGTCCCGGATTCCGGTGCCGTCGGGGGTGGGGTAGTCGTTGCCGAAGACCATGACCTTTTCCCGCCTGCCCACCGCAACCTGCGCCACAAAGGGGAGCAGGTTGTTCGGCACGCCGGTGGGGTCCTCGCCGATGCGGCCCGACTTGTGCGCGCCCACCGGGTTGAAGTAGCGCAGCAGGGCGATATTCCACCGGCCGTCCGAGGCACCGACGTCGCTCAGGATGTCCTCGATCTGTTCCTTGGTGCGCCCGTAGGGGTTGGTGGCGTCCAGCGGCATCTTCTCGATGAGGGGGACCTCCTCGGAGGCGCCGTACACCGTGGCTGAGGAGCTGAACACCAGCGTGCGCACGTTGTGGCGGTCCATGGTCCGCAGAAGGTTGAGGGTGCCGCCGACGTTGTTGTGGTAGTAAAACAGCGGCTTCTCCACCGACTCACCGACAGCCTTCAACCCGGCGAAGTGAATCACCGCGTCAACCGCTTCAGTCTCGAACACGGCATCGAGGGCAGGTTCGTCCAGCAGGTCAACCTTGCGGAAGGTGAGCTCGCGTCCAGCCAGTTCCTCCACCCGCCTCAGGGCGGTTTCACTTGAGTTGTAGAGATTGTCCACCACGACGACGTCGTGCCCCGCCTCCAGGAGCGCCAGTGTGGTGTGCGAGCCGATGTAACCGCTTCCGCCGGTAACGAGAATCTTCATGCGATCAAGCCTACCGACCGAGTGCCCCGGGCCGGGCGAGTAAGGCGGAGGAAGTCGGTATGCGCCGGTGGGAAGTCGGCGGGCCGGCACCTCTGGAGGCGACCGGCCTATCGGTCTACCCTTGGAGGACACGCGCACACAGCCGGTCGGGTATTGCCGACGGAGAGGCCAGGGCCACACATGCACGTCAACGGAGCGACCTCCTGGAGGGTGGGAGCGGCTTCCTCGCTGGCGATGTGTTTTGCGCTGTACCTGCGGGACTGCGCCGGGCTTGGTGTGATCGGCCGTCCGGCGGTATCCCCGGTGAAACCGTCGCCGCATTGCGTTGACCCGCGGCAGACGGTCCACTCCGTCGGCGGGATCACAGCGCTGAGGGTCGAGTGGGAGGCCTGGTGGTATGAGCTTGTTGCCGCACATGGGGACGGCTCGGCGCTGCCTACGCCGCCGGAATTCCCGGAACTGGATGCCATGCCGGCCCTGCAGCGGCTTACCCATGCACACTACGGAACCGCACTGGCCTGGAGCCAGGAACGCGATGCAGCCTGGCGGCAGCGGGAGCTTCGGCGGATGCGCAACGGCGGTAGGCGACGCTTCAACGAGCTGGTTCAGGAGCGGGAGCTCGAGCTCGGCCGGCCCGCGAGGAACTTCTTCCTCGCCGTCGTCGAGCTGCCGCTGAGCGAGACCCGGGCCTGGTATGTGGAACCGGACATGCTCATCATGAGTGAAGACCTGTACGACGACGAGGCCGTCTTCCGGAGCTACGTGCAGCCGGTGGTGGAAATCATCGCGTAGGCACCGTCAGGCCGGAACCACGGCTACCGTTATCAGCACCTCGCCGGTCTCCGTTTCCGCGGTGGTCCAGCCGCCGTCGGACCGGTTCCACTGCAGTCCGGCATGGGATACCGCGCTGATGCCGAGCGCGTCGGCATGGGCAACTGCGAACTGCGCGGCCGCCCACCCCTGGGAGCCGGACGCTCCTGCCACCAGACCCTGATCTGCGGGTGCTGTGGGCAGGCCGGGGAAAACGGCGGCGAGGCGGTCCGCCACGG
>NZ_KI914620.1:96729-99597 GCF_000520475.1 Arthrobacter sp. 35/47
TTGCGCAGCACGCAGTTCAGCGAGGCGGGGGACTGGCCCGTCAGCGCCGACGCGAACGCCCGAGCTTCGGGTTCATGGTCCGCGTAGGCGTCCGGGTAGGCGCTGCGCTGCACCAGCTGTGCAGCCTCGGTGATGGGCAGGCTCTGGTAGCCCGGGACTGTGACCAGCGCGTCGTAGAAAGCGCCTGCGGCGTAGACAGGATCCAGAACCTGCTCCTGCGTACCCCAACCCTGGGAGGGGCGCTGCTGGAACAATCCACGCGAGTCCGGGCCTGCCTGGTCACCGTAGTTGAGGTTGCGCAGGCCGGACTCCTGCACAGCGGTGGCGAGGGCAATGGAGGCGGCGCGCGGGGGGAGACCGCGGCTGACGGCGACCCCCGCAATGGTGGACGCATTCATTGCCTGCTCGGGAGCCAACTCGTACGTGTCGGTACCGACGACGGCACTGCACCGTTCGCGCACCAGCACCTCGGAGGAATTCAACTGAGTGACGGCAAGGTAGGCGCCGCCGCCGACCACAGCCACGAGTCCCGTGAGAACGCCCGCTGTGCGGAGCCGGCGACGGCGTCGGGCCTGCGACTTGGTCTGCGGCATACCGGTTGCCTAGTTGGCGTGCAAGGCCGCGTTCAACGCGATTCCCTGACCCGACCGCTGACGTGCTTCGACGACGCCGCTGGTGGAGTTGCGGATGAAGAGGACGCCTGATTGCCCGGAGAGCTCGGCGGCCTTGACGACCGAACCGTCCGGAAGTGTCACCTTGGTTCCTGCGGTGATGTACAGGCCCGCTTCCACGACACAGTCATCGCCGAGGGAGATGCCGATGCCGGCCTGGGCGCTCAGCAGGCAGCGCTCACCGATGCTGATACGTTCCTTGCCGCCGCCGGAGAGAGTGCCCATGATGGACGATCCGCCGCCGATGTCCGACCCGTTGCCCACGACGACCCCGGCGGAAATGCGTCCCTCGACCATTGAATGCCCGAGCGTCCCGGCGTTGAAGTTCACGAAGCCCTCGTGCATGACGGTGGTGCCCTCCGCCAGGTGTGCGCCCAGACGGACGCGGTCGGCGTCCGCGATCCGGACACCGGAGGGCATTACGTAGTCAACCATGCGGGGGAACTTGTCCACGCCGTACACCACGACGGCGCCGCGGGAGCGCAGGCGAAGGCGGGTGGTCTCGAATCCGTTGACGGCGCAGGGCCCAAAGTTGGTCCACACCACGTTGGCGAGCAGACCGAAGATGCCGTCGAGGTTGATGGTGTTCGGCTGTACCAGCCGGTGGGAGAGCAAATGGAGCCGCAGGTAGGCGTCCGCCGCGTCAGTGGGGGCTTCATCGAGGCGTGAAGAAGTGGTCACTACCTCCTGGGTGACGCTGCGCAGCGCATCCGGAGCGGCGAGGGCCGCGAGCTCGGTGACCAGCGTTTCTGCCCCGGAATGACCGGCAGCTTCGCCTAGAACCGGCTGGGGATACCAGACGTCGAGCACCGTGCCGTCCTCGGCCAGGGTGGCAAGGCCCACGCCGGAAGCCGTCCGGGGGTCAGTTGCGGGTGAGGTCAGGGGAGCGGAAGCGGTTTCAGTCATGGCCTCCATTCTACCGAGTGGCACCCGCCGGCCTCCCACCCCTCGCTTCGCTCGCCGCGGTGGCCTCGGCCACTACGCGCTGCCGGCCTCCCACCCCTCGCTTCGCTCGCCGCGGTGCCCTCGGCCACTACGCGCTGCCGGCCTCCCACCCCTCGCTTCGCTCGGCGCGGGGCCCTCGGCCACTACGCTGGAACCCATGACTGACTCCGTGTTGACCCGCCTTGATCCCCGAGCCGACGTCGCCAAGCTCACCGCCGACCTCATCGACATCGACAGTGTCTCGGGCAATGAGCGGGTTCTTGCTGATGCGGTGGAGGACCTCCTCCGCTCGTGTTCGCATCTCGAGGTGATCCGGGACGGAGACTCGCTCGTCGCACGAACCTCGCTGGGACGGGCCGAGCGGGTGATCCTCGCGGGGCACCTCGATACGGTCCCGCTTCCGCGCGTACCGGGTTCCCGCGGCACTGTCCCCAGTTCATGGGACGGCGAGGTTCTCTACGGCCGGGGGGCCACGGACATGAAGGGCGGCGTCGCGGTGCAGCTGGCACTGGCCGCCGCGTTGACGGAGCCCACCCGGGACATCACCTACGTCTTCTACGACCACGAGGAAGTCGAGGCGGCGCTCAGCGGTCTCGGCCGGCTCGTCGAGAAATATCCCGCCTGGCTCGTGGGCGACTTCGCCGTGCTGCTCGAACCGACTGACGGGACCGTTGAAGGCGGCTGCAACGGCACCGCCCGGTTCAACGTCACGACGACGGGCCGGGCAGCACACTCAGCCCGCGCCTGGATGGGCGAGAATGCGATCCACAAGGCGGCGGAGGTGCTGGTGCGTTTGAGGGACCACGAGCCCGCAACCGTGTCCGTCGACGGTCTCGACTTCCGGGAAAGCCTTAACGCCGTCCTGATCAGTGGCGGCACCGCCGGAAACGTCATTCCGGACCGCGCCGTGGTTGAGGTGAACTACCGGTTTGCCCCGGACAAAACGCCGGAGGAAGCGGAGGAGTACGTCCGGCAGCTCCTCCATGGTTTCGACGTGGAGCGGACCGACGCCGCTGCCGGGGCCCGTCCCGGGCTGGACCATCCCGCCGCTGCTGCTTTTGTCCAGGCGGTGGGCGCCGAACCGAAACCCAAATACGGCTGGACCGACGTCGCACGATTCAGTGCGCTGGGAGTGCCTGCCGTGAATTTCGGTCCGGGTGACGCCCTGCTGGCCCACTCAGATGACGAGCACGTGCACGCCGAAGCGATCCGCGCCTGCCTTAAGGCGTTAAACGACTGGCTCGCCTGAAGC
>NZ_KI914620.1:99697-112563 GCF_000520475.1 Arthrobacter sp. 35/47
ACTGGCTCGCCTGAAGCCGGTAGGCCAAGGCGAGCCAGTTGGCAGCTTTCAGCCCTAGCCGGCAGGAACTGCAGCGGCGAGCTTCTGCTCGGGATCCTTCCGGGCGGGCCCGGCCGTCCGGAAGCTGAGGAGCTTCGACAACCGGTTCGCCAGTGACGAGAGCGCGAAGTTGATGATGATGAAGATGACCGCGGCGATCAGCAGTGCCTGCAGCAGGTTGCCTTCACCAACGCCCAGACGGCGGGCGTTCTGCAGCAATTCGGTGTAGGTGATGATGTAGCCCAGGGCAGAGTCCTTGAGGATCACCACGAACTGGCTGACCAGCGCGGGGAGCATGGCGGTAAGCGCCTGCGGAACCTCGATGCTTCTCAGCGACTGGCCCCGGGTCATCCCGATGGCCATACCCGCTTCGCGCTGCCCCTTGGGAAGACCCTCCACGCCGGAACGCACCAGCTCCGCGATAACGGACCCGTTGTACAGGGTCAACGCCGTGACCACAGCGATGAACGGGATGTCCTGCGGGCGCATGATGCTCGCGGCGCCGATGGCCAGCCACAGGAAGATCATCATCAGCAGCACCGGAACGGCGCGGAAGAACTCGACGATGACGCCGGCAAGCCAGCGGATCGGCAGGAAGTGGGAGAGGCGCCCGATACCGAGGAGGAGGCCGAGTACCACAGAGGTGACGATTGCCACGCCGGCCGCCCGGAGCGTATCCCAGAGGCCCGGAAGAAGGAAGAACTGCCAGGTCCGGGTCTCAAGGAAGGGCGTCCACTTGGCAGCCGTCAACTGGCCTTGCCCGGCGAGGGCGGTAATCAGCCAGGCAAGCAGCCCGAGTATGAACAGAACGCCGACAATATTGCCGATCAGGATGTTGCGCTTCGCTTTGGGGCCCGGCGCGTCGAAGAGTACCTGCTGTGCGCTCATCGGGACACCGCCAGTTTCTTTGAGGCCCAGGTTGTCAGCAGCCCGATCGGAATAACGATGAGCACAAAACCAAAAGCGAAGGTGAAGAAGATTGGAATCACCATGTCGGAGCGGAACTCGATCATGGTTTTCATCAGGCCGGCCGACTCAGCAACCGACCCTGCCGCAGCGACGGTCGAATTCTTGGTCAGCGCGATGAGCACATTGCCGAGCGGGGCGATGGCACCGCGGAATGCCTGCGGCAGGATCACGAGGCGTGCGGCAGGGAGGAACGAGAGTCCGATGGCGCGGGCCGCCTCGGCCTGGCCCAGCGGAACGGTGTTCACACCGCTTCGGATTGCCTCGCACACAAACGCAGCGTGGTAGAGACTGAGCCCGAGGATGGCAAGCCGGAAGAAGTTCAGGTTGAAATCCGAGGAGAGGCTGACGCTCAGCTGGCCGAACAGGGCAAGCACACCGAACGCGATGATGATCGTCAGCGGTGTGTTGCGGAAGATATTGACGTAGGTCGCGCCGAACCACTGCAGGCTTGCGATGGGGGAGATCCTGAACAGGGCAAGCAGCGTTCCGAGCAGCAGGGACCAGATGGCAGCCCAGAAGGTCAACTGGATGTTTACCCAGAAGGCGGCTGCGACGTCGTATTGCTCGAAGAGCGACAGGAAACTGTCCACGGCAACCTTTCTTTTATGTGCTTCGAACGGCCGTATGGGGGCTGCAAGGCAGCCCCCATACGGTTTCTGATCAGGTTAGGCGCAGTCGTCCGGCGTCGGCGGGTTGAGTTCCGCGTTCGGCTCGTAGTCGACGCCCTCGAGGTTGTTCGCGAGGGCTTCTTCCCACGCGCCTTCCTCGATCATCTTTTCGATTGCTGCGTTGATGTCGGAGCACAGCTCGCTGCCCTTGGTGAGGCCGACGCCGTACTTCTCCTCGGAGAACGGGTTGCCGACCACCTTGAACTGGCCCTGGTTGGCTTCCTGCGCGGCGAGGCCGGCGAGGATGATGTCATCGGTGGTGACGGCGTCGATCTGGCCGCCGCTCATCAGGCTGACGCACTCCGCGTAGCCGGGCTGCTCGATGAGGTTGACGCCTTCCGCATACTCGTCCTTCACGCGCTGGGCGGAAGTGGAGCCGGTGACGGAGCACAGGTTCCGGCCGTCGAGGTCCTCAGGGCCGGTGATGTCACTGTCCACGGGGACCAGCAGATCCTGGCCGGCGATGAAGTACGGACCGGCGAAGTCCACCGTCTCCTTGCGGGTGTCGGTGATCGAGTAGGTAGCGAAGATCATGTCCACCTGCTCGTTGGAGAGCAGGTTTTCGCGGTTCGCCGAGGGTGCCTCAACCCATTCGATCTGGTCTTCGCTGTAGCCAAGTTCTCCGGCTACGTACTTGGCGACGTCAACGTCGAAGCCCGAGTAGGAGCCGCCCTCGTCAAAGCCGAGGCCCGGCTGGTCGAACTTGATGCCGATGCGGACGGATTCGGCAGCTGCCTCGCCGCCGCCGCCTTCTTCAGCGCCTTCCTCGCCGCCTCCGCCGCCGCAGGCGGACAGGGCCAGCGCCGCCGCAGCAGCCATTGCCAGTGCACCGTATCGTGTTGTTCGCATGATTTCTCCTCGCGTTATTTCCTGATGGGAATTCGTCGATAGTTAGTGGGCAAGGATCTTGCCGAGGAAGTCCTTGGCTCGATCGCTCTTCGGGTTGGTGAAGAACTCTTCGGGGGTCGCCTGTTCGACGATCTGACCGTCCGCCATGAAGATCACCCGGTCGGCGGCTTTGCGGGCGAAGCCCATTTCGTGGGTGACAACGATCATGGTCATGCCCTCCTTGGCAAGGGACACCATGGCATCGAGCACTTCGTTGATCATCTCCGGATCCAGGGCGGAGGTGGGCTCGTCGAAGAGCATCACCTTCGGCTGCATGGCCAGTGCCCGGGCAATGGCCACGCGCTGCTGCTGGCCACCGGAAAGCTGCGCCGGGAGCTTCTGCGCCTGGTTGTCCACGCCCACGCGCTTGAGCAGGGACATCGCCAGATCCTTCGCCGCGGTGGGCTTCATGCCCTTGACCTTCACGGGGCCGAGGGTCACGTTTTCAAGGATGGACTTGTGGGCAAACAGATTGAAGGACTGGAACACCATTCCGACGTCGGCACGCAGCTTTGCGAGTGCCTTCCCCTCGGCGGGCAGTTCCTTGCCGTCAATCCTGATTTCCCCGTTGTCGATGGTTTCGAGGCGGTTGATTGCACGGCAGAGGGTGGATTTGCCGGAGCCTGAGGGCCCGATCACCACCACGACCTCGCCGCGGGCGACTTCAAGGTTGATGTCCTTGAGTACATGCAGCTCACCGAAGTGTTTGTTCACGTTCTTCAGCGACACGAGCGGCTGGGTTGGCGGGTGGGAAGCGGACGCGGTCGTGCTCGACTGTGGGTCACGAGTCATAGGTAGAAATGTAGCGAAAGATTCCCCAGCGGCGATACATCGACCGGCGGAAAGTGGAAATCGTGATTCAAGAGCAACCAAAGCCGAAGCCCGCTTCCGGCAGTTAGCCTTGGGGGTATGAGTCCCAACAACGGCAAGAATGACCATCAGCCCGAAGATCGCGCTGCACCGGCGCGGCGCCGCGGGCAGGTTGAGCTCAGGGGGGAGCAGGCAAGGACCGTGCAGTCCGACCAGTACCTCCTCGATTCAATGGAGGAGACTCCCTTCACCAAGACGGACCCCTGGCGTGTCCTTCGCATCCAGAGCGAATTCGTGGAGGGTTTCGGCACGCTGTCCGAGCTTGGCCCGGCAATCAGCGTTTTCGGCTCGGCCCGGACCCCACGGGACTCCCCGTATTACGCCATGGGAGAGGAAGTGGGCCGGCTCCTGGTGGAAGCGGGGTACGCGGTGATCACGGGCGGCGGGCCGGGAGCCATGGAAGCGGCAAACAAAGGGGCGTGCCAGGCGGGAGGGGTCTCCGTCGGGCTGGGAATCGAGTTGCCGTTCGAGCAGGGAATGAACGAGTGGGTGGACCTCGGCATCAATTTCCGCTACTTCTTTGCCCGCAAAACCATGTTCGTGAAGTACGCGCAGGGATTCATAGTGCTCCCGGGAGGATTCGGCACGCTGGACGAACTGTTCGAGGCGATGACCCTGGTCCAGACCCAGAAGGTGACGTCCTTCCCCATCGTGCTGATCGGCAGCGAGTTCTGGGGACCGCTGTGGCACTGGGTGAGGGAAACGCTGCTCGCGAACGGAATGATCTCGGAGAAGGACCTCTCCCTGGTCCACCTCGTCGATGAACCGTCCGACGCCGTCCGGGCGGTTCTGGCTGACACCGCAGGCCACACCGGTCCCTAGACCATGACGATCTTCCTGGTTCTCGTGGCGATCCTGGCCGTAGGCGCCACTGCCTTCCTCGCCATCGGGCGGAGCCGGCAGGACGTCGGAAGCGGGCAGCGGGGGGAACCCGCTGCTGTTCCAGGGCTGGTTGAACCGACGCCCACGCTGCCTCCGGTTCTGCTTCCGGAGCGGCCGGACGCTGCCGATGTACGGCGCGTCCGCTTCTCGCTGGGCCTGCGCGGATACCGTATGGACCAGGTCGACGAGGTCCTGGACCGACTGGCCGCAGCGCTCGCGGAGCGGGACGCCCTCATCGAAGGGCTGCAGAACCAGCTCCAGGCCTGGGACGGGGATAAGGCCTGGGACGGGGATAAGGCCCGGGACGGGGATCAGGGCGGGGACAGCCGGTGAGCGCGGTCAGCGGCAGCGATGGCCGGTTGAGATGCGGCTGGGCAGTCACCAGCGCAGATTACGAGGCGTACCACGACCAGGAGTGGGGCCGCCCGGTCACCGGTGAGGCTGCACTCTTCGAGCGGATCAGCCTTGAGGCGTTCCAGTCCGGTCTGAGCTGGATCACCATCCTGCGCAAGCGGGAGGCGTTCCGCTCAGCCTTCGCGGGTTTCGATCCGCGGTCGGTGGCGGCTTTCAACGACGACGACGTCGTGCGCCTCCTGGGCGACGCCGCCATTGTCCGCAACCGGGCCAAGATCCTGGCCACGATCGCCAATGCCCGCGCACTGCTCTCGCTGCCTCCAGGAACAACGCTGGAGGGGATTCTCGAGGCGCACCGGCCGGCCCCGCGGGACCCGCCGGAGTCTCTGGCGGACGTGCCCGCCGTCGTTCCCGAGTCAACCGCGCTCGCAAAGGATCTGCGCTCGCACGGGTTCCGGTTTGTCGGGCCCACCACCGCATACGCGATGCAGCAGGCAACCGGCTATGTAAACGACCACCTTGCCTCGTGCTGGGTGAGGGCCCGCACGTTGTCCGGATGAGCCGGCTGTGGGCCTGCCGCTGTTGTCCGGCGGCAGGGACTACCCGCCCAGGGGGTGTGATGGGCGCCGCACCCGCGATTAGCTCGCCGCGCACTTCTACGGGATAATGGAGGAGGACGAGCGTACGGGGGACAATCCGCCGTGCAATGTTGATCGCGGCCATCGTCCTGCCGCGCACCGTGGAAGGAAACTACTTAGATGGCTGCGATGAAACCCCGTACCGGTGATGGACCTATGGAGGTCACCAAAGAGGGACGCAGCCTCATCATGCGGGTTCCGATCGACGGCGGCGGACGCCTGGTGGTCGAGCTGAATGCCGAGGAGGCAGGCAAGCTCAAGGATTGCCTGCTGACCGTTACGGACTAGCTGACCTCAGGACCAGGACGCCGTCAGGACCCGGGCACCGTCAGGACCCGGGCACCGTCAGGACCCGCGGGGCCCGGTCCGGTCAGCTGAACATCTTCACAGCCATCAGCAGGCCATTGCCCGCCGGCATCAGGGTGGTGACCAGCTGATCGTTGCTCCGCAGGGTCTTGCCGACCTGCCGGAGAGTGTTGGTGGACGCATCGCGGACGGCCGGGTCGGCCACCTTCCCGCCGTCCAGGGCATCGTTGACCAGAAGGAGCCCTCCGCGCTTCAGGAGCCGGACGGCCTGATCGGCGTACAGTGCAAGGTTGGTCTTGTCAGCGTCGAGGAAGACGAGGTCATAGGCCGCATCCGTAAGCCGGGGAAGTACATCGGCGGCGCGGCCGGAGATCGTGCGGGTGCGGTTGGCCGGTATCCCCGCCTCCGCATAGGACTCCCGTGCAGCCCGGAGATGATCCACATCCGAGTCGATTGTGGTCAGCACGGAGTTTGGGCCCATGCCACGCAGCAGGCATACTCCGGAGACGCCGGCCCCGGCGCCGACCTCGACGACCGTCACTGCTTTTGACGCGGCGGCGAGCACGGTGAGGGCCGCGGCGATGCCGGTGCTGACGGGTGCAACTCCCAGTTCATACGAACGGTCACGTGCACGGAGCAGGACATCATCTTCTACGGGCAGACCTTCCGTATAGGACCAGTTTGCCTGCTTCTGCGCGCTCATGATGTTCCGTTCTCTCTAGCAGCCGGGTAATGCCTGCTGCCCGGGCCGGGTTGCCGGGCGTTGCCTCCCAGCCTACTGCCGTCGGCGGACCCGCCCCGGTAGCGCCGCTGCCCCGTGCCGCGCGGCTATCCCGTTCCTGCCGGATTTCCAGCGTGCTCACAGCTAGCTCGGGCACCATGGATGTGCAAGGCATCCAACAGAGGCGAAGCCCCGAATACCTGATGCGCAGGTCCGGCGAAACATCGGGACCGGCACCGCAACCATTTCATTCGAGGGCGAGAGGAGAAGGTCGATGTCTACTTCGCGCACGGTGGCACCTACGGGGAGCGTCACCACCGGAGAGCACGATCAGGAGGTGCCCGCCTGGGCGCCGCCGTCATGGGAGGAAGTGGTCAGGGACCATTCGCCCAAGGTCTACAGGCTTGCCTACCGGCTGACGGGCAACAAGTACGACGCCGAGGACCTCACCCAGGAGGTGTTTGTCCGGGTGTTCAGGTCCCTGGCGAATTTCAAGCCGGGTACGCTGGACGGCTGGCTCCACCGCATCACCACCAATCTCTTCCTGGACCAGGCGCGCCGCAAGAACCGCATCCGCTTCGATGGACTCGCCGATGACGCGGAGAGCCGTTTGCCGAGCACCCATCCCAGCCCTGAGCGGAGCTTCGAGTTCAACAACCTGGACCTCGACGTGCAGGCCGCCCTGGAGGAGTTGCCGCCGGACTTCCGCGCTGCGGTTGTTCTCTGCGATCTTGAGGGTTTGCCCTACGACGAGGTGGCCCGCGCGCTGGGAGTGAAGCTCGGCACAGTGCGCTCGCGCATCCACCGCGGCCGCACCCTTCTCCGCGAGAAGCTCGCCCACCGGGACCCCCGCCAGCCCGCTCCTGTCCCATCCCGCCTCAGCCTGCCTCGAATCGCAGGTGCCCGCTAGGTCCATGCGCCATCCAACCCGTTCTCTGACCGATTACGTGGCAGACGAGCTGACCCCCGCACGGCGGCATGCGGTGGAAAAGCACCTGCTCGGCTGTGCCCGCTGCAGACAGGTTGTGCAGCAGGAACAGGCAATCCGGCGTCGGCTGCAGAGCACCGCAACCCCGGGGCCGTCCGAAGACCTCTGCGAGCGCATCCTGCGCCGGTCCGCATCAGCGCCGGACGAACAGCGCGGGCCGGCAGTCGAGGGCGCCTTCGCCGCCGCCGCTGCCGGAGATCACGGCGGAAGGGTGCCGCTGTACCGGAACCGCGCACTGATCGCTGCGGGCAGCGGCCTGGCGGTTGTCGCCGTAGCCACCCTGAGCGCCGCCTACGCCCTCGGGTCGGAAGCCGATCCACCGGACCCGGTCGCGACGGGAAGCTACGCATCCGTCACCGAAAGCTTCCAGACCGTTGCTTCGGACACGTCCGCCGGGCTCAGTTCGGGCCAGATTGAGCAACTGCGCGACGACGGTTGGTTCTGCCCCGAGCTGCAGACGCTTGGCTTCCAGCTTGAACATGCCGAGGCGCTGGAGATTGACGGGCGTCCCACCCTCCAGCTGGACCTCTCCGACGGCAGCCATTCCCTCACCATCTATGAGCAGCGGGGTACCACTGCGGGTACCGTCTCCGCTCCGATCAACGCGGCCACCGGTAATTCGGTGCGGGAAGACGGGTTTGAGGAGATCGGTGGAACGGACCAGACGGTCTGGCTGCATCCGGGACGGTCCTGGCAACTAGTGATCAGCTCCGGCTCCGCCACCTATACGGTGGTTTCGAACCTGCCCGTAGCGGATATGCCGCGCGCGGTCAGCCAGCTCATGTTCAACGAACACTCCCAGCTCGCCTATTCACGTCACGACGACGTGCCGGCTGACCCCTTGAGCCGCATCCTGCGGGGCCTTGGAAAGCTGGCGCAGCCGGCGCCCTGACGCAAATAGATTCGGTGTGGCGCGGCAGGTAGGCTTCGAGAGTGTTTGGAATCAATGGATACGAGTTCCTCCTGTTGGCGATTATTGCCGTCATTGTCCTTGGTCCCGAACGTCTGCCCGAGTACGCCTCGCAGCTGGCCCAACTGGTCAAGGGCCTGCGCCGCATGGCCACCGGAGCCCGTGAGCAGCTGCGCGAAGAGGTTGGCAGCGAGTTCGACGACGTCGATTGGCGAAAGCTCGATCCGCGCCAGTATGATCCGCGGCGGATCATCAAGGAAGCACTCCTTGATGACATTGAGGACGCCATCAAGCCGGTCAGCGAGAACGGATCCAGCCCCCAGCCCCGGCCGGCAGCATCCTCCGGGCAACTCGGCCGTCCGGACGCCGGATCGAACGCCCCCACCGACAACGACTCCCGGCCGCCCACCGGCAGTGCCGGGCGCCTGAGCGCCGGTCAGGCCGCCCCCTACGACAGTGAGGCAACCTGAGGGTTGCTGAGGGGTCCCTGAGAGACAGCCCTGCGGGATCCGCCGGCGTGCCAACTCCAGTGCTGGCCTACCGCCGGTCAGCGCTGTTTCGGACTTACCGTCAGCAGCCGTTCATTGAGTCCGCGTGGCCTGCGGGCCAGCATCGAGGCGATGCGGGTCAGCTCGTCAGCGGCAGGTGAGCCAGGGCGCAGAACCACGGGTTCTCCGGCATCGCCGCCTTCCCTGAGCGCGGGTTCCAGTGCGATGCTGCCCAGCAGCTCCACGTCATAGCCCACGGTCGAGCTGAGCCTGCGGGCAAGCTCGGCACCGCCGCCGCTGCCGAAGACCTCCATGCGCTCCCCTCCGGGCAGCTCCAGCCAGGACATGTTCTCGATGACTCCGGCGACTTTCTGCCCGGTCTGCACTGCCATGGATCCGGCTCGTTCGGCGACGTCCGCTGCAGCTGCCTGCGGTGTGGTGACGATCAGCAGTTCCGCACCGGGCAGCAGCTGTGAGACCGAAATCGCGATGTCCCCGGTTCCGGGCGGCAGGTCGAGGAACAGGACGTCCAGATCCCCGAAATAGACATCCTGCAGGAACTGTTCCAGCGCACGGTGCAGCATCGGACCGCGCCAGGCAACCGGCTGGTTCCCGGTCACGAACATACCGATCGAAATTGCCTTGACCCCATGCGCAACCGGGGGCAGGATCATCTCGTCAACCCGGGTGGGTGCCTGGCTGATCCCCATCAGGGCCGGTATCGAAAAACCATAGACGTCCGCATCCACAATCCCGACCCGCAGACCCTGCGCGGCCATGGCTGCGGCAAGGTTCACGGTGACACTCGACTTGCCCACTCCGCCCTTGCCGCTCGCAACCGCGAGCACCCGGGTGAGCGAACCCGGCTCGTTGAACGGTATCCCGCGCCGGTCCCCGGCACCCCGCAGTCGCTCCTTCAGGGCGTCCCGCTGTTCCTGGGTCATGACCCCGAGTGCCACGCGGACGCTGTTCACTCCCGGGAGCCCGGTGACCGCAGCCTCGACGTCGCGGCTGATGGTGTCGCGCAGGGGACATCCGGCGATGGTGAGGAGCACGTGCACTACGACGGAGCCGTCGTCGTGCACGGAGACCGACTCCACCATGCCCAGTTCAGTGATCGGACGGCGCAGTTCCGGGTCAATGACCGTACCAAGCGCGGACCGGACGGCGGCTTCGACCGTCACTGCTTGTCCCGGCGCGGGGGCACCTGCGGAAGGGAGGTCGTGGTGTCGGGCACGCGGCGTCTGGGCTTGCGCTGGCCGGATGTCTCCTGCCCGTCTGCGGACTCAAGCAGTTCCTCCATGACGGAGCGCAGCTCGGACCGGACAAAGTCCCGGGTGGTGACCTCGCGCAGGGCGATGCGCAGCTCGGCGATCTCGCGCGTGAGGTATTCGGTGTCGGAGAGGTTCCGTTCGGCCCGCTGGCGGTCCTCCTGCAGTGACACGCGGTCGCGGTCATCCTGACGGTTCTGGGCCAGCAGCAGAAGTGGGGCCGCATAGGAGGCCTGCAGGGACAGCATGAGGGTCAGGAGGGTGAACCCGATCGCCGCACTGTCGAACCTCCATGCCTCAGGCGCCCAGCTGTTCCACGCAAGCCACACGGCAACGAACACCGTCATGTAGAAGAGGAACTGCGGGGTGCCCATGAACCGGGCGAAATTCTCGGTGGCGCTGCCGAAGGCATCCGGGTTGGGGCGGAGCCTGGGCAGCCACCGGCCGCGGCTTTCACGCGGCGTGTCCAGGCCACTGGTGGTTACGGTTCTGGTTCTCTCAACCATTTATGCCTCCACGGGTTATATGGGGCGTGATGTCCTGGGCACGCCAGTCCTCCGGGAGCAGGTGGTCCAGAACGTCGTCAACGGTCACCGCCCCCACCAATCGGCCGTCGCCATTGACGATCGGCAGTGAATTCAGATTGTAGGTGGCAAGGATCCGGGATACCTCACTGATGGTCGCCTGGTCGCTGACCGGCTCCAGATCCGTGTCCACGATATTGCCCAGTTGCTCGGGAGGCGGAAAACGCAGAAGCTGCTGGATATGCACCACGCCGAGGTAACGGCCGGTGGGGGTCTCCAGCGGCGGCCGGCAGACGAAGATGGACGATGCGAGCGCCGGGGTCAATTCTTCCCGGCGTACGTGCGCCAGCGCCTCGGCGACCGTTGCTTCCGGAGGCAGGATCACGGGAACCGGCGTCATGAGTGATCCGGCGGTGTCTTCCTCATACTGCAGCAGCCGGCGGACGTCCTTCGCGTCGTCCGGTTCCATGAGCTGGAGGAGCTCTTCCTTCTGGTCTTCCGGTAGCTCATTGAGGAGGTCGGCGGCGTCGTCCGGGTCCATCTCCTCCAGCACATCGGCTGCCCGCTCCCGGTCCAGTGAGGAGAGGATCTGCACCTGGTCGTCGTCGGGCAGTTCCTGGAGGATGTCGGCAAGCCGCTGGTCCTGAAGCTCGCTGGCCACCTCGATCCGGCGCTTGTCGCTCATCTCATGGAGTGCGTCCGCGAAGTCGGCTGCCTTCAGGTCATCGTGCTGTGCCACGAAGGACGTTGCGGCCTGGGGTTCATCGGCGTCGCCGTGATACGCGTCCATCCAGTCGATGATCAGGCGCTCGCCGCGGCGAAGGCCCCGCAGCCGCGACTGTGGGCCGCCGCGACGGACGAAGATCTGCGACACGTGCCAGTCGCCGGAGCGGTCCTTCTCCATGGCCACATCCTCGATGGTGGCCTCCCCGCTCCCGTCGCGAAGCGTGATCCGGCGGTCGAAGACCTCGGCAACGACGAGCTGCTCGGCGCCGCGCTGGTCGAACCGCCGGAGGTTGACCAACCCGGTACAGATGATCTGCCCGGCGTCGATGGACGTCACGCGTGTCATCGGCACGAAGACCCGCTTCTTGCCGGGAACCTCAACCACCAGACCGACAACCTGGGGGAGAACCGACGGTCCCCGGTCGAGGATGACGGCGTCACGGAGCCGCCCGAGACGGTCACCGAGGGGATCAAAGACGTCCAGGCCCAGAAGACGTGCCACAAAAACGCGCGTTGGGTTGCTGCTCACATGCCTAGGCTACTGCGCCTGCGCTACTGCGGCTGTATTGCGTGACGGCCCGCACGGCATGCCCACCCCAAAGTTCACCCCGAGCGATACGGTGCCACGGCGGGGCTGATCTAGGCAACAATGAAAGTATGTCAAACGTTCTTGGACGAACCGCCTCACGTGATGAAGGCCGCACGCTGCCGAAGGGCGAGACCGTCGGCAGGTACGGCTCCTACCTTGATGCCCAGAAAGCCGTCGACTACCTCGCCGACAGCAAGTTTCCCGTGCAGCAGGTGTCGATCATCGGCAACGACCTCAAGACCGTGGAACGGGTAACCGGACGCCTCAGCTACCCGAGGGTGGCCCTTGCCAGCGCGGCGACCGGCGCCTGGTTCGGTCTGTTTGTCGGCTTCATCCTGACGCTCTTCGGCGGTGACTCGACCTACCTTCCCATCCTCTCCTCAATGGCGCTCGGAGCAGTGTTCTGGGTGCTGTTCGGTGTGATCGCCTACGCGTTCCAGCGCGGGAAGCGTGATTTCACGTCCACCAGCCAGGTGGTCGCAACCAGCTACGACGTCATTGTTGATCCGTCCGTTGCCGGAGAAGCCCGCCGGGTGCTGCAGCAGCTGCCGATGAATTCGAACCCGCAAACCAACGCCCCCGTGCAGCCCTGGGGGACGCCATCGGCACCGAACCAACCGCCGCGGCAGGGCCAGCCGCCGCAGCGTCCGGAAAGCTGGGGGCAGCCGCCTGTCCAGGCGCCGCACGCCAATCCTGACCCACAGCAGTCCGCTGCCCCGCAGGCTGGGGCTGCGCCGCAGGCTGGGGATGAACAGCGGGCTGCAAACCAGCGTTCCACCCGCGGTCAGTTCCCTGATCTTCCGGACGGGCGTCCGCAGTACGGGATCCGCATCGAACCGCAGCCCGCCGCGGAAGACGCACCTGATGAGGCCCGCCGCGGTGAGGAATCCCGCCGGGATTAGCGAGGCCACCAACCGGCCGGCCAGGATCAGCGAGGGCAGCTGACCAACGCAAAGGCGGACAGCCATCGAAGGCTGTCCGCCTTTGCGTTGTGGTTTTCCAGGTCCGGCCCTTCAGCCCGGCCCTTCAGCCCGG
>NZ_KI914620.1:112663-123535 GCF_000520475.1 Arthrobacter sp. 35/47
AGCCCGGCCCTTCAGCCCGGCCCTTCAGCCCGGCCCTTCAGCCCGGCCCTGCAGTCCGGACCTTCAGCCCGGCCCTGCAGTCCGCTATTCGCCGGTCGGGCTGTAGATTCCTGCCATCCACGCCTCGACGTCGTCGGGATCGCGCGGGAGAGCTGAGCTGAGGTTGACCGGACCGTCTGCGGTCATGAGGATGTCATCCTCGATCCGTACTCCGATACCCCGGTACTCCTCCGGAACGGAGAGGTCTTCCTCCTTGAAGTACAGTCCGGGTTCAATGGTGAAGACCATACCTTCCGCCAGAATGCCGTCCAGGTAGAGTTCGCGCCGGGCCTGCGCGCAGTCATGGACGTCCATCCCGAGGTGGTGGCTGGTGCCGTGCGGCATCCAGCGCCGGTGGTGCTGCCCTGCGGGAGAGATCGCCTCCTCGAGCGGTACCGGCAGCAGCCCCCAGGCATCCAGGCGCTCAGCCAGGACGGCCACCGCGGCGGAGTGCACGTCGCGGAACCTGGCGCCCACCCTCGCGGCAGCGAAACCGGCGTCCGCGGCGTCGAGGACCGCCTGATAGATCTTCCGCTGGATGTCGGAGTACTTGCCGCTGACCGGCAGGGTACGGGTGATGTCGGCGGTGTAAAGGGTGTCGGCTTCAACACCCGCGTCCAGCAGCAGCAGGTCATCGGCGTTCACCTGGCCGTTGTTGCGGATCCAGTGGAGGACGGTGGCATTGTTGCCCGAGGCGGCGATGGTGTCGTAGCCGAGGTCATTGCCCTCCTCACGTGCACGGGCAAAGAACGCCCCTTCCACCACGCGCTCGCCGCGGGGGTGCGAGATTGCGCGGGGGAGTTCACTGACAACCTCGTGGAAGCCGTTCACGGTAGCCTCGACCGCCCGGCGCATCTGCGTGATTTCCCACTCGTCCTTGATCAGCCGGAGTTCGGACAGCGCTTCCGCGAGCTTCGCGTCGAGCTCGTCGGAGGCCTCAAGGTCGACGCCGGTGTTGATACGGGACGTATCCACGAGGGCGTCCGCATTCAGGTCGACCTCCCGCAGCAGCCGGATCCTGATGCCGCCGATCTCCACCGCGCCGGCGTCCTTGGTGATGGCCGCTTCCAGGTCCGCAAGGTCCGCCGTTTCCAGCGACAGCAGGGCGCGCACCTCGGCGCGGGACAGCCGCGGACCGATCCAGAACTCGCCGTAGCGTGCGTTGGCGTAGAACTCGGCGCTGTCCCGGCCGGCCAGTTCACGGAAGTACAGGGTGGCAGTGTGGTTGCCGCCATCGTCGCCGGCTCCCTCCGCGGTGGGCTCCAGCACAAGGACGGCGTCGGGCTCGTGGTCCAGACCGAGACCAGTGAGGTGGGCGAAGCCGGAGTGGGGGCGGAAGCGGTAGTCGGTGTCATTGGAGCGGACCTTCAGGGGGCCGGCGGGAATGACCAGTCGTTCCCCCGGGAACTGCCGGGAGATCTTCAGGCGGCGCTGGGCTGCATAGGGCGCCACCTCTGCTTCCGCCGGCAGCTCTGTTCCTTTCGGTGCCCAATGCGCGCTCATGAAGGTTTTAAAGGCATCCGAATCCGGCCGCTGCGACCGGTTCTCGTTGCGGCTGGAAAGCGGCTGGCCCTCCGGCGTGGCGGGCGTGGCGTCGTTGCCGCCCCCGGCCGCGGTGGCGGTGACTGCTGATGGGGTGTTCTCTGCTGTACTCACCCGCCCATCGTCTCACCGGCCTGCGGAGTGAGCCAAACATCCCGGACCGGGGGTCAGGCCGGTTCCGGCGCCACGCGCAGGGCCGGTAGTGCTGCTCCGGCCGGGCTTTTTGTAAGGTGGCCCGGGGGACACGAGACGCCGACCACCGAAGGACCCATGCCGGAAAACGTTGTGAGGGAACGAAACAAGCCGCTGGACGGGCTGAGGGCCATCGCCGTCATCGCCGTGGTTTCCTACCATCTTGCGCCCGGTGCGCTGCCCGGCGGGTTTCTCGGCGTCGACCTCTTCTTTGTCCTGAGCGGCTTCCTGATCACCAGCCTGGCGGCGGAGGAACTGCACCGCTCGGGCAGGCTCGATCTCGGCGCGTTCTGGCAGCGGCGCCTCAGGCGGATCGTGCCCGCGCTGATTCCGGTTGTGCTGGTGAGCTTCACCCTGGTGCTCCTGTTCCCCACCGAAGCGGACCGGACCCTCAAGACCCAGGCCGCCGGCGCAGCGACCTTCAGCACCAACTGGGTGCAGGTCGTCTCCGGAGGGTCCTACTTCGCCGAATCCGAGCCGCCGCTGCTCCTGCACCTGTGGTCCCTGGCCGTGGAGGAGCAGTTCTACCTCCTCTGGCCGCTGCTGCTTCTGGCCCTGTGGAAACTCGGGCGCGGGAGGGCCGGATCCGCTGTCCCGCTGCCCTTCGCGTTCCTGGTCCTCGCCGCCGCGCTGCTGAGCGGCGGACTCATGGCCCTCCAATTCTCGCCGGGAGCTGATCCGAGCCGCCTGTACTTCGGTACCGATACGCATGGTTTCGGACTGCTCCTAGGCGCCTGGCTGGCGCTCGCCGGAGCCCGGACGGGCCCGCTGGTGAGTGAAGCGGCGAACCGCGTTGCGCTGCCCGTCGGCCTGACGGCGCTGGGAGTGTTCTTCGGCGTCCTGCCCGACGACGGCGCTGCTGCCTACCAGGGCGGAATGTTCGCCTTCAGCGCGGTGGCAGTATTGGTCGTGGCGCTCCTGCGCCATTCCTCGGGTGCTGCGGCCGAGCTGCTTTCGAGACGCACGCTGCAGTGGCTCGGCAGGCGCAGCTACGGTATTTACCTTTGGCACTGGCCGTGGACCGTCCTCGTGGCCGGGTGGCTGCCGCCCGGCGCTGACCACTGGGCTGCTGCCGCCGTCGTGCCCCTCACGCTGGGCTGCGCGGCGGTCAGCTGGCGATACGTGGAGAGGCCGGTTCTGGCCCGGGGCCTGCGGCGGTCCGGGACGGGGTACCTGGGCTCGTGGCGCGCGCGGCAGATCCGGCCGGCGCTGGTCGGCGGCACCGCGGCGCTGGCCTCAATGACCGTCCTCGCGGGTGCGGCCGTTGCACTGTCGCCTGAGAAAACGCAGCTTGAGGAACAACTCGCCGCGGGCCGGAACGCCGCGCGGGAGGCCGCTGCCGCCGCTGCGCGTACGCCCGCTCCGGAGCCGGCACCGGCCCCGTCCACTCCCGCGGAAGGACAGGACGAGCCCGCGCAGAGCGCTCTCGACGGGAAAGCAGTCACGGCCATCGGGGACTCGGTGATGCTCGCAGCCGCACCCCAACTGGTGGAGTCGCTGCCCGGAATCGATGTGCAGGCGGAGGTTGGCCGCCAGATGACGGACGCGCCCGGTTTCGCGGCGGAACTCGAACGGCAGGGCCGGCTGCGGCAGGTTGTGGTGATCGGGCTCGGGACAAACGGGGAGTTTGATCCGGCAGTCCTCGACGAGCTCCTTGAGGCAATCGGCCCGGATCGCCGCCTCGTCCTCATCACTGCGCACGGTGAGCGCCCCTGGATTCCGTCGGTCAATGATGCGTTACGGGCCTTCGCCGAAAACCGGGACAACGTGGAACTGCGCGACTGGGACGCCGCCTCCCGGCAGGCCACCGACTTTGCCCCCGACGGGATCCATCCCGGACCACAGGGTGGAGCCGTCTACGCGGACCTGATGCGAAGCGGAGAGTGAAATACGGGCTTACAGTTGTTTGGTGAGAATCGACCTGCATGCCCACTCCACCGTGTCCGACGGTACTGAAAGCCCCGCGCACGTCATGCGCGCGGCTGCAGCTGCCGGGCTGGACGTCGTCGCCCTCACCGACCACGACTCGACCGCGGGGTGGGCAGAGGCAGCGCAGGAGGCGCGCGCGCTGGGCCTGACGCTGGTACCCGGAATGGAAGTGTCCTGCCGCACGGACACCGGCATCAGCGTGCACGTGCTGTCCTACCTCCACGATCCCTCCCACCCGGGACTGCTCGCGGAGGTGGAACGCTCCCGGGATGCCCGGCTGACCCGGGCCGAACGGATGGTGGAGAAGCTCTCGGCGGACTACCCGATCTCCTGGTCTCATGTGCTGGAGCACGTTGCCGAGGGTGCCACCATCGGGCGGCCGCATATTGCCGACACCCTGGTCGCGCTGAAGGTCGTTGCCACCCGGAGCGAGGCCTTCGGCAGCATGTTGAGCGCCCGCTCCCGGTACTGGGTGGGGCACTATGCGCCGCACCCGGCAGACGCTGTTGCCCTGGTCCGGGAGGCCGGCGGCGTCCCCGTGTTTGCGCATCCTGTGGCGTCCTCGCGGGGCCGCATCGTCGACAGCGACGTGACAGCGGAAATGATTGACGCCGGCCTGCTCGGCCTGGAGATCGACCATCGCGACAATCCCGAGGAAGGGCGCGCAGAACTGCGGCGGATTGCCGCCCGGAACAACCTGCTGGTCACCGGTTCCAGCGACTACCACGGGACCGGAAAACCGAACCGGCTGGGGGAGAACCTCACCCAGCCGGAAGTGTTCGAGCGGCTCGAGGAGCTGGCCACCGGGAGCAGCGTTATCCGGTAGCGAGTCCCTGGTGGTTTCGTCGGTGACAGTTACCCGATGGCGGCGGAGGGATTGGTCCAGCCGGATTCGGCGTCGGCAGCGCCCGGTTCCGCCGTGCTCCCGAGCCAGGGCGCGAGCCGCCGGCTCATGACCTCAATGGACTGCGGGTTGCTGTCAATGCAGACGAAGCGCCGCTCCAGCTTTCCTGCGACTGCGCCGAGGGTTCCGGACCCGGCAAAAAAGTCCAGCACCCAGTCGCCGGGGCGGCTGCTCGCTGCAACCGCGCGGCGTACCAGGCCCTCGGGCTTCTGGGTGGGATAGCCGGTCTTTTCCTTGCCCGTCGGCGAGACGATGGTGTGCCACCAGACGTCCGTGGGGAGTTTGCCGAGGGCGGCCTTCTCGGGCGTGACGAGGCCGGGCGCCATGTAGGGCTCCCGGTCCACTTCGGCGCTGTCGAAGTGGTACCCGTCCGGGTTCTTCACGTACACGAGGATGTTGTCGTGTTTCGCCGGCCAGCGGCGGCGGGCGCGGGCCCCGTAGTCGTAGGCCCAGATAATCTCGTTGAGGAAGCACTCCCGCCCGAAGAGGACGTCCAGCATCACTTTCGCGTAGTGCACTTCGCGGTAGTCGAGGTGTACGTAGAGCGTGCCGTCGTCCGCCAGTAACCGCCACGCCTCAGCCAGGCGCGGCACGAGAAAGTCCCAGTAGTCCTCGAACGCATCGTCGTAGCTGGCCAGCATGCCCTTGACCGTGGAGTAGCTCAGCCCCTTGAATCCCACCCGGTCACCCGCTCCGGGCGCACTGCGCACCATCGAGGTCTGCTGCCGGCGCTGCGCACGCCCGGTGTTGAACGGCGGGTCCACATAGATCATGGTGAAGGAATCGCCGGGCAGCCCGGAAAGGTATTCCAGATTGTCCGCTTCCACCACGAGGTTGGGTCCATCCGGCCGCCAGACCGGGTGGACCGCTGAGTTCCCCACGCGGTGCTTAGCTCTCTGCGGCCGGCTTGGAGATGACCTCGCCGTTGCGGCGGCGGGTCCGCGACCTGTTGCGCTGCGGGCGGTCAGTGCGCTCGGTCTGCTTGGCGCTGCTGTCGGCTGCGGTGCGGTCCTCTCCGGAGGACCCGCGGGTACGACGACGGCCTCCCGCCTTTTCATCGGAACCGGTCCGGCGTTCCTCGGAACCGGTCCGGCGGCCCTGCCCGGCGGACCGGCTACGGTCACCCGAGCGGTTCTTCTTGCCGGTCTCGCCGAGGTCCTCAAGCTTCTCCGCATTGATCCCGGCAAGCGTGCGCTGATTGCGGGGCAGGCGTCCCTTGGTGCCTTCGGGGATGTCGAGGTCGGTGTAGAGGTGGGGCGAGGACGAGTAGGTTTCCACCGGCTCGGCCTGGTCCAGCCCGAGCGCCTTGTTGATCAGGCCCCAGCGGGGGACATCGTCCCAGTCCACGAATGTGACGGCGGTGCCCTTCTTCCCTGCGCGGCCGGTACGGCCGACGCGGTGCAGGTAGGCCTTCTCATCTTCCGGGCACTGGAAGTTGATGACGTGGGTGATGTCCTCAACGTCGATGCCGCGCGCCGCCACCTCGGTTGCCACGAGGACGTCGATCTTGTCGCCGCGGAAGGCGCGCAGCGCCTGCTCCCGGGCTCCCTGGCCGAGGTCGCCGTGAATGGCGCCGGCTGCGAAGCCGCGGTCCACCAGTTCCTCGGAGAGCTTGGCCGCTGTGCGCTTGGTCTTGGTGAAGATGATGGTGCGTCCGCGTCCGCGGGCCTGGAGGATCCGGGCCACCACTTCATCCTTGTCCAGGTTATGCGCGCGGTAGATGACCTGGCGGATGTCCTTCTTGGTGGCGCCGTCGTCCTCGGGATCAGCGGCGCGGATGTGGGTCGGGTGGGACATGTAGCGGCGCGCCATGGCGACCACGGGGCCCGGCATGGTGGCGGAGAACAGGAGGGTCTGCCGGACGGCCGGGGTGGCCGACATGAGCGTCTCGACGTCGGGGAGGAACCCGAGATCCAGCATTTCGTCCGCCTCATCCAGCACTACGATGCGGACGTTTTTCAACGACAGGATCTTCTGGCGGTACAGGTCGATCAGGCGGCCGGGAGTACCCACCACCACTTCGGTCCCACGCTTGAGCGCCTCGATCTGCGGCTCGTAGGCGCGTCCGCCGTAGATGGTCACAATCCGGGCGTTGCGCTTCTTTGCGGCCTTTGTCAGGTCATCGGCAACCTGGACGGCCAGTTCACGGGTGGGGACAACGATGAGGGCCTGTGGAGCACCTGGAGCAGGCAGCTTCTCATATCCCTCATCCGAGGGGCCGACCACGCGCTGCAGGGCGGGAACGCCGAAACCGAGGGTCTTGCCGGTTCCCGTCTTGGCCTGGCCGATGATGTCATGGCCTCCGAGCGCAATGGAGAGGGTCATTGCCTGGATGGGGAAGGGGTGCACAATGCCCGCGTCCGCGAGGGACTCGACAATGTCGGCGCGGACGTTGAAGTCGGCGAACGTCTCGGGGGCTTCCTGATGCGGTTCTTCAGTGGTGACGAGGGTGTCTTCTACGAAGATTTCGTCGTCGCTGTTGTCTGCATGCAGGTGGTGATTGTCTGTGGTCACTATTTACTACCGTTTCGATTAGGCACTGCCGCCGCCGGGCTCAACGCCGGACCGCGAGGGTCCGCTCGGAGCAGGACGAAGCAGGGCGTCCAGTGGAAGCCGATCGCGGGCTATCAACTGCGGCTCGGGAGCGGAACGTTCCGCATCGAGCTGGGAAAAACTCAAGATCGCGTAGGTATTGCGGGTCGAGTGAACGACAAAAGTTCATCAAGAACGACCGGGCATCCATTACTACGCCACCAAGTCTACCCTGCCGCGGTTTGACTTTCCGACGACGGCGCCGCAGCCGCAACCTTGCCGACCAGTTCGAAACGCAGTTCCCGCCGGGCGATATCAGCGGTCACGAGCCGCACACGCACTTCGTCACCGGCGGTCATGACGCCGTCGCACCGCGCCTCGACCGCCGGGTCGGCGAGCTGGACAACCCCGTGCGGGACACCATTGCCGTTGCGCCCGTTCCCGTTTCCGCTTCCGTTGGAATTGGTTGTGCCGCTTTTGCTGCCGTTGCCGGAGACGGCCGCCGAACGCGTGGTGGCTGGAGAACCAGGAGCCGAGGGCGCGGTTTCCGGATGACCCGCGGCCGCTGGAGAGTCCGGGGCCGGAGTGCCCGTCCCGGGTGCCCGGCTGGCTCCGGATGCCGCAGGGACGTCCGGGGTAGGCCTGGAGCCGGTAATGACGACGGCATTGAATTCCTCGCCGACCTGGTTGCTCAGGAGCGCCGCCTCCACGGCTGCAACCGCACCGCTCTCGAGCCGGGAGGCCAGCTGGTTGGAGGCGGACATGAGCGAGTTCAGTTGCGGCAGCGCATCGCGCACCCAGGTAGGCACCTCGTCGCCGGCGCACAGGGCTTCGCAGGTCACCAGCACAAACCTGTCAACGAGCCGGCGCAGTGGTGCAGTGGTGTGTGCGTAGGGCGCTGCGATGGCTGCCTGCTCGACCGCGTCCGGCAGGTCGCCGTCGAACGCGGTGTAGCCGGCGCCCCGGAACAGCGAGGCTGCGGCGTGCATGAGGGAAAGCTGGCGGGGATCCGAGGTGTCCAGGCTGCGCAGGAATTCACCGTACGGTACTCCGGCCGGCCAGGAACGGCCCAGCGCGCGGGCCTGGTGTCGGAAACGGGCGAGCGAAGCTTCGTCCGGAGCCGGCATGGTACGGAGAATCCCGACGCCGCCCCCAAGCATGATCTCTGCGGCCGCCATGCCGGTCATGAGTGAGAGCTGTGCGTTCCAGTCCTCAGCGGCAAGCGGGGGACGCGTCACGATGAAGTACCGTTCGCCGTCGTGCGCTATTTCCTGCTCCGGCAGGTTGAGGCTGGCGCCGCCGCGCTCCTTTTCCAGGGCGATGCGCTTGGTTCCGATTTCCCTCAGCAGAATGAGGTTTTCCGCGGCGCCGCCGGAATCGAGGTCTTCCTGCACCTGTTCGTAGGTGAGCTGGGCGCGGCTCTTCACGGCTGCCCGCCGGAGGTTGACGGACTGCACCTGCGCGTCCTCGTCCAGCTCGAACTCCCAGACGAAGGCCGGCCGCTCACGCCCGGGCAGCAGGCTGGCCGCGTCCTCGGCAATGACCTCGGGATGAAGGGAAATCCGGCCGTCCGGCGCATACATGGTCTGACCGCGCAGGCGCGCCTCAACGTCTATGGCACCGGCGGGGGCAACAAACGTCGGAACATCAGCGATCGCGTACCAGACCCGGTAGCCCGAGCCTGCGCGCTCCAGATGGAAGGCCTGGTCCAGGTCCGTTGATCCGGGGGGATCGACGGTGATGAAGCCGAGCCCGGTGAGATCGCGCTCCGGCATGGTGGAGGCAGCGACCGCAGACTGAGCCTCTGCGAGTACCTCCGGCGGGAATTCCGTGCGCAGGTCGAGCTCCTGCCGGAGATTCTCCAGCGCGGCTGTGAGCTGAACCTGGGAATCCCGGTTGCTCAGATCCAGATGCGAATACGGCACATTGCCCACCGTAATACACCCGGCGGCCCGCCGTCCCTAACACGCTGCACGCAATCCGCACGCGGGTACCCTTGTCTCCATGACTGCCTTGCACCCGAAATCCCAGGCGAACGCTGCGTCGGCAACCCCTTCCGGCACCGGTACGGGGGCGTTCAACCAGTTTGTCATCGACCTGTTCGGCGTCATGGCCTACGGTGAGCTGTCTGCGTTCGAGCGGTTGTCCTCCGACGCGCGGTTCTCTCCAACGCTGCAGGACCGTGCAGCCCTGGGGCGGCTCGCCGTCACGGAGTTCGAGCACTTCGAGATGGTCAGCGCACACCTCGCCGGACTGGGCGTCGATGTGGAGGAAGCCATGCGTCCCTTCCAGGCGTCAATCGACTCATTCCACGAGCGGACCCGCCCGGCTGACTGGTACGAGTCCCTCATGAAGGCCTACGTCATAGACGCGATTTCCGGGGACTTCTACACCGCACTGGCCGAGCACCTCGACGATGCCACCCGGGAGCTGATTGCGCGCATCCAGTCAACAGCCGAGCAGGGCGGCCTGCTGCAGGCTCGGTTGAAGGCGGCACTGTCCGACGATCCGCGGCTCGCCTCGCGGCTGGCACTCTGGGGCCGGCGCCTGGTGGGGGAGGCGCTGACCCAGGCGCAGCGGGTGGGGATCGAGCGTGAATTCCTTGGCGGTCTGCTGTTCGAGGGGAATGCCGCAGAGCAGGAGCGGGGTACCGCCCAGTTGTTCGCGCAGCTCACCCGTAACCATTCCCGGCGGATGAGTTCGCTGGGTCTGACTGCCTGACGGGTTGATGGTTGACGCTTGACCGCTTGACGGATTTGGCGCTCGGCGGCTTGACCGCTTGACCGCTTGACCGGGTGGGCGCTCGGCTGCTTGACCGCTTGACGGGTTTGGCGCTCGGCGGCTTGACCGCTCGGGCTGCCTGACTGCTTATCTGTTTGACCGTCGATCGCATGGCTGCTGACGTTGACCCGGTTCCCGGCCCAGGCCCCGCTTGGGTGTGTGGATAAGTTGTGGGTGACTGCTCCTCCACATTGCCGGGTTTTGGGCGGTATTAGTACGTGTCTTCGATAATATTTTGGTATGGCCGTCGCATTGCTCGAACACCACGGGGAAGATGATTCTCTCCTGCGTGGAATGCGTTCGGATTTGCTGGCTTTCGCCCACCACTTCGAAACGGGTTACCTCCTCCTGGACCGGGAGGAGGTTGTTGCGGCTCTTGTCGGGGTGGAGGAGATCTCCCGGGTGGTGGATCACCTTCAGACCCTGGTTGCCCGGGCCACCGAAGACCACTCACTTGCCGCCACGGACGCCCAGGAAGCCCATAAGGGTACGGCAGAGTACCTGCGGGCGAAGCTCGGGGTCAGCCGTTCCGAGGCGAACCGCCGGTTGCGGCTGGGCCAGGACGTGCTTCCCGAGGTTCCGGGGCCGGGTGCACCGGTCCAGGCTCCGCTGCCTGCCCTGGCTGCTGCAACGCGTGCCGGAGCGTTCAGCACCCGGGCGGCGATGGTGATCAGGGACGCCGTTCACCGTGTCCGGGCTGTCGCGACCGGCCGCCAGGTGGAGGCCATGGAGGAACACCTGGTCCGCCAGGCCGTGGAGTCTGATGAGGACGTGCTGCGGGTCCTTGCCCGGCGTTGGGAAAGCGTGATCGACCAGGACGGCGTGGAACCGACGGAGAAGGTCCTCCGGGCCAGGCAGGGCGTCTTCCTGCGCGGTAGGCGTCATGGCCTGCACTTCCTGGAGATCGGCGCCACCGATGAGCAGTTTGAGTACCTCCTGACCGTCATGAACAC